>NZ_JAMYNL010000016.1:0-129129 GCF_040319065.1 Mesorhizobium sp. M0968
CCCCCCCCCCCCCCCCCCCCCCCCCCCCCCCCCCCCCCCCCCCCCCCCCCCCCCCCCCCCCCCCCCCCCCCCCCCCCCCCCCCCAAAAGACGGGCGCGGCGACCGACGGTCGCCCGCTCGTCTTCGGAATTCGCCCTGAAGACGTCTATCTCGAGACCGGCGCGCCGGTCGAGGCGCGGGTCCACGATGTCGAGAACCATGGCGTCGAAAAGATCCTGACGCTGCGGGTCGGCGACACCATGCTGCGCGCCACCGTGCCGGCCAGGACCGACGTGCAGATAGAGCAGCCGGTGCGCTTTGCCTGGAACCCGGACAAGGTGGTGCTGTTCGACAAGGGCAGCGGAATAAGCCTGCGTCACGCCGGCTAAGTACAAGCCTCTTTGCTGCAGCTAGAACGGATGCGTTCAAATCGAGCCGTGCATACCGCTCTAAACCATGTGTTTTAGCCGCATTTGTGCGACGTCGAGTGATTCCCTTGGCTGCTAAATGCTCGAGTCTTCCCGTCATCCCCCATACGGGGGATGCGGATGCTCCGATTTGTCGAATAGGCTGATCCTTTGGTCCCAAACGGGCTTTGCAAGCCCAATTTGGAGGCCCAAAACGGAGGGTTGGCTATGGGAACTCTATTTCGCGGTTTTGCGACGATCCTACTCGTCGCCGGTATGGGATTGTCGGCGGCGCATCTGGGCGAGGCGCAGGCAGCCAAGAAAGTTGTCGCCGGCGCGAAGGTCGACGCCAAGAAGATCAAGGATCTCAACGGCACGGTCAATCTGTCCACCAGCGACTGCAAGCTGTTGTTGAGCGGCACCGTCGTGGAAGTCTCGGATGGCAGGTGCGGGGCTTCCGGTAAATATTGCAAGAGCAGCGCCGGCTCGGCCTGCATCACCGAGCAATAACCCGGCCAACGTTTAGCCGGCCTGGCGGATATCAGCCTGTTCCTCGGCCCGGAAATGGCTAGGCGGCGATCCGATGACCCGTTTGAAGGCGCGGCTGAAGGAGGCGTCCGATTCGTAGCCGAGACGAGCCGCGACGACGGAAATCTTGAGCCGGTCGCGGACCAGCCATTGCCTCGCCTGGTGCATCCGCACCTGCGTGACGTACTTTGCCGGTGTTTCGCCGACAATGGTTGCGAAGCGCTCGGCGAAACCTGATCGCGAGGCACCCATCATCTTCGCCAGAGCTTCCACCGTCCAGTCGCGGTTCGGTTCCAGATGGATCGCGGCCAGCACCCGCCCGATCTCGCGGTCCCTGACCGCCGCAATCCATCCGGAAGAGTCGCCGCAGCCGCGCTCGACCCATGAGCGGATGACGGTCGCGGCGAGCACATCGGCCAGCCGCGCCAGGATGCCGCCGGAGCCGACGCGCTCCATCGTCACCTCGCGGGCCATCGCTTCCAGCAAATGCGGGATACCTGGCTCATAGGCCTCCAACTCATGTGCGCGCATCACGTCCGGCATCATGCCGAGCAAGGGGTGCAAGCCATCGAGATTGAAATACATGCTGCCGAAAAACAGCAAGGTCCCCGGACGGCAGCCGGGCATGCCGTCATTCGACATGCAATAGACACCCTTGCAGATTTCCTCGACCTCATAGCCGTGGATCGGCGCCGCCTCGGTACCCGGCTCGCTCGCCAGCGTGTGGGCTGAGCCGCGCGGCAACAATACCGCGTCGCCAGCCTTCAGTTCCACCCATTCGCCGGACGGCTGCAGCAACCAGCAGCCTTTGCGGCCGATGAAATGAAACCGTGCCGCCGCCTGAGCCGGAAAATGGATGCCCCAGGGTTCCTTCATCTCGCAACGGCCGTAATCGACGCCTTCGAGGCGCAATCCGCGCAATATGTCTGTCAGCGGATCACCGGTGACGGGGATTTTGGACGAACGGTCAAGCATAATGGTGTTTCTAGCATGGAAACTCCAGACAGTCACTCCCTATGTTGCACTGCAGCCAGATGCTGCGCTGCAACCAGATCGGAGATCCCTCATGACCGAACCCGCGACAGGCGTCATGGACGCCGTTCTCGACCCATCGGAAACCGGCGAACGATCCGAGCCCGCATGGGGGGCAGTGGTCTCCCTGGCGCTCGGAGTCTTCGGCCTGGTGACCGCGGAATTTCTGCCTGCCAGCCTGCTGACGCCGCTTGCGCAGGATCTCGGCATCACCGAAGGCGCCGCCGGGCAGGCGGTAACGGCAACCGCCGTCATTGGCGCGATTGCGGCGCCGACCATGGCCATTGTCACCAAGCGGCTGGACCGCAGGTTGGTCATGTGGGCGCTGACGGTGCTGCTTGTGCTGTCAAACCTGGTGGCCGCGTTTGCGTCCTCGCTTCCCGTTCTTCTGATTGCCCGCATCATGCTCGGGATCAGTCTTGGCGGCTTCTGGTCGATGTCGGCAGCCATGGCGATGCGGCTCGTTCCGATGCGGCTGATGCCGCGCGCCATGTCGATCATTCTCACCGGCGTTTCGGTGGCGACGGTCTGCGCGGCTCCGGTCGGCGCCTATGTCGGCGACATCTGGGGCTGGCGGACGGCGTTCATGATCGCCGCCGTGGTCGGAGCGCTGGCGCTGCTGGTGCAGGTGGCTACCATTCCGAAGCTGCCGCCTGCAGGTACGGCGGTTTTCGCACGCTGCTGGAGGTGATGAAGCGGCCGATGATCAGGGTGGCACTGCTGGTGGTACTACTGGTCGCCTCGGGACATTTTGCCGGCTTCACCTATGTCCGCCCGTTTCTCGAGAAGGTGCCCGCGCTGGACATCGAGACGATCTCGCTTGTGCTGCTCGCCTACGGCATTGGTGGCTTCTTCGGCAATTTTGCCGGCGGCTTAATTGCCGAACGCAGCCTCAAGGCAGCCGTCAGCCTGGCGCCCCTGCTGATCGCGTTTTCGGCGCTCCTGCTGCTGGTGGTCGGAGGTTCACCCGTCGTGGCTGCAATAGCAGTGGCCAGCTGGGGCTTTGCCTTCGGCGCCGTCCCAGTCGGGCTGCAGACCTGGCTGGTGCGGGCCGCCCCCGATCAGGCGGAAAGCGCCGGTGGGCTCATGGTTATGACGTTCCAGGTCGCCATCGCGTTGGGCGCCGTCTTCGGCGGCCTGCTGGTCGACAATACCGGCGTTGCCACCGCCTTCGCCTATTGCGCGGCGGCGACGTTGCTTGCGGCACTGGCGGCGTTCTTCCTTGGCCCCAAGCCGATCGACGACCCCAAGGCCTAAACGGAACGGCCGTCGAAGTCGAAGACCGGCACGGCGGCGACGTCCAACGCCTCGATGCAATTGATATTGATATAGGCACTTCGCCCGCTCCCTTCGCCGACATCCTCGGCGAAGGGGTGAATGCCGCAGCTGCGGCAGAAGCGGTGGGCGATGACATGGTTGCCGAAGCTGTAGCGGCCGAGATCATCGCCCCAGGCAAGCACCCGCATGCTCTCATGCGGAACTGCCCATAACAGTGCACCCTTGCGCGAGCAGATCGAGCAATTGCACCGAACGGCTCCGGTCAGCTCGCCTTCGACCTCGAACGCGACCTTGCCGCAGTGGCAGCTGCCTTGGTAGAGCATCGGGCCTTCCTCCTTCGGTTCGACAGGTGCAAATCCGACCGCGCCGGGCTATGTCTCCTGCGGCCAGTTTCTGGCTGCTACCTTAAGACGTTGCAAGCGCGCGGAGTCCGACACCGAAAAATGCAATCAGCCCGCGATCACCTCGAAGCAATTCTTTCGCCTCTTGCCGCTCGCGTCGACGATGAGAGGGTTTTCGTAAAGCTCTACCCGGAAGTCGCACGGGCGGCGGCGGACGCCACCGATGCGCGGCGAAAAGCCGGCGTCACGCTCGGGCCGCTCGATGGGGCGATCGTCTCGATCAAGGATCTGTTCGATGTCGCCGGCGAGCCGACCACGGCCGGCTCTCTGCTGCTCGCCAACGCAGCGCCGGCGCTGCGGGATGCCATTGTCGTGCAACAGTTGCGCCAGGCCGGTGCAATCATCCTCGGCAAGACCAACATGACCGAGTTCGCCTTTACTGCAATCGGCGTCAATCCACATTATGGCACGCCCGGCAATGCTAGCGATGCCAGCCGTATTCCGGGCGGCTCCTCCTCAGGCGCCGGCGTTTCGGTGGGCGAAGGCACCAGCGAAATCTCCATCGGTTCCGATACCGGTGGTTCGGTGCGCATTCCGGCATCGCTGAATGGCGTCGTCGGTTTCAAGCCGACTGCGCGGCGCGTGCCGCTTGCGGGTGCGTTTCCGCTGTCAGCCACGCTGGACTCGATCGGTCCGCTGGCCCGCACCGTCGCCGAATGTGCCGCGGCCGATGCAGTGATGTCGGGCGAAAACCTGGCGGCACTGTTGCCGCTGCCGCTGGACGGCCTGCGCATCGGTATTGCGCGCGGCGTGCTGTTCGATGATACGCAGGAAGAGGTCGCGACGACGTTCGACCGGTGTCTGCGCAAGATAGAGCTTAGCGGCTCACGGCTTGTGGAGCTGTCGATCGACGACCTGCTTGCCGATCTGCGCGTGGCAACCCAACGCGCGTCGATCGCGGCGATGGAAGGGGCGGAGATCCATGCCGACTGGCTGGCGGCGGGAGCGACGAGGCCGGTCGACCCGCGGGTAAGCGGGCCATTGTCGCGCGCCGCCGCCATTCCGGCCACGGTTTATATCAGGGCAATGCGCCGCCGCACGGCGCTGGCCGCCGCGATGGATGACCGGCTGGCGTCGGTCGACGTGCTGGCCCTGCCGACCACACCGGTGACGGCGCCGACGATCGTGTCGATGACCAGCGACGAGGCGCTGTGCAACAGGATGGAAGGCCTTCTGCTGCGCAACACGCAGGTCGCCAACCAGTTCGATCTATCAGCCATCTCGCTGCCGATGCCCGGAATGACGCGTCCGGCCGGGCTGATGCTGGTGGCGCGCAATGGCCATGACCACCACCTGCTGCGCATCGCAGCCGGCGTGGAGGAGCTGCTTGCAAATTGATCGGATAGCGCGTGTCAGCGCGACGAGCAGTGGCCGCGTTCGCTGTCCTTGGCGGCGCGTTCGATGCTGGTGGCGACCAGCCAAGGCAGGGTGTACCGCTTGCCGTTGAAGGTCCGGGTACGGTTCTCGATCGAGCCGACAACAACGACCTTGCCGGCATAGAGCTTGTCTGAAAGATCGAGCGCCTTGTCTTGTTGCGGCAGGCGATCGATGTCGATTGAAACGCCTTTGATGAGCTTCCCAGCAGCAAGGTCGAGTGCGCTGTTCGATGGACAGGGCGCCGCCAGGCAGCGTATGCCGTTGTCGCAGAACACGTAGCTGCCCTGTTCGTTGGCGAAGGCTTGCGCCGTCGCCACGCAGAAGCCGGCGGTCAGCAGAAATTTTGTGACGCTTGCCATGCCGGCACCATCGCCGGCGAATTCGGGAAAATTGGGGCGCTTTCAGAAATCGGCAGGGAACCGCCGCCGGTAGTGCTCGACCACTTCGGGGTTGCGCAGATTGACCGGCAATCTGTTGGCCAGCACCAGCAAGGCTTCGCCAGCCGCGCCGACGCCCATGCGCATCATCGACTGCTCGGTAATCCCAGCCATGTGCGGGGTGACGATGACGTTGTCGAAGCCAAAATAAGGATGGTTGGGCGGTAGCGGTTGTGTAGCAAAAACATCGAGCGCAGCGCCGCCGATGCGCCCCTTCTGCAAGGCCTCGATCAGCGCGTCGTCATCGATCACCGGCCCGCGCGAAACATTGATCAGCAGCGCATCCGGCTTCATCCGCGCAATGCGCTCGCGGCTGATCAGCCCCCGTGTTTCGGGCGTCAGCGGGCAGCACAGAACGATGATGTCGCTCTGCTCGATGAGTGCATCGATCGACAGGAAGCCGACCCTGTCCGGCGCCGGCCGCATGCTGCGCGTCGTCGCCACCACATTCAGATCGAACCCATGGGCGGCGATGTGGCCAACCGCCTGACCGATCGCGCCGAGGCCGACAATGCCGATCGTCTTGCCCGCTAGCTCGCTGGCTACCACCGTGTGTTCGCGGCCCGCCAGCCAGCCCTTCGCACGCAAGTCGCGGTCCAACACACGGAAGCGCCTAAGCAGCGCCAGCGCCGCGAACATCACATATTCGGCGACAGATCGCGCGTTCACCCCCGGCACATTCGCCACCAGCACGCCGGCCGCATTGGCCGCTTCCATCGGTACCATGTCCAGCCCGGCGCCGTGGCGGATTGCGGCCCTGAGCTTCTTCGCGCCTTCGAAAAGCGCCGCAGGCAAGGGAGCGCGAACGATGATGACATCGGCGTTCCTCGCCTCGGCGGCCAGCGTGGCCGCATCGAGGGCGGAAGCAACGACGAGTTCGCCGGCCCCGGTCAGCATGGAAGCGGCACGAGGGTGCAGTCTGTGTGTTGACAGGATCTTGGGCATTTCAGGCCTTTTCGAGCGCAGGGCTTTCCGGTTCCGCCCCACGCCCCTCGATCAGCCCCTTCCAGTAGCTTTCCGCGCCTTGCAGGTGGGCGCTCATCAGCGCCTGGGCGAGATTGCCGTCGCGGCGCAGCAGCGCCTCGTAGATCTGGATATGCTCGGCATGGGAGCGCACGCTGCGTTCGGGATCGTTGAAATAGATCGGCAGGCGCAGTTCACCCATCATGTAGTAGACGCTGCAGATATTGTGGAAGACGCTGTTCTTGGTCGCCCGCACGATCTCGAGGTGGAACTCGCGGTCTTCCCGGGCAAGCCCTTCACCGGCGGCGATGCGATCCTCGGAGGCCTTCAGGATCTCGCGCAGCCGCTCGAAATTCTCCTCGGTGGCGCGTGAACAGGCAAGTTCGGCGGCCTTGATCTCGTGGATCTTGCGCAACTCGACCGTCTCGTAGATCTGGACGGGATCGAGCGGCAGGCCGGCGCGGGCGAACAGCGCCATCGCCTCGACGCTCGCCTGCTTCGTATCGATGTAGATGCCGGATTTCGCCCGTCGCTCGACGATGCGCATGGCCTCGAGAATGGCCAGCGCCTCGCGGATCTGGCCGCGGCTGACACTGAAATGCTCTGCCAGTTCGCGCTCCGACGGCGTGCGGCCCGTCTCCTTGTCCGAATGGGAGAACAGATAGGCGGCGAGTTCCGCGAGAAGGTTCTTTTCTTTCATGTCAGCCGTGTTGCGCGTGCGCCTCCAGGAACCGCTCCGAAATGGTGAATCCCAGCCCGGGTCTATCAGGGATCGCTACCATACCGTCCTTTGCTTCGACAGTCTCTTCGATCAGATCGTGGATCATCGGGTTGGCGCCGAGCGAATATTCGACGGTGAAGCTCGCCGGCGAAGCGGCGCAGACATGCAGCCCGGCAAAGAAGCAGGGTGCGCCGGCCCAAAGATGCGGCGCAAAGCGCAGATTGAAGGCGCTGGCGATGGTGCCGATCTTCATCGCCTCGCTGATGCCACCGCAAAAGGCCGGATCCGGCTGGAAGATATCGGCGGATTTGAGCACGGCGAGGTCGCGGAAGGCATAGCGTGTCGCCTCGCTTTCGCCGGTGGCGATCGGGATCGAACCGCAGGCGCGCACCTCGGCCATGCCGGGCTTGTCGTCGGCGATCACCGGCTCCTCGAACCAGGCGAGATCGAGGTCGCCGGCGAGATGGATAAAGCGCTTGGCTTCGGCCACCGTGTAGGTGCCGTGCGCGTCGACCATCAGGTCGATATCGGGACCGAGCGCCTGTCTGGCGGCACGGACGCGAGCGGCCGAGATGTGTGGGGCGCCGTCCATGGCGCCGACGCGCATCTTCAGCGCCTTGAAACCGCCCTTGGCGATGTAGGACTGCAGCTGGTCGCCAATTGCTTCCGCAGTGGCCCAGCCGCCGGAAGCATAGGCCGGCATGCGGTCCAGCTTGCGGCCGCCGAGCAGCCGCCAGACCGGAACGCCGAGCGATTTGCCAAGAATGTCCCACAATGCGATGTCGACGGCGCTGATAGCGGCGATGCTCATGCCGCGTCGCGCCAATTGCGGCATGGCGTGGCCGGCGCGAGCGGCGCTGTCGTGGCGCGTGCCATTATAGAGCATCTCCCATATGACGCCGATGTCGGCCGGGTCGCGGCCGACCAGCTGCGGGCCGACCTCGTAGTTCAGCAAATGGACAAGGGCGCCGTAGCTGCCGGCGCTGCCGGCGGCATTCTTGCCTTCGCCCCAGCCGACCAGCCCGTCGTCGGTTTCGATGCGCAGGATGGCGGCGTCGAACGTCGCCACCTGACCGAAGTCGCTGCGGTGCTGCTTCGCGGCTTCGATCGGTATGCGGACCCACCAGGCTTGGACCGTCTTGATGCGCATGTTCATCCTCGGCCCGGCCGCGGTGAGGCGGAAGGGCTCTTTCCAAACGGCTCGGCTACTTGATCAGCGGCAGCAGCGTTTCCGCGTTGATGCGCATCTGGTCGGTGTAGAATTTCTCCGTGAGCACGCTGGAGCCGTGGTCCTGAATGAATTTCAGCTGCTCCGGCGAGATGTCGACGGGGTTGCGTTCGACCATGTCGGGATAGGGGGCAGCCGGCGTGCGGTCGACGGGGGCGACGAATTCATTGGTCAGCGCGCCGTCATAGCCGATCTCCTTCAGCGTGCCGACGATCTTCGGCCAGTCGATCTGCCCGAGGCCGGCGGCGAAGCGGTTGTTGTCGGCGACATGGAAGTCGTACAGGCGCTTGCCGACCTGCCGGATGGCGTCGTAGACGTTAAATTCTTCCATGTGGATGTGGTAGGCGTCGAGGCAGACGCCGCATTCGGGGCTGACCGCATCGGCCAGCGCCAGTGCCTGGGCGCCGCGGTTGAACAGATAGGTCTCGAAGCGGTTGAGTGGCTCGACCGCGATCTTGACGCCGACCTTCTTGGCGTGGGTGAAGCATTCCCGGGTGGCGTCGACCACCCATTTCCACTCCTCTTCCTCGGTGCCGTCCGGCACCACCTTGCCGACGGTGGCCGGAACCAGCGTGATGATCTCGCCATCAAGTTCGCTGACCATGGTCAGCACGTCCTTGACATACTGCACCGAGCGCTCGCGCTGGCCCTGGTCCTTGGCGGCGAGATTGCGCTCGCCCAGCATCAGCGTCACCGCTCCCCAGCAGCGAATGCCGTACTCGTTCAACAGTGCGCGCGTCTCCTTGGGCTTGTACTGATCGGGTTCGCCGGAGATCTCGATCGACTCGTAGCCGAATTTCTTGATGCGCTTGAGCGTCGTTTCCAGCGGCTCCGCCCGCATCCAATTGTGCGTCGAAAGATGCATGGTCTATCCTTCCCAGAATCGCCTGTACCAGTTCGCCTGCGGCGCACTCTGCCGAAGCGTGCCGCATGATTCTTCCCCAAGGCGTCCCAGCATTTTTTGCAAACTGGTTCGACCAATTGGGCCTGATGGGAGGTCTACAGTAATTTCATCTGGACGGCAAGAAGTGCTGCCATCAAGCGTTGGCTCCTGTCTATGCTATTGATTATACTTAAACATGCGGCCTAACTCGGCATGGTTGCAGGACCGCGGCAGCGCGTCAAATGGCTTGACCAGATTTCGGCATTTGGTAATACCAGAATAGCGGCGCTGAGCGCGCTGTGCAAAGAGACCAAAGACGCTGGCCCTGTTTTCAATCGGCGCTATGCTTGGTCGTGAAACATAGGGAGATGCCGATGCCGACGACGATGAAGGGGCCTGGTCTGTTCCTGGCGCAGTTTGCGGGCGACGCCGCGCCGTTCAATTCGCTGGCCTCGATCACCAAATGGGCGGCTGGTCTGGGCTACAAGGGCGTGCAGATCCCGACATGGGACGCCCGATTGTTCGATCTCGAGAAGGCAGCCTCCTCCAAGGCCTATTGCGACAAGGTGAAGGGCATCTGCGCCGATGCCGGCGTCGAGATCACCGAACTGTCGACGCATCTGCAGGGGCAACTGGTGGCGGTGCATCCCGCCTATGACGCGCAGTTCGACGGCTTCGCGCCGGCTGCGGTGCACAACAATCCAAAAGCCAGGCAGCAATGGGCGGTCGAACAGATGAAGTTCGCCGCCAAGGCGTCGAAGAATCTCGGGCTCAAGGCGTCGGTGTCGTTTTGCGGCGCGTTGGCCTTCCCATACCTCTACCCCTGGCCGCAGCGGCCGGCGGGATTGATCGAGGAAGCGTTTGCCGAACTCGGCAAGCGCTGGAAGCCGATCCTCGACGTTTATGACGAGAACGGCGTCGATGTCGGCTACGAAATCCATCCAGGCGAGGACGTGTTCGACGGCGCGACATTCGAGATGTTCCTCGATGCGGTCGGCGGCCATAAGCGCTGCAACATCAACTACGACCCGTCGCACTTCCTGCTGCAGCAGCTCGACTATCTCGAATTCATCGACATCTACCACGAGCGGATCAAGGCGTTCCACGTCAAGGATGCCGAGTTCAATCCGACCGGGCGGCAAGGTGTCTATTCCGGTTACCAGAGCTGGACCAACCGTGCCGGGCGTTTCCGCTCGCTCGGTGACGGGCAGGTGGATTTCAGCGGCATCTTCTCCAAGCTCACCCAATACAATTACGATTCATGGGCGGTGCTGGAATGGGAATGCTGCCTCAAGCACCCGGAGGATGGTGCGGCCGAAGGCGCTCCCTTCATCCAGCACCACATCATCAGGGTGACGGAAAAAGCATTCGACGACTTCGCCGGCGGCACGACCGATAAAAAGGTGCTGCGCGGCATGATGGGGATCTAGCACAGATATCCCTCCCCCTCGAAGGGAGGGTCGATCCACGCAGCGGATCGGGGTGGGGTCGCCGGGCGTAGAGCTCGGCATGAACCAACCCCACCCGGCCCTGCGGGCCACCTTCCCCTCAAGGGAGGGATATTTCAGTGACGAGGGAGAAAATCATGGTTGGCGCATCGAAGACGGAAACGGGAGGCGGTCCGATCCGCTACGGCATGGTTGGCGGCGGACAAGGCGCCTTTATCGGCGCGGTGCACCGCATCGCGGCGCGCATTGATAACGAGTTCGTGCTGGTTGCCGGCGCCTTGTCGTCGAATCCGGAGCGCGCCAAGGCCTCGGCGGCCGAGCTTGGGCTCGATCCGGCACGCAGCTACGGCTCCTATGCCGAGATGGCCAAGGCCGAGGCCAAGCGGCCGGATGGCATCGAGGTGGTGGCCATCGTCACGCCGAACAATGTGCACGTGCCGGCCGCCAAGGCTTTTCTCGAGGCCGGCATCCACGTCATCTGCGACAAGCCGCTGGCGACGACGCTGGCCGAGGCAAAGAAGCTTGCGGCTCTGGTCGAAAAGACCGGCAAGGTGTTTGTGCTGACGCATAACTACACCGCCTATCCGATGGTGCGGCAGGCACGCGAGATGGTGGCCAAAGGACAGCTCGGCGATATCCGCATCGTGCAGTCGGAATATCCGCAGGACTGGCTGACCGAAGATCTGGCCGCCACCGGCCAGAAGCAGGCTGCGTGGCGCTCAGACCCCAAGCAGGCCGGTGCCGGCGGTGCGCTGGGCGATATCGGCACGCACGCCTACAACCTTGCCCGTTTCGTCTCCGGGCTGGAGCTCGATTCGTTGTCGGCCGATCTCGATGCCTTCGTGCCGGGGAGGCTGCTCGACGACAACATCAATGTGCTGCTGCGCTTCAAGCCGGTCGGCGGGTCGCACCCGGCCAAGGGAATGATCTGGGCAAGCCAGGTGGCGCCCGGCCACGAGAACGGGTTGAAATTGCGCATCTACGGCTCGAAGGGCGGCCTCGAATGGGTGCAGGCCGACCCGAACTATCTCTGGTACACGCCGTTCGGCCAGCCGAAGCAGTTGATTACCCGTAATGGCGCCGGCGCGCTCCCCGTCGCCGGGCGCGTCAGCCGCGTTCCGCCAGGGCATCCGGAAGGCTATCTCGAAGGTTTCGCCAACATCTATCAGGAAGCCGCGCGGGCTATTCGTGCAGCGCGCCGGAAGGGCGGGAAGCCGGCCAAGGATGTCGTCTTCCCGACCGTGCAGGACGGCGTCGAGGGCATGGCCTTCATCGAGGCCTGCGTGAAGTCGTCGAAGAAGAACGGAGCGTGGACGAAGCTTTAATCGCTGCGCCCGGTTAATGGGAGTCCCCGTCACCCGGATTGCCAGCCGAATTGCAAGGCAATTCGGGGCAATCCGACCTTTCCTCGTGGGGAGAGGAGATCGTTGGCGCTGGCGTTCACCTCTTTTCCCCGGCGGGGAGAAGGTGGCCACGAAGCGGCCGGATGAGGGGGCTTGTGGCGAAGTCGCCGGAGGAGCAAGCCCGGCCGTAAAAAGGGGAGGGGCGTCGATGAAAATCGGCATGTGCATGTTGTTGTGGACGACCAGTGTCTCGAAAAAACACGAGCCGTTGTTGAGGGACATCAAGGCGACCGGCTTCGACGGCGTCGAGATACCGGTCTTCTCCGGCACGCCGGACAACTACAGGAAACTCGGCGAGCTGCTCGACCGTATCGGGCTGCAACGCACCGCCGTCTCGGCGATGGGCGATCCGGCGATGAATTTGATCTCGCCGGATGCCTCGACGCGCAAGGCCGGGATCGACTACATGAAATCGGCGATCGACTGCGCTCAGGCGCTTGGCGCGAACACGTTGAGCGGCCCGCTGCATTCGACACTCGGAGCCTTCTCCGGCAGCGGGCCGACGGCGGCCGAGAAAAAACGTTCGATCGCTTCGCAACGCGCCATTGGCGACTATGCCGGCAACAAGAGCATCACCATCGGGCTGGAGGCGCTCAACCGCTTCGAATGCTATCTGCTCAACACGATGGACGATTTGTCGGCGCATATCGACGCGATCGACCGGCCGCACATCAAGGCGATGTACGACACCTTCCACGCCAACATCGAAGAGGCCGACCCGATCGGCGCCTATATGCGCAACCGCAAGAACATCGTCCATATCCATATTTCGGAGAACGATCGCGGCGTGCCGGGCCGCGGCCACGTCCCCTGGAAGGAGACTTTCTCCGCCATTCGCAAGAGCGGCTACGACGATTGGCTGACGATCGAGGCGTTCGGGCGTTCGCTGAAGGATCTGGCCGCGGCCACCAAGGTGTGGCGCGACTTTTCCGAAGGCCCGGAAGCTGTTTACCGCGACGGCTACAGGCATATCAGGAATGGATGGAGGAAGGCGCCCTAACCGCACGCCTGCGCAACGCCCCCCGTCAGCCCTGGCCGGCCTGGATCCGGTTGTAGTCGTGGATCGTCCTGCTCAAGCGGCGGCGCAGGAAATTGGAAATGTTGTCGAAGATGAAAACGACGAGCAGGACCAAGAGCACCATGTAGAAGACATTGGCCCAGTTGGAATTGGTGCGCATGGCCTCCCAGAGCTTCAGGCCGATGCCACCGGCACCGACGGCGCCGATGATCGTCGCGCCCCTGGTGTTGGATTCCCACTGATAGAGTGTCTGGCTGATGAAGACCGGGATCACTTCCGGCAGCACGCCATAGCGCTGCACCAGCAAGCCGTTGGCGCCGGTCGACTGGATGCCCTCGCGTGGCTTGTCGTCGATGTTCTCGAGGCCTTCCGAATAGACTTTGCCGAGCGTGCCGATCTCGGTGAAGAAAATCGCGGCGCTGCCGGCAAGCGGCCCCGGGCCGAAGGCGCGGGTGAAGAACAGCGCCCAGATCAGCATGTCGACCGAACGCATGAAATCGAAGAACCGCTTTAGCACCTGGCTAAGCAGGCCGCTCGGGGTGATGTTGCGGGCGGCGAAGAAGGCGAGCGGGAAGGCAACGATGCCGCCGAGCAAGGTGCCGAGAAACGCCATGACGATGGTCTGGAACAGCTTCGTCCAGACGTCGCCATGCTGCCATTGGGCGTTGTTCCAGATATTATCGGCGGCCAGCGCAATGTTTGATGTGCCCGGCTTGAGCTGGGGTCCGGACACCAGCAACGAGACCACCTCGCCGGGCGACTTGCCGAAGAAGGGCGAGCGTGTGTCGAAGACGAAATTCGCCCAGCCGAGGAAGCGCTTGCGGACCTTGACGCGATCGACGGTTATACGGACCTCGCCGGCAAAGCCCATCCTGGCGACGATCTCATCGTCATGCGCGGTGATCCACTCCGGCACCGGGCCGGATATTACCGGTTTGCCGCTGGCCAAGGACACCGGCACCGTCTGGCCATTGGCGACCAGCGTCGCCTCGGTCTTGTCGAAGATGACCGATTTGGCCCGGCCGTCGATCAGGATGGTGTAGGAACCGTTGGCGTTGGTGATGACCCAATCGGGATGCGGGTCTTCGCCGAGCGCCGAAAAACGCGGGTATCTGGGTGTGATCTGAGGCTGGTCGAGACGGAATTCCGGCTGCAGATCGTAGCTGATCCATTGCGTCAGGAAGAGCGGCAGGCGCTCCCAGTGCGATTCCCTCAGCACTTGCGGCAGGCTGAAGAACCACAAGGCGTAGAGGAGATAGAGCAGGATGCCTGTGAACAGGACCAGCGGGCCGAAGCGTTTGTACAAGGGCCGCCGGAACACTTGGGGAAAGCGCTCCTCGATCGACCGCATCTCATCGGCGGTCATTGCGGCCATGGGCAGTCTTCTTGTTGATTTGCCATGATCTTTTCCAAAAACCGGAATCCACTTTTTGGGATCATGGTCAGGCACCCATCATGAATGCCTGCTCGCCGACGAGCTTGCGGCGTAGCCAGGCGGAAAACTGGTCGACGAGGAAGATCGTCGTGAACAGCAGCAGCACCAATGCCAGCGTCTTGGCGCCGAAGCCGCGCGAGATGGAGAGCTTCAGTTCCTCGCCGATGCCGCCACCGCCAACCGCGCCGATAATGGTCGAGATACGCACATTGATCTCGATCCTGAGCAGCGTGTAGGACATGAAATTGGGCAGCACTTGCGGCAGGCCGGCAAAGCGCACGCGCTCGAACCAGTTGGCGCCGACCGCGCGCAGGCCTTCTTCGGCGCGCATGTCGATGTTTTCGTTGATCTCGTAGAAGAGCTTGCCGAGGGCGCCGATGGAATGCAGGCCGATGGCGATGATGGCTGCGACCGGGCCGGTCGAGAGGATGGCTGCGAACAGGCCGGCAATGACGATCTCGGGGAAGGCGCGAAGCAGTTCCATGAAGCGCTTGACAACGAGCCTGAGCATCGGACTGGGCGTCAAGTTGCGCGCGGCGATGAAGGAAAAGGGCACCGCAAAGACAAAGCCGATGAAAGTGGAAACCAGCGCCACGTTAAGCGTGGTGAGCATCAGCTCGAAATATTCGGGTAGATAAAAGCCGCCCCAGAGATAGACGCGGCCAAGCGGGAAGTTGAACTCTTGGCTGCCCTTGTCATGCGGCGATGCGATGTCGAACAGCGCCCGCCAGACGTCGTTCCAGTCCTTGGGAACAAGCCAACTAAGGAAATCCAGTATGTGCGGCAGCCGGTCGAAGAAATGTCCGGCATTGGCCTCGTCGGCGAACCACATGGCTGTGCACATGGCGACAAGCAGTGAGCCGATGCCGAGCGCCGTGTAGAACCGGCGCAAGGACGTCTGGCGTCGCCAGGCGTCTGCTGCCTGCCGGACCGCGTCTGAACGAATTGTAGCGGCGAAGGTCATACGGGGTCACGAGCGGACACACAAAAAGGGCGGCGACCGCATCGGCCCGAAAGTCGACTTTCGGAAAGCACGATGCGGCATCTAAGTGTTAGAGCGTACTTTGTGCGTCCAAGTGGACGCACGTCGCTCTAATGGACGCCGTCCTTTTCGCAATTGTCGTCAGCCGCCGATCGCGGCTTTGCGGGCTTCGACGATGACGCTGTAGAAGTCCGGCTTCACCGGAACATAGCCGGTGAAATCGCCGCCTTCGATGGCCTCGAAGCAAGGCTTGTCCTTGGCCGGCAGGCCGGTGAAGAAGTTGGCGAGCTTGGCGCTCATGTCGCCGCCGAGTGCGGTGCGCACGACCAGCGGGCCGTTCGGGATCAAGCCGGAGCGCCAGACTTCAACGAAATCGTTGGGGTCCACGGCGCCCTTGGCGACTTCCTTGTGGAAGGTGCCGGACGTGTAGCCGTTCTTGAAGTCGCCGATGCCCGAGGAGTCGTCAACCGCAACATCGACCTTGCCGTCGCGAACCGCGAGAAGGTTGTTCTCGTGGCCGCCATTGAACTGGGTCGAGGCGAAGAAGGTTTCGTTCGAAGCGCCGGTGTCCTTCGGGATCTGGGTCAGCGGGATCAGGTAGCCGGAGGTCGAATCCGGGTCGGCATAGCCGAGCTTCTTGCCCTTGGCCGACTTGATGTCGGTGATGCCGGACGACTTCAGCGCAAGGCCGATCGAGTAATAGCCGGTCGCGCCGTCGGTCTGCTGGGTGGTGAGGATCGGGGTCACGGCGTTCGGATCCTTGAGGTAGACGCTGGCATAGCCCGACGCGCCAAGCTCTGCGAAATCGAGCGTGCCGCCGAGCAGGCCCTGGATAACGCCGTCATAGTCGGCGGCCGGGAACAACGAGACCTTCTCGAAGCCGAATTCGGACTTCAGGTGATCGGCGAGGCACTGAAAGTTGCGCAGCCGGTCCGCTTCGTTTTCACCGCCAAGGATGCCGATGCGGAATTCCTTGATATCCTGGGCGTGAGCGGCGCTTGCCGCGATGGCGAGCAATGAAACGGCGCCAAAAACCATCTTCCTGAACATTATCTCTCTCCTGTTGGTCCCGGCCTCGCGCCGGTAGCGTTAGAATTTTTTGACAGGTGCCTTTGACGCGGGCGGGCGATCAGGCCGTTCTCAATATCCCGGGAATGCGGGCTCGAGCGGTCCGGCGGATGCAGCGATTTTCTGTTTGATGGCGACACTGGTGGAGGTGATGGCCTCGGAGATTTCGCCGCCATTGCTGTCGGTGCCGTAGACCATGCGCACGGCCTCGCGGTTGAGGGCTTCGGGCGAGCCGTCGAAGACGACCTTGCCGGCGGCCATGCCGATGATGCGGTTGCAGTAGGTGCGGGCCGTATCCAGCGTATGCAGATTTGTGATGACGGTGATGCCCTCGCGCAAATTGATGTCCTGCAGCGAATCCATCACCACCTTGGCGTTGAGCGGATCGAGCGAGGCAATCGGCTCATCCGCCAGCAACACCTTCGGCTGCTGCATCATGGCGCGCGCAATCGCAACGCGCTGCTGCTGGCCGCCGGAAAGCGTGCCGGCCGGCTGCAGGGCGGTGCGGGCGATGCCGAGGCGCTCGAGGGCTGCAACCGCCTCGGCGCATTCACCGCGGGAGAACATGCCAAATAGGTTGGACACCGTCGAGCGGTGGTTGAGCCGGCCGAGCAGCACATTGGTCAGCACATCGAGGCGCGGCACGAGATTGAACTGCTGGAAGATCATGGCGCAGTCGCGCTGCCAGCGCCGGAGCGGCGAGCCGCGCAACCCGGAGACCTCGACGCCGTTGAACAGGATCGATCCCTGGCTGGGATCGATGAGGCGGTTGATCATGCGCAGCAGCGTCGATTTGCCGGCGCCGGAGCGGCCAATGATGCCGACCATCTGGCCTTGCGGAATCGCGATGTGAACATTGCTGACGGCGGTGTTCTTGCCGAACCGGCGGGTGACGCCGCGGATTTCGAGCGTAGCTGACATTTCGAGCGTAGCTGACATGGTGCAGGCTCCAGTCCAATCGCAATTGAAGGTCTGTTTACCCTGGCTAGCGCAGCCGCATGAACCTGCGGTGTCGGAACGATGTCAGTTTTGTTACCGCCCACAGCCTGGAGCGGCGCGGCCGATCCAGCACGAGAAGCTCGAATGGTGAATGGTGGCAAGAGAGGCTTCCCTAAGCCTCGAAACCTATTCGTCCCGCCATTCACTACTCACCATTCACCATTCACGATCCCTTAGCCGCCATATTTCTCCAGAAACGCCTCCGCCGACAGCTCCCGAAAATCGTCGAGCGCGGCGCGCAGCCTTGCATGATCCCAGTCCCACCAGGCGAGCGCCTGGTAGCGTTCCGCGGTGCGGCGGTCGAAGCGTTCGCGGATCGGCTTGGCCGGCACGCCGGCGACAATGGTGTAGGGCGCGACGTCCTTCGACACCACCGCGCCGGCGCCGACCGCAGCGCCGTCGCCGACGGTGACGCCGGGCAGGATAGTCGAGCCGTGGCCGAGCCAGGTGTCGTGGCCGATGGTGACGCGTTTGGCGCGGCGCTTGGCGAAGAATTCGCTCTCGTGCTCGGCGTCGTCCCAATAATCCGAGGCGCGATAGGTGAAATGGTGCAGCGCCGGCCGCCAGGTCGGATGGTTGGTAGCGTTGATGCGCACGCTTGCGGCGATGTTGGCGAATTTGCCGATCGTTGCGCACCAGACGCCGCAGTCCTGCATCATGTAGGAATAGTCGCCGAGCGTGCTTTCGGAAACCCGGCAGCGCTCGGCGATCTCGGTCCAGCGGCCAAGCGTTGAGTTCTCTACTTCCGCCGTCTCGTGGATCACCGGCGCCTCCGACAGTTTCCTCGTCATGCGGCAATTTTTCCGGCGGCGAAGGCGGTCACGTCGATGATACGGTCGGCCACCGCCTCACGCACGTCGTGGTCGTGGAAGATGCCGAGCAAAGCGACGCCCGCCGCCTTCTTGGCAGCGATCAGGGAAATCACCACGTCGCGGTTCCTGGCGTCGAGCGAAGCGGTCGGCTCGTCGAGCAGCAGGATCGGGTGCTCGGTGATGAAGCCGCGCGCGATGTTGACGCGCTGCTGTTCACCGCCGGAGAACGTCGCCGGCGGCAGCGCCCAGAGCTTTTCCGGCAGGTTGAGCTGCGCCAGCAAGGCACGTGCCTTGCCGTGCGCGACCTCGCGCTCCTCGCCGCGCTCGACCAGCGGTTCGGCCACGACATCGAGCGCAGAGACACGCGGCACGGTGCGCAGGAACTGGCTGACATAGCCGATGGTAAGCCGGCGCACGGCAAGCACGGTGCGCGGGCTGGCCGAGGCGAGATCGATGAGCCCGCCCTCGTGCTGGACGATGATCTGGCCTTCGTCGGCGGCATAATTGCCGTAGAGCATTTTCAGGATCGAGCTCTTGCCGGCGCCGGACGGGCCGCCGAGCACGGCGCATTCGCCGGCCCTGATCGCGAACGAGACACCGGCGACCACCTGCAGTTTGATGCCGTCGCGCAGATGCATGGTGAAGCTCTTCGCGACATCGGAGACAACGAGCGGGGTTGCCATCAGAGGGTTCTCCAATCGTCATTCGTCTGCGGGCCGGAGTACCCCCACCCGGACCTTCGGTCCGACCTCCCCACAAGGGGGAGGTAGGGCGCCGGCGTTTTACCCTCCCCCTTGTGGGGAGGGTCGCTGCGAAGCAGCGGGGTGGGGGTAGGTGCCAGGCAAATGCGTTCCATGGTCACACCTGCAGAATCGAGGAGACAAGCAACTGGGTATAAGGCGCGCGCGGATCGTCGAGGACGCGGTCGGTGAGGCCGCTTTCGACGACGCGGCCGTCCTTCATCACCATCATGCGCTGCGACAACAGCCGCGCCACGGCGAGATCGTGGGTGACGACGATGGCGGCCAGGCCGAGATCGGTGACCAGGCCGCGCAACAGATCGAGCAGGCGCGCCTGCACCGAGACGTCGAGGCCGCCGGTTGGCTCGTCCATGAACACCAGCCGCGGCCCGGTGACCAGGTTGCGGGCGATCTGCAGGCGCTGGCGCATGCCTCCGGAAAAGGCGCGCGGCTCGTCGTCGATGCGGTCTTCGTCGATCTCGACACGAGACAACCAGTCGACCGCCGTTTCGCGGATCCTGCCATAGTGACGGTCGCCGACCGCCATCAGCCGCTCGCCGACATTGGCGCCGGCCGACACCGTCATGCGCAGCCCGTCGGCCGGGTTCTGATGGACAAAACCCCAATCGGTGCGCATCAGGAAGCGGCGCTCGGCCTCGCTCATGCGGTAAAGTTCGCGAAACTGGCCGTCGCGCATCCGGTAGCTGGCGGTGCCGGAGCTGGGCAGCAGTCGAGTTGACAGGCAGTTGAGCAAAGTCGTCTTGCCGGAACCGGATTCGCCGACCACCGCCAGCACTTCGCCCGGCCAGAGGTCAAAAGTGACGTTCTCGCAGCCGACGCGCGAGCCGTAGAATTTGGACAGCGCCGAAACGCGCAGCAAAGGTTCGTCGGTCATTGCTTCTCCTTACCCTGCCCCTCGTGGGGAGGGTCGGCGCGTAGCGCCGGGGTGGGGGGTGAGGCGGTGGCAGTACCCCCACCCGCGCCTTCGGCGCGACCTCCCCACAAGGGAGAGGTAGGGGCGTTGCGCCGCTTCTCGCAATGATCGGTATCGGAGCAGACGAACATGTGGCCGCCATGGTCGTCGAGGATGACCTCATCGAGATAGACGTTCTCGGCCGCGCACAGTGCGCAGGGCTGGTCGAAGGTCTGCACCTCGAACGGATGGTCCTCGAAATCGAGGCTGACCACATCGGTGAAGGGCGGCAGCGCGTAGATGCGCTTTTCGCGGCCGGCGCCGAACAATTGCAAAGCCGGCGAACGGTGCATCTTCGGATTGTCGAATTTCGGCGTCGGCGAGGGATCCATCACATAGCGGCCCTCAACCTTGACCGGGTAGGCGTAGGTGGTGGCGATGCGGCCATGCCTGGCGATGTCTTCGTAGAGTTTTACATGCATCAGACCGTATTCCTCCAGCGCATGCATCTTGCGCGTCTCCGTCTCGCGTGGTTCGAGGAAGCGCAGCGGTTCGGGGATGGGCACCTGATAGACCAGCACCTGGCCGGCACTCAGCGGATATTCGGGAATGCGGTGGCGCGTCTGGATGATGGTCGCCTTGGCCGTCTCGGTGGTGACGGCGACATTGGCGACCTTCTTGAAGAAGGCGCGGATCGAAACCGCATTGGTGGTGTCGTCGGCGCCCTGGTCGATGACCTTGAGCACATCGTCCGGGCCAATGATCGAAGCGGTGACCTGCACGCCGCCGGTGCCCCAGCCATAGGGCATCGGCATTTCGCGCGAGGCAAACGGCACCTGGTAGCCGGGGATGGCAATGCCCTTGAGGATGGCGCGGCGGATCATCCGCTTGGTCTGCTCGTCAAGATAGGCGAAGTTGTAGGTGGCGATGTCCGCTGGTTGTGCACTCATTCCGCTGCCTCCCTCTTTTCTTCGGCCTTGCCGGCATTTTCGCGGGCATCATGCTCGGCGCGCATGCGGCGCACGAGGTCGAGCTCGGCCTGGAAGTCGACATAATGCGGCAGCTTCAGATGCTCGACGAAGCCGGTCGCCTGGACATTGTCGGAATGCGAGATGACGAACTCCTCGTCCTGCGCTGCGGCGATGACATCCTCACCCAACTCCGAGGCGCGCAGCGCGCGGTCGCATAGCGCCATGGCCATGGCCTTGCGCTCGCTCTGGCCGAAGACGAGGCCATAGCCGCGGGTGAATTGCGGCGGCGCCTTGGCCGAGCCCTTGAACTGGTTGACCATCTGGCATTCGGTGACGCGGATGCTGCCGAGCGGCACGGCAAAGGGCAGTTCCGGCACGTCCAGTTCCAGTTCGACCTCGCCGATGCGAACCTCGCCGACGAAGGGATGGTTGCGCGCGTAGCCGCGCTGGGTGGAATAGCCGAGCGCCAGCAGAAACCCCTCGTCGCCGCGCGACAGCGCCTGCAGGCGGATGTCGCGCGCCATCGGGAATTCGAGCGGCTCGCGGGTGATGTCGCCGGGGGTATGATCCCCAGGCATGTCGCCGTCGGGCTCGATCAGGCCTTCGCGGGCGAGGATGGCCGAGACGCGCGGCATGGCTTCCGCCTCGCCTGCGCGCTGCTCCGGTTCGGCGACATCGCCGCCGGCGGCGAGCTCGGGATCGAGCAGGCGGTGGGTGTAGTCGAAAGTCGGGCCGAGCAGCTGGCCGCCGGGCAGGTCCTTGTAGGTCGCCGACACCCGTCGCTCGACCAGCATCGTGCCGGTGTCGATCGCCCTTGTGTAGCCGAAACGCGGCAGCGTCGTGCGATAGGCGCGAACCAGGAAGATCGCCTCGATCATGTCGCCGCGCGCCTGGACGATGGCGAGTGCCGCCAATTCCCGGTCGTAGAGCGAACCTTCGCTCATCACCCGGTCGACGCCGAGCGCCAGCTGCTCGACGATCTGGTCGAGGCGAAGTGCGGGCACCGAGCGGTCGCCGCGCCGGCGGTCGGCGAGCAGTTTGTGGGCGTTGCGAATGGCCGCTTCGCCACCCTTTACCGCGACATACATCCTATGCCTCCATCGTCTTGATGCGCGTCGTGCGCGGCAGGCAGGCAATTGCTTCGGACGTGGCGAGGATGATGTCGACGCCACGCGGAAAACGCTGGTTGTTCTGCTTCCATTGCTCGACGAAATGGCGCGGCATTTGCGCCGGCGCGATCGTCGCCGTCTTCTCGATGCCCGGGCCTTCGAGCAGCAGCGGAGCGCCGGAGACAAGATCGCTGACCTCGAGGATCAGCGTCGTGGAGCGATCGGGATAATCCTGGGTGCCTTGCGAAAACCCGTCGAGCGCCATCATCTCGGCCGGCGTGGCGATCAGCGCGAAATGCGCGTCGGCCGGGGTGTTGGCCAGCGGCGCGCCGGTATGAAAGCCAAGCCAGGATTTCACCGTCGCTGAAGCCTGCAAGGCGTGGTCGAGCCAGAGCGGCGTGTCGTTATCGCACAGCGCCAGCGCAACGGCCCCGGCGGTGGCCGACAGCGGCACCGGGGGGTGGGCGAGGGCCGGCAGCGGCTGCACACTGCCTGGCCGCGCCATCGCGTCCATCACGGCACGGAATACGGTCTGGGCATTGAATACCGGATCGGCGAAGCCGCCTTCAATGGATTGAGTGGCGATATCCATCAGTCTTCTCCGCGCACCATGGTGAAGAAATCGACCTTGGTCGCCGCCGTCTCGGCGCGGCGCTGTTCACGCGCCTTGGCCAGTGCCGCTTGCAAGGGCGCAACGATCCTGATCTCGACCTCATTGCGGTGGGCCGGGTCCTGCCACAGCGCATCGGCGATTGCCGCCAGCCTTGCCTTCTGCTTGTCGCGGCCGAGCGCGTAGCAGTGGCCGACATGGCCGGACGCAAGCCGCACCGTGGCACGGGTGACCGTCGCCTCGCCGACATTGAAAGGGGCACCACCGCCGCCGATGCGGCCGCGCACCGTAACCAGGCCGGTTTCGGGGCCACGCAGAAGTTCCGCTTCGCAAGGCAGGCCGGCTTCGTCCCAGAGGCGGACGATGTCGTCGCCGGCCGATTGCGCCAGCGTCGCCATCACGGCCTTGCGCTCGGCCTGCTCTCGCGCTTCCCGTCCTCGCATGGCCGGTGCTCCTCGTCTGCCTTCATTTGTCTATTGATATAGACAACTATACAAATTATATCCATTATCTAGCGCGTGTCCATGACGGGCACGTGACACGGACCAAAAGATCGGCGCGAGGAATTGGGGCGGGAGATGATCGGACGAGCCAACAGCATCGAGCGGCGCAGCGGTGTCGCGCTGTGGCGGCAGATCGCCGACCAGATCCTGCATTCGATCGCCGCCGGCGATTTTCCCGAGAATGCCGCGCTGCCGCCGGAGATCGCGTTGGCCGGACGCTATGGCGTCAACCGCCACACGGTGCGTAGCGCTATCGCAGCGCTGGTGCAGGAGGGTGTGCTCAGGGCGGAGCAGGGGCGCGGCACCTTCGTGCTGTCGCGCAAGCGGCTGTCTTATCCGATCGGCGCCCGCACCCGCTTTTCCGAGGGATTGCAAGGACAGGCGTCCGAGCGGCATATCACCTTGCTCGCGTCATCGATCGAGCCGGCCAACCGTCGTGTCGCAGAGGGCTTAGGCCTTGCGACGGGGGCCGATGTGATACGCCTGGAAACGCGCGGCGAAGCCGATGGAATGCCGGTGTCCCGCGCGGCCGGCTGGTTCGATGCCAGGCGCTTTGCCGGCATCGATGCCGCCATGGCGGAAACCGGTTCGATCACCGCATCGCTGGCACGTTTCGGCATCGACGACTATCTCAGGCAATCGACCGTGCTGTCGGCGCGCCATGCCGATGCCGCCGATCTTGCGGACCTCGAACTGCAGCCCGGCGCCATCGTGCTGGTGACGGTCGCCGTCAACGTCACGCCCGACGGTCAGCCGATACAGTTTTCGGAGTCGCGCTTCCCGGCCGAGCGGATCGAGCTCAAACTGTCGGCGCTCTGAGATGCGGCAGCCCTGGCATCATCCGACTTGAATGACGGCCTTGATCAGGCCGGACTTCTCATGCGCCCAGCGGGCGAGGTCGTGCGGCGTCTCGCCAAGCGTGGTGCGGTGGGTGACCAGCTTTGCCAGCGGCAGCGCGCCGTTGCGGATCGAGGCGGCGACATGATCGAAATCGACACCCAGGGCGTTGCGGCTGCCGATCAGCATCATCTCGCGCTTGTGGAATTCGGGATCGGAAAAGGCGATGTCGTCCTTGACGACGCTGACCAGGACCAGCGCCCCGCCGTGCGCGACATGGGCGAAGGCCGACTGCACCGACCGGGTGTTGCCGGTGGCATCGAAAACCACGTCGAAGCCGTCGCCGCCGGTTGCTTCCCGCACCAGGTCGGCAGCGGCGCCCCGCGAGACGTCGAGGGTCGCGAAGCCGAGTTCGTTTTCGGCAAAACCAAGCCGTTCAGCACTCATGTCGAGCAGCGTCACATCGAGCCCGGCGATGCGGGCGAACAGCGCCGTGCCGAGCCCGATCGGACCGGCGCCGATGACCAGTGTGCGCGCGCCTGGATCAGCGAGCGAACGCCGCACGGCATGGGCGCCGATCGCCAGGAATTCGACGGCGGCGGCATCGGCCAGCGACAGGCCGTTTGCCGGATAAAGATTTTGCGCCGGCACCAGGATCTGCTCGCACATGGCGCCGTCGCGGTGGACGCCGAGCACCTCGATCCTGACGCAGCAATTCGGCTTGCCTTGCCGGCAGGCGATGCATTTGCCGCAGGCGAGATAAGGATTGACGATCACCGCTTCGCCGACGGCGAGATCGACGTCCTCGCCAACCTCGACCACGGTGCCGGAAACCTCGTGGCCCATGATGCGGGGATACGCGAGGAACGGGTGCTTGCCTTCGAAGATGTGATAGTCGGTGCCGCAGATGCCGACATGGCTGACGGCGACCAGCGCCCAGCCGGTGGGGGGCGCGCCAGGCGCCGGACGATGTTCGAGGACAAGTTCGCCGGGCGAGCGGCAGACGACGGCTTTCATGCTTCAATCCAGTCGGTTCATGGCACCGCCGGCCCTGCTGTCGCGAGGCCGGCGGTTGTTGGGAGGCAGTCTATTTGCCGCGGCGGCGCAGCCCGTCGAAATAGACGATGACGATGATCAGCACGCCGGTGATGATGCGCTGCCAGAAGGCGTTGACGTTGAGCAGATTGGCGCCGTTGTTGATGGTGGCAAGGATGAAGGCGCCGAGCAGCGGTCCGTGCACGGAGCCGACAGCGCCGAACAGCGAGGTGCCGCCGATCACCGAGGAGGCGATCGCCTGCAATTCCCAGCCCTCGGCCTGCGTCGGATTGCCGATGCCGATGCGCGACGCGAGCAGCACGCCGACGAAGGCCGCACACAGCCCCGACAGCGTGTAGGCCATGTAGATGGTGCGCTGGACGTTGACGCCTGACAGGCGCGACGCCTCGGCGTTGGAGCCGACCGAGAACAGATAGCGGCCCCAGCGGCTGTGGTGCAGGAAGATGTAGGCTGGGATGCCGACCAGGATCACCATCCAGAACAGATTGGGGACGCCGGCGAAGGAACTGCGCGAGAACGTCTGGAAGGCGTCGTTGTTAATCGAGATCGAGTTGCCGTTGGTCATCAACAGACCGATGCCGCGCAGCGAGGTCAGCGTTGCCAGGGTGATGATGAAGGGCGGCAGGCCCATCTTGACGATGCCGAACCCATGGAACATGCCGATGGCGACGCCGACCAGCAAGGTGATCAGGATGGCGAGGAAAACCGGTGTGCCGGCGTTGATCAGCATCGCGACGATGACGGTGGCGAAGCCGACCACGGCGCCGACGGAAAGGTCGATGCCGCCGGTGATGATGACGAAGGTCTGGCCGACCGCCAGGATGGCGATCATCGACCCTTGCCGCAACAGGTTGGAGATGTTGTTGGCGGAGGCGAAGCTTGGCGTCGCCACCGACAGGATAATCCATAAAAGAACCAGCAGCGCCAGCAGTGTCAGCCCGAACAGGGCGTTGTAGTTGCGTTTCGGCCTTTCGGCAGCGATCGCCTCGGTGCTCATATCCGTCCTCCCGGTTTTTCTTGTTTCTCGGCCAGCGCCTGGGTGAGGATCTCCTCGTGGTCAGCGGTACGAAAGCCGTGCGTGGCCACCAGCTTGCCGCGCCGGAACACGTGCAGCGTGTCGGCGAGTTCATAAACCTCGGGCAGGTAGGACGAGATCAGGATGATGCCGGCTCCCTTGGACAACAGCGCGCCGAACAGGCGGTAGATCTCGGCCTTGGTGCCCACGTCGACGCCGACAGTCGGCTCGTCGAAGATGAATAGCTTGGCGCCATGGGCGAGCCATTTACCGATGACGATCTTCTGCTGGTTACCGCCGGACAGGCTGGAGGCCAGCGCGCCGCGCGTCGGCGTCTTGATGCGCAGGTCGGCGATCTGGCGATCGGCTTGCGCCTTTTCCTGCGCGCGGGAGATCAGCAGATTGCTGGAGATGCGCTTGTAGATCGGCAGATTGAGGTTGAGTCCGACCGGCAGGTTGAGGCAGAGGCCCTGGTCGCGGCGGCTTTCCGGGGCCAGCGCCATGCCGAGCCTGATCGCGTCATGTTCGGAATTGACTTTGACCTCCTTGCCCTCCCAGAGGATCTGGCCGGCCGATTTGCGGTGCCGGCCATAGAGCGTGGTGACGAACTCGCTGCGCCCGGCGCCGATCAGGCCATAAAGGCCGACGATCTCGCCGGCGCGGACGGACATCGAGACATTTTCGAAACCCTTGCCGGACAGGTTCCTGGTTTCGACGATGGTCGCGCCGGGGGTGAAATGCTCCTTGTGGTAGACCTGCTCGATCGAGCGGTTGATCATCATCTTGACCAGCTCGGCGTCATTGGTCTCGGCAATGTTCCTGGTGCCGACCAGCGTGCCGTCGCGCAGCACCGAGACGCGGTCGGCGAGCTCGAACACTTCTTCCATGCGATGGCTGATGTAGATGATGGTGACGCCTTCGCCCTTCAGCCGGCGGATCAGCGTGAACAGCTGGTCGGCCTCCTTGCGGGTAAGATAGGCGGTCGGCTCGTCGAAGATCAGGAATTTAGTGCCGCGCACTGTGGCGCGGGCGGCGGCGATCAACTGCTGCTGGCCGATGGTCAGGTCACCCAGCATGACATGCGCCGGCAGGTCGAAGCCGAGATCGTCGATGATCTTCTGCGCCTGCCTGACCATCGCCCGCTGCTGCAGGATGCCGAAGCGGGAATCCTCCTCGCCGAGGAACATGTTCGCGGCGACGGTGAGATGGCGGCACAGGACGACTTCCTGATGCACGGCATTGATGCCGAGCGCCATCGCCTCATGCGGCGTTGCCAATGCGGCAGGCTTGCCCTCCCAGATGACGTCGCCGGAGGTGCGCGGCATGACGCCGGTCAGAAGCTTGATCAGGGTGGATTTGCCGGCGCCGTTCTCGCCGACGATGGCGTGGATCTCGCCGGCCTTGAAGGCGAGATCGACCGGCTTCAGCGCATGGGTGCCGGGATAGCGCTTTTCCAGCCCGCGGAGTTCGAGGATGGTCCTGCCCGGTTCCAGCGTTGGGGCCGGATGGAGTTCCTGCGCCGTCGACATCATGACAATCCTCCCAGATTGGCCCCCAAAGATTGGCCTCGCGATTGGCACGAGTGGGATGTTTCCGGGGCGAAAAGGCCCCGGAAACAGTTCACTTGAGGCTATGCTCAGTCGAGCTTCGGGTTGAGCAGCGCGTCGATCTTCGGATCCTTCATGTTGGCCTTGGTGACCAAATTGGCGCCCGTGTCGACATTGGCCTCGACCTTCTCGCCCTTCGAGGCGGCGAGCGCCGTCTTGATGCCGTCATAGCCCATCCGGTACGGATCCTGGACGACGAGAGCCGAAATGACGCCGTCGTTGAGGAACTTGATCAGCTTCTCGTCGCTGTCGAAACCGACCAGCCCGACCTTGCCGGCAAGACTGTTCTCGGCGATCGCCTGGCCGACGCCCTGCGCCATGATCAGGTTGGAGGCGAAGATGCCCTTGAGGTTGGGGTTGGCGGTGATCAGGTCGGTGGCGATGTTGAGGCCGGTGGTGGCCTGGCCGTCGGCGTATTTGTCGGCGACCAGCTTGAGGCCCGGATATTTGGCAGCGAGCTGTTCCTTAAAACCCTGGGCGCGCTGTTCGAGCGAGCCGGCGCCCGGAAGAGCGGTGATCAGGGCGACGTCGCCCTCGACCTTGCCGCCATTGGCTTCGCCGATGGCTGCGGCAAGGCCGTCAGCGGCAACGCGGCCGCCCTGGATGTTGTCGGTGGTCAGGAACGAGGTGAAGGCCTTGGAGTCGGCGCCAGAGTCGATACCGATGATCTTGACCTTGGTGGCGGCCTCGTCGATCGGCTTGCCGAGCGCCTTGGCTTCGGTCGGCGCAATGACGACGGCCGCCGGGTTGCCGGCGACGGCATTTTCAAGGATCGAGATCTGGCCGTTGACGTCGGTCTCGGCCTGGGCGCCAAGCTCCGGCACGTTGACGCCGAGGTCCTTGCCGGCCTTGCGGGCTCCCGCCAGAACGATCTGCCAGTAGAAGGACGTGGTGTCCTTGACGATGATCGGAATGGTCGCGTCGGCCGCGGATGCCGGGGCCGAGTGCATCACGCCGGCAAGCATCGAGGCGGCTGCGAGTGCCACGAAGGCGCGGCGATTGAGAATGCTGGTCACGAATTTCATTAGGAGTCCTCCCTAAGTCGCCCGGTGAATGTTACGGAAGCTCCATTCGGATGGCGCGGCCCAAACGGAACTTTATCAATAAAAAACATTTACCGCATTTTGATAGTGCATCACCTCGGTCGGCGCAAGCGATGTTTGATGGCCGCTCGAATGGCTGGGCGGGAAAGCTTGCTCCCTCGGAACTCCGCTGCCAATCTCCTCCAATATGTCACATGGAATATTAATTCCATCATACAGTCAATATGGAATGTTCATTCTTTTTCGGGGTGTACGAACTGTGACACCTGGCAATCACGTCAGGTGTTTGCGACCGGCTTAGAGCGTCGCTCCGAGGTGCCACGGCACGAACTCGTTGTCGCCGTAGCCGAACTCTTCGCTCTTGGTCTTGCGGCCCGAAGCCGTCTCGACGATCAGTTCGAAGATCTCGCGGCCCATGCCGGCGATGGTCTTTTCGCCCGAGGCGATGACGCCGCAATTCACGTCCATGTCCTCTTCCATCGTGTGATACATGGTCGAGTTGCTGGCGACCTTGATCGACGGCGTCGGCCGGCAGCCGAAGCAGGAGCCGCGGCCTGTGGTGAAGACGATGACATTGGCGCCGCCCGCCACCTGGCCGGTGGCCGAGACCGGGTCGTAGCCGGGCGTGTCCATGAACACCAGCCCGTGCCCGGTGACCTTTTCAGCATAGCCGAAGACGCCGTTGAGCGGCGTCTGGCCGCCCTTGGCGACCGCGCCGAGCGACTTTTCCAGGATGGTGGTCAGGCCGCCGCGCTTGTTACCCGGTGAGGGATTGTTGTCGATCGATGCGCCATGCTTGGCGACGTGGTCTTCCCACCATTTCACATAACCGTCGAGCTTGGCGGCGATCTCGGGGGTTGCGGCGCGATAAGCGAGCAGGTGCTCGGCGCCGTAGATCTCCGTCGTCTCGGAGAGGATGCCGACACCGCCGACGCCGGCCAAAATGTCGACCGCGGCACCCAGCGCCGGATTGGCGGTGATGCCGGACATGCCGTCGGAGCCGCCGCATTGCAGGCCGACGACGATCTCGCTGACCGGGATCGGCTCACGCTGAAGCTTGCCGACCTCCTCGGCGATCTCGGCCAGCACGACCAGCGCCTTCTCGACCGATTTGCGCGAGCCGCCGGCTTCCTGGATGTTGAAATGACGTTTTCCCGCGGCAACGCCCTTCTGGCCGTAGAGGGTGAGCTGGTTGACCTCGCAGCCGAGCCCGACCATCAGCACACCACCAAAATTCGGATGACGGGCGTAGCCGGCCAGCGTGCGGTGTAGCACCATCATGCCGTCGCCGGTGGCGCTCATGCCGCAGCCCTGGCCGTGGACGATCGGGACGAAGCCGTCAATGCCGGGATATTGCGGCAGAAGGGTGCGGTTCGCGGCGTCGGCGATGGCATGGCAGACGGTGGCCGAGCAATTGACGCTGGCGAGAATGCCGACGAAGTTGCGCGTGCCGGCGCGGCCGTCGGCGCGGCGGTAGCCCATGAAGGTGCGGGCGCGGTCGGCCTCGGTCGCATGCACTGCCTCGCTCGGCGGCACCACCGGCAAACGCCCGCTTTCGAAGACCAGATTGTGCGAATGGACATGCTCGCCGGGCGCGATGTTTTGCGTGGCGCGGCCGATCGCCTGGGCGTATTTGACCACGGCCTCGCCGGCCGCAATCGGCTTGATCGCCACTTTGTGGCCCGGCTCGATCACTGCGGCGGCGACGGCGCCGCCCGGCAGCACGGTGCCGATCTCGATGCGGCCATTGGCGACCGCGACATTGTCGGCGGGAGACAGAAGAATGCTGTTTGCGGCGTTCACGGGAGCTTCCTGGGTGTGTTCCTGGGTGCGCGAGCGGATTGACACGCGGCTCTTAACATATAATGTCTTTTATCGTGAAAAAACATTTTTGCGTCAATTGTTTTTTCGCCAGAGCGCGACGCGTCTTTTGGATGCGAGAAGTAGGCTCTACAACCAAAACTAGCGTTGCGCATGATGTTTTCCGAAAAGGTACCGGTTTCATGCGCGAGAAACGCTTCACACTGGCCGCAAACGCAGATGCGCCACGGGGCAGGGGATGTCGAAGAGCAACAACGTTTACAAGGACGCCTATAATCGCGGTCTGAGGCTGCTCGACGAAACCAGGAGCCTGCCTTCGGAGCCGGAGCTGGGTACGCTGCTCGGCGTCAGCCGCACGACGGTCCGCACTATCCTTGCGCGCATGGAAGAAACCGGGCTGATCGATTGGAACAAGCGCAGCAAGACGGTCCTGCGCGAACCGCGACCGGACGATTTCTTCCCCGAGGAAGAAACCGACACGCTGGCCGAGATCATCGAGCGCTCCTTCATGCGGCGGCTGCTTGCCAGCGGTGCCGAAGCCGGCATGCAGATCAACGAGCTCGAACTGGCGCGTGAGATCGGCGTCGGCACCACCAGCGTGCGCGAATTCCTGATCCGCTTCTCGCGCTTCGGGCTGATCGAGAAGCGCCGCAACAGCCACTGGGTGCTGAAAGGCTTTACCCGCGCCTTCGCGCTGGAGTTGACCGAAATCCGCGAGATGTTCGAACTGCGCTCGGCCGCAGCCTTTGCCGCTCTGCCCGAGGACAGCCCGGTGTGGGCCGACCTCGACCGCCTGGAAGACGAGCATCACCGGCTGGAGCGCGAGATCGCCGTGCGCTTCAACGAATTCTCCGAGCTTGACGAGCGCTTTCACCGGCTGATCCATCGGGCGTCGCACAACCGCTTCATCGTCGATTTCTACGACGTCATCGCCATGATCTTCCACTACCACTACCAGTGGAACAAGGCGCAGGAGCGCGAGCGCAACGAAGTCGCGGTCCAGGAGCATCTCGCCTATATCGCCGCGCTCAAATCGCGCGATCTCGCCAAGGTCGACGCCGCCTGCCGCAAGCACCTGAAATCGGCCCGCCACACGCTGCTGACGTCCATTCCCGAGGGCAGGCAGCCGCAACGCGCGTGATTGTGTTGCGTTGCCGCAGCAACGTTTTGGCGATTTTCCGGCCGCCGGCTCCGTGCTAGAGAGCTGACGTTGCTGCGTGAAGAGGCTGGTTCTTGACCATACGCCGGAGACGATGGAGCATGCCGGTCGCGTTCGCCGCGGCCTGGCTTTTCATGCTCCAGTCGATATTCGGCGCGTTTGCTTCCGGCGTCGCACCCAACGCCTCGCAATTCGATGCTTTCGGCAACACGATCTGCACCCATGACGGTGCGGCGCAACTCCCCGCCGGCGATCCGCATCAGCAGCACATGCCGGCTTGCTGCATGCTTGGCTGCAATCTCGTTTCGGCGGTCTACGCGCCACCCGATGCCGCCGGGAGCCTGGCTCGCAGCCTTTCCGTCGAAACCATCGCCTTTATCCTGCCGGCCTTCCGGCATCGCGATTTCGCCCGCGCCCGGACTCCGTCCAATCCCCGCGCACCACCGGCGACGGCCTGATCCGTTCTGGTTCGCGCCGCGCAACGCTTTGCCGGCGCGTTTATCGACATCGTTCGCGACCGGCCATCGGCGCGATCCCCTAAAGTCCACGGAGCAATCATGTCTCACTCTTTTCGCGCTGCCGCATCCAGCCGCAGGCGCTTCGCACTGGGTCGTTTCGAGCAGCGTCTCGGCGTCGCCCTTTGCGTTCTTGCCCTCCTGTTCGCTAGCGCCCAGACGGTGTTGGCACACGAGTTCAAGCTTGGCGATCTCGAGATCGGGCACCCCTGGTCGCGCGCCACACCAGCCGGCGCCAAGGTGGCCGGCGGCTACTTCACCATCACCAACACCGGCGGTGCGGCGGATCGCCTGCTGTCGATCACCTCCGACATTTCGGCCAAGGCCGAACTGCACGAGATGGGCGTCAGCAATGGCGTCATGACCATGCGGCCGGTCACCGGCGGCCTCGAAATCCCGGCTGGCGGCAAGGTCGCGCTGGCGCCTAACGGCTATCATTTGATGTTCATGGATTTGAAGCGGCAGCCCAAGGAGGGCGAAACGTTCTCCGCCACGCTGACCTTCGAAAAAGCCGGGCCTCTGCAGATTGAATTCGCCGTGCAAGGCATCGGCAGCGCGGCGCCCCAGGACGACGACTGACTTGGCCGCTTCGAGAGGTACCATCATGAAGAAATCTCTTTTGCCCGGCTGCGTGCTTCTTGTCCTCGGGACCAGCGCGGCCTTTGCCCACATCACGCTCGAAACGCCGGAGGCGGCGGTGGGCTCGACCTACAAGGCGGTTCTTCGGGTGCCGCATGGCTGCGAGGGCAAGGCAACGACCGCCGTGCGCGTGCAGATCCCGGAAGGGGTGCTGTCGGTCAAACCGATGCCGAAGCCGGGTTGGACGCTGCAGGTCAAGAACGGCAAATACGAGAAGTCCTACCAGCTCTACGGCCAGGCAGTGACCAGCGGCGTCAAGGAGGTCGACTGGAGCGCCGGCAGCCTGCCGGACGAATTCTACGACGAATTCGTCTTTCGCGCGACACTGGCGACGGATCTGCCGGCAGGCCAGATGCTGCATTTCCCGGTGGTGCAGGAATGTGACGGCATTGCAGATCGCTGGATCGAGGTTCCGGCGGCCGGGCAGGCCGAGGACGCGCTGGAATTTCCGGCGCCCGGCCTCAAGCTGCTGCCGAAGAAATGACCCTTACGCGGCGCGCTCTATCCGAAAGAGCGCGCCGCTGTCTTTGTGGCGGTGACATGAGCGCGGCATCCATCCTGCGAACGGCCTGCACAACCGGCCGGCTTGCCATCGGCCTGCTGGCTGCGATTGTGCTGCTTGCCACCATTGCCGCGCCAAACGCAGCCTTCGCCCATGCGGCGCTGATCAAGGCCGAGCCGGCTGACGGTGCGGTGCTGGCGCAGAGCCCGTCGCAAATGTCGCTGACCTTCAGCGAGCCGGTTTCGCCGCTGGTGCTGACGCTGGTGCGGCCCGATGGGACGTCGATCCCGCTGAGCTCTTTCCGGCTCAGCGGCCAGACCGTCGAGATCGATAATCCGCAGGCGCTGACGTCGGGCACGCATGTGCTGAGCTGGCGGGTAATCTCCGCCGACGGGCATCCGGTCGGCGGCTCGGTGCTGTTCTCGGTCGGTGCGCCGAGTGCTGCGCCGGCCGCCTCCGAAGCTGTCGACCGGGCGCTTCGAACGGCGATCTGGATCGGCAAGGTTTTTCTATACATTGGCCTGTTTTTCGGCGTCGGCGGTGCCTTTGCGCTGGCCTGGCTGGCACAGGGCGGCCGATCCGGCCAGCGCCTGATCGTCGCCGCGATCCTGTGCGGGCTGGCCGCCGCACTTTTGTCGCTCGGTTTCCAGGGGCTGGATGCACTCGGCGCGCCGCTTGCCCGGCTGGCGCAGCCGGTCATCTGGCAGACCGGGCTTGGCACCAGCTTCGGCTGGACGGTGCTGATCGCGCTGATGGCGCTCGGCCTTGGCCTGCTATCGCTGGTCGTGCCGCCCGCCGACGCAAAGCCGCTGGCCTTGGCCGGGCTGGTTGGCGTTGGCGCAGCACTTGCCGCCAGCGGGCATGCCAGTGCCGCCGAGCCGCAATGGCTGACCCGGCCGATGGTGTTTCTGCACGCCACTGGTATCGCGATTTGGTCCGGGGCGTTGGTGCCGCTCGGTCTTGCCTTGAAACGGCAGCCGGACAAAGCCGGGCCGTTGCTGCGCCGGTTTTCACGAGCGATCCTGTTCGTCGTGGCGGTGCTTGCGGCAGCCGGCATCGTGCTCGCCGTCATCCAGGTGCAAACGCCGTCGGCGCTGGTCCATACCGCTTACGGCCGGCTGCTGCTGCTCAAGCTGGTGCTGCTCGTCTTTCTGTTCACGCTCGCCGCCGTCAACCGCTTCAAGCTTACGGCCCCGGCTGAGGCGGGCGAAACGGAAGTCCAGCGGCGACTGGCCCGCTCGATCGGCATCGAGGTGCTGATCGTGGTCGCGATCTTCGGCATCGCCGCCGGTTGGCGCTTCACGCCGCCACCGCGCGCGCTGGCGATCGCCGCCGCACAGCCGGCATCGGTGCATATCCACACGCTGCAAGCGATGGCCGACCTCAGCATTGTGCCCGGCCATACCGGGCTTGTTGCCGCTTCGATCTTCATCATGACCGGCGATTTCGGCCCGCTCGACGCCAAGCAGGCAACGCTGGTGCTGTCAAAGCCCGATTCCGGTGTCGAGCCGATAAAACGCCCGGCGACGAGGCTTGGCGACGGCACCTGGCGCGTCGACGATCTCGTCATTCCGGTCTCCGGCCGGTGGACGGCGCGGCTCGATATCCTGGTCTCGGATTTCGAGATGGTGAAGATAGAGGCGCCGATCGATATCAGGCCGGAGTGACGCGCTGATAGTCAGGTGATGCCGGCCTGCAAATGGCGGTATCCTGCGCTTCCGGTGCTCACGTACTTAAGTACGCTCCGCTCCGGTTCTCGGAAACCACCTGTTTGGTCGCTTACGCGCCCGTCTTCGACCCCGGCTCGGCCTGACCTGAAGCTCAGCACGCCTCAGGCTGCAAGACAATTCGGCGAGGCGGTTGACGCGGCCGCGAACCCCCGTCAATCATCGCCATCAAGAATGGGCGTCCAACCCAATCGCGGGCTCAAACCAACAAGATCCGAAAGCAGGGAAGAAACGATGGAAAAAGCCGAAATAGGCCTGATCGGCCTTGGCACGATGGGCTCCAACCTGGCGCTCAACATCGCCGAGAAGGGGCACCGCATCGCCGTCTTCAATCGCACCGCGGCGCGCACCGATGCCTTTGTCGAAAATGCCGGCGCGCTTCGGGATAGGGTGGTGCCCTGCTACAGCCTCGAAGAACTGGCCGCCGCGATCCGGCCGCCGCGGCCGATCATCATCATGGTGCTGGCCGGCAAGCCAGTCGACGAGCAGATCGCGGCATTGCGCGGCGTGCTGTCGGCCAACGACATCGTCATCGACGCCGGCAATGCCAATTTCCGCGATACGATGCGTCGCTTCTCCGAGCTTACCGATTCGGGCCTGACCTTCATCGGCATGGGCGTGTCCGGAGGCGAGGAGGGCGCACGCCACGGTCCCTCTATCATGGTCGGCGGCACCGAAGAGTCCTGGAAGCGCGTCGAAAAGGTGCTGACCGCGATCTCGGCCAAGTTCAAGGGCGAGCCTTGCGCGGCGTGGCTTGGCACCGACGGCGCCGGCCATTTCGTCAAGACCATCCACAACGGCATCGAATATGCCGACATGCAGATGATCGCCGAGATCTACGGCATCTTGCGCGACGGGCTCGGCATGGGGCCGAAAGAGATCGCCGAGGTGTTTTCCCAGTGGAACACGGGCAGGCTCAATTCGTACCTGATCGAGATCACCGCCAAGGTGCTGGCCGCCGACGATCCCAAGACCGGCAAACCGGTGGTCGACATCATCCTCGACCGCGCCGGCCAGAAAGGCACCGGCAAATGGTCGGTGATCGAGGCGCAGCAGCTCGGCATCCCGGCCACCGCGATCGAGGCGGCCGTGGCGGCACGCGTGCTGTCATCGATCAACGACGAGCGGCTTGCCGCCGAAAAGGTCTATGGCGGCGGCGTGAGCAGGATTTCCGGAGACAGGGACGCCCTGCTCGCCGATCTCGAGCTGGCCCTGTTTGCCGGCAAGATCGCCGCCTACGCGCAAGGCTTCGCGGTGATGAGCGGCGCGTCGAAGGAATTCAACTGGAACCTGCCGATGCCGGTCATCGCCAAGATCTGGCGGGCCGGCTGCATCATCCGCTCGCAATTGCTGGATACGATGGCGGAGGCCTTCGGCGGCGGCGGCGCAGCCACCAACCTGTTGATGGCGCCGGCTTTCGTCTCATTGATGCAGGAGGCACATCCGTCGCTTCGCCGTGTCGTCGCAAGGGCAGCCGAAGCCGGCTCGCCGGTGCCGGCCCTGTCATCCGCACTTGCCTATTTCGACAGCTACCGGCAGGGCCGCGGCACTTCGAACCTGATCCAGGCGCAGCGCGATTTCTTCGGCGCGCACGGCTTCGAGCGCATCGACGGGCAGGGTGCGTTCCATGGCCCGTGGGGAAGCGGCGCGGCGGGTTAGCGCCGCATTTTGGTCACTGCAAGTTGCGCCAGAACATCCAAAAAGCCGACGATGTCCGCAGGGATCTCGTACATGACGCAAGCGCCTGCTGGGAGCACCGCGCGACTTCATTGCATCGATGTTGACAGCGTAGATCTGGGCCTTAACGCTTTGTTCTGAATGATGCCGCCGATGCCTGTCTTATGATCCAAAACTGACCGTTCAAACGAGCCGCCCCCAGCAAAAGGCTCAATTTCAGGAGTTTGCGCAGAGCCTTCCCGAAAAAAGAACGCGCCGCTTTGAAGCGACGCGTAAGAGTGGGAAGAGCGGCAAGATCTAGCGAGCTGTTCCGCGCTTACACCGAGCAACAAATCTCAGAGTTTGAGGCCGATGGATTTGATTGGGCTCTGATGCTGGGCGTGCCCTAATGGTCAAGATGGGCTTGAACAAGAAGGGCAAGGTAAAGGTTCAGGGCACCAACCGTTTGCAAAAGAACCTGACGGCTCCCGTATCCGCATCGCTTTTGGGGTCACGTATGGGTATCTTTTCGGCGAGCGCTATGACGTTCAGCATTCGCTTTTCATGTATTCCGCTCGTATTAAGCGCGGGCTTACTTCAACTTCTGGAAACACAGCGCTACACTGCTCCTGGAATGTAATTCCGTCATTCAGCGACTTGGGGGAGCATGATGGCCGGAGGAGGATTGACTGCTCTTGAGAAGAGCATCGTCAAGGCATTGTTGGCCAAGGGAGAGCGCAACCAGGATATCCACGCGCTCATCAACTACCAGCGCACGCCAACCGTCAATTTTGGCCGTATTTCCGGGGTCAAAAAAGACAAGAAGATTGTCCCTGCTACCGACGAGCAGGTTGATTTCTATAAAAAGAGGAAGCAGTCCTTCGATCCCGTCACCGGCCTGAATCTGTACGACGACGAGCGGTTGATAAGGGCGCGTGAGGCAATGATCCTTGCCGTCACCATCTTCAACAGCAGCACCTACAAATTCAAAACCGGCATGTTTGCCATCCTTGCGAACATCGCGTGGACGTATCTTCTCCATGAGTTCCATCAGCGCAAGGATGGTTCGATACTAAACGCTGACGGAACCACCCTCGCCCTGAGCCATATGCTCAGCAGGGCCGACTGCCCGCTCTCCAAGGGCATCAAGAACAATCTGGCGACCATCAAGGCCATTCGGGACGAAGTCGAACACAAGCTATTGGGGCGCAGCGATCCGCGCTGGCTATCGGTATTCCAGGCCTGCTGTCTTAATTTCGATAAGACAATCGTTGAGTGGCATGGTCCGCGGTTGAGCCTTCAGAACGAGATCTCCGTGGCGCTGCAATTCGGCAAGCTCCAGATCGATCAGGCCGCTCAGTTGCACCAATACGACGTGCCGCAGCATATCGCCGCGTTGGATGCAGCGCTGACAGCCAATCTGACCGAAGACGAACTGAATGACCTCGAATACCAGTTCAGGGTTGTCTACACATTCGACAGCGCATCAAAGGGGAGCGCGCATATCCAGTTCCTGACACCGGAATCGGCGGAAGGCAAAAGCGTTCACAACGTCCTGCAGAAATACAAAGTCTCCGACGAGCTTTATCCTTACAAGCCCGGCGAAGTGGCAGCCCTTGTCAGCCGCAAAGCTGATTGCCGGTTTACGGTCAGCGACCACACCGACGCGTGGAGGAAGCACAAGGTCCGCCCTGCAAAGGGGGACAAGACCAACCGGACGTATTGCATCTACCACAAGGCCTATAACAGCTATACCTATAACGACGCGTGGGTGGACCTGCTCGTGAGCGAGTTGCCGAAGCCGAGAAGACCGTCCAGATTTGACGACAACAACGACCTGTTTCGCGGTGCTACCAAAGCGGAGCCGGTGGCCGTCGCCCCGGCTGCCCCCGCCGTCAAGACGAGACAGGATCGATCATGATCACGGTCCGGTCGCTTTCTCCGTGTTTTTTGTGGCCCTAAAATCCACCGCTTGGTCGTCATCGTTCCATGCGCCCGCGCCAGTGAGCGCGTCGCAGATTGACTTCACCCTGTTGTCCAGATCCCCGCGGGCCCATCCGCCTTCCAAGCGGGCCTGCCGTTGCTTTTTGCTGTCGCTCTTGGGCGGAAGCTCCACACATTCAATCGTAATGCTCAGGAGCCCAGCATATTGCGTGGTGACCTGCCTCCTAAGGTCAGCTTCTGCCTGCTTCTTCCAGGCGGTGTATGTCTTGGGGTAATGCACGCCCCAGCATGTGATCCTTGGCCGGGGACACGGTGGAGTCTTGTAGGGCAGATAAAATTCCAGTCACAGGATTATGTGGGAAAGCCCAGTTCCTGACCAGAGATTTGCGGCAGACCGTGTATAAAGGCAGGCGGGACAGCTTGGGAGAGTGCTTTGGCTACAAGCCCTTCGGGAACTCTTGAAATATCGGTCGATGGTGCTTGGGATATACAGGACTTGTTTCACCTGTCCGAGAGCCTGACTGAGAGCTACGGCTATTTTCTGCCGCTGGTGGTGGCCGACGACGACACACGAGCTCAGCTGCATTCCATCGTCCAGGCGCAGTTCTGGCGCGGCGACATCGAGACCCGGCGTTTTGGCCTGTTTCTCTATCGGCAGATCCCGAAGGGCGACGGCTTGCGCATCAAGTCCTTTAACTATTCCTCGCCAGGAACGTTGGTGCTTGTGGGTGTATTACCCGCCTTGTTGCTCGCCGCGCGCGTAGCCCGCGCATGGGTGGACGCAGCGGATAAGCTGTTCGACCTATATGCCAAAATCGACAAGTATTTCCTGAAGCGGAAGAAGCTGGTCAAACCGACGCGCACAACGGAGATAGACGACCAAACCGGGCTCGACTTGGACGAGGCCCGCGATTTGGTTTTCCAGCTATCCGCCTGCCTTGGCTTTGATGAGGAATCGACAGAGCGAATTATTGCCATGGTCGGTAACCCGGTATCGTCCCTCAAATTCATGGTTGCGATGTGCAATGAGTCCCGGAAGCTTTCTGCACTGGAGAGGGAAGGCCTGCTGAAGCTCCCCAATGTGGGCACACACAACATCAAGGTACTGCCGCCGGTGAAGGCGCTGGACGGGCGCCCGAACACCCGCAGTGGCGTGGTGGTGGAGACCCGCAGGCGGCGTAAGGTCAAGAAGCCTGATACTGCTTGACCTTCTTCCGCCACTTCTCCCACCAGCTGCCTTTGCCGCGATCGAGCGCATAGTACGTCTCGCCACCGAACTCCTGCGCCAACCGTGCTCACCAACCTCATCAAGCAGTTTCACCTACTCCCCGATGTCTCTGGTGGGGTGGTCGAGACGACCGAAGCCTGACCATGGACCAGCTTTCGTTCATACAGGCCCTTGAGCCGAAACGGACGGAAACTGCGCCGCCGACTAAAATTGAGCTTTTGGCCGCTGGGCTGAAAGCGCAACGAATGAGTGTGGTCGACCGCGAGGAATTCCTCACCCATCAAATCGAATAACCAATTGACAGACCTCCGCCGTACTACTATTTCTGCTGGAATTTTTCCTAAGGAGAAATGTGATGGTTTCGATTGAAGTGGACTTCGATGTGTACAAAGCGCTCACCGGCAAACGCGCCACTGAGGCGACAACCTACAACGACGTAATCCGTGACCTGCTGAAGTTGGGCGCAAATGCCAAGGATACGCCCTCTTCGAAAGTCGTGGCGGTTGTTCCTACGTCGGCAAGCGGCCTTATTTATAAGGGAGTTGAGTTTCCGGAGGGGACGCTCTTCAGAGCAACCTACAAGGGCCAGACCTACACTGGCCAGATTCGAGGTGGTGTCTGGATTAACGGTGATGGAAAACGCCAAAACAGCCCTTCGGAAGCGGCCTATAGCATCACCCGCAATCACGTGAACGGGTGGCGCTTTTGGGAATGTAGGCGCCCATCAGATACGCGCTGGCGTTCGATTGACGACCTCCGGCCACGCAAGTAAGCTTATCAGCGTTCGTGGCTAGCGCCACCCCCACTCCGCCCACCCAATAGGGCGCATGCAGTAGAGAACCGGGGCCAGGTTTGCGGCTATTTCGGTCAGATTGTGCACTTGCCGGAGAGGGTGGAAAAGCGTTACGCGCCAGTCGTCAGTTTCGAGGATTTTCGTCGGGGCCAATTTATCCAACGTTTGTAGGTAGTTGGATGGTGGGCGATGCAGGGATTGAACCTGCGACCCCACCCGTGTGAAGGGTGTGCTCTCTCTTTAGGCCAATTGCCCTTGAAAAACACTCATGGGGTCCAAACGCCAGTGACCGGCCCTGAGCGTCATCATACCGTAAGCTGCCAGTCCGCTCTCGGCCCCAAGGTTGCCAGTCAGCAGCGCGCATTGGAGCCGGATGCCATTCAATCTGAACATATCCCGCTCTAAACACTTACTCGGGGCGGCGATAGGCCTGCACTTCGCCCGGTTCGCTCAGGCTCTGCAGTGAGCCGGGTGCGGCGCCGCCGATCCAGCCCAGCACCGAGCGGGCGAGTTCGGCGCCGGCCAGCCGGAAATTCTCGTTGACGACCAGCAATTCGCTGCGAAACAGGTGCAGAAGCTCCGACGATTGTTTGGACACCACATCGACATCGCGGCCAAGCTTGAGGCCGGCGTCTTCGATGCCGGCGACGATGGCGAGCGTCGCGGCGGCGGCGCTGCTGATGAAACCGTCCGGGCGGCTTTCGCGGCGCATCAGCTGCGCGGTCCGCATTCTGATCTGCTCGATCGAATGATCGATCGAAACGGTGTTGAACGGAATCTCGCTGGCGCCGACCTCGCTCAGCGCATCGGCAAAGCCTGCGAGCGTGTGGCCGTGATAGGTCAGCTCGACCGGCGGCGCCAACAGAGCCAGGCGGCGGCGGCCGAGGCCGGCCAGATGGCGCACTGCCTCGGCTGCGAAAGCGTAATTGTCGAAATCATGGTAGGGATGGATCAGCCCCATATCGGTGCGGCCATGCGTGGCAAAGGGGATGCCGCGCTCCAGCATATAACGGGCCCTCGGATCGTTTGGCTGCGTGCGCGAAATGATGACGCCGTCGGCTGAACCGGTTTCCACGAGGTAGCGGATCGGGTCGAGCGGATCTTGCGAGCGCGAGTAGGGTGTCACGATCAAATGGTAGGGCGTGTCGGCAATGACTTCGGAAACGCCGTAGATGATATCCGAGACAAAGCTCATGATCTCGTGCTCGGTGTTGAGCACCAGGCTGATGACATTGGTCTTGCCGGTGCGCAGGCGGACGCCGGCACGGTTGGGCCGATAACCGATCTGCTTGGCGACAAGCTGGACGCGCCGCCTGGTCTCGGCGCCGATCTCGGGCGCATCCTTCAGCGCGCGCGACACGGTGGTGACGCCCAGCCCGGTCATGAAGGCGAGCGTCTTCAATGTCGGCCGGCCTTGGCCCGACGCTTCGTCGGCCTTCTCTTTTTGATGCCTGTTCATTCATCCCGCCCCGTCAGGCGCATAGCAGTTGCCGGGCAGGCCGGCAATCGGCCGGCCGCAGGTACGCCGCGGGCCCTCACCGAATGAAACCGCTATATACTGAAACGTTACAGATTGTCACGACCATCGCAATATCACTGGTGACAGATGCAGAACGAGCGGTGCGGCAGTCGGTGCAAAACCGTGATTGGAACGGGCTTTTCCGATTTTTTGGCGTCGCAGCATTGCATTTTGCAGTGCAACCCCTCTTGTTGCGATGCGGTAGACCGACGAGCCGCGCGATTTTATTCGCGCTTCGAAAAAACTTGATGCCACCTTCGCCTGAGGGGTTGCGCGCCTCAAGCAATTGCCGTATCGAAAATCTGTAACGTTTCAGATTCTGGGAGGAACGAAATGCGATACCAACTCATGACTGCTGCGCTGGCTGCGACGGTCGCGCTGCAATTTGCCGGCCCGGCGGCCGCGACGGATCTGGAAGTCACCCATTGGTGGACCTCCGGCGGCGAGGCGGCAGCGGTCGCCGAACTCGCCAAGGCTTTCGACGCAACCGGCAATCACTGGGTTGACGGCGCCATCGCCGGCTCCGGCGGCACGGCGCGGCCGATCATGATCAGCCGCATCACCGGCGGCGACCCGATGGGCGCGACCCAGTTCAATCACGGCCGGCAGGCGGAAGAATTGGTGCAGGCCGGGCTGATGCGCGACCTTACCGATCTCGCCACCAAGGAAAAGTGGACGGAAATCGTGCAGCCGAAGAGCCTGCTCGACGGCTGTACCCTCGACGGCAAGATCTATTGCGTGCCCGTCAATATCCACTCCTGGCAGTGGCTGTGGCTGTCGAACGCGGCCTTCAAAAAGGCCGGCGTGCCGGTGCCGAAGAACTGGAATGAATATGTCGCTGCGGCGCCCGCGCTTGAAAAAGCAGGCATCCAGCCGCTCGCGGTCGGCGGCCAGCCCTGGCAGGCCTCCGGCGCTTTCGACGTGCTGCTTGCGGCGGTCGGCGGCACCGACGCCTTCCTCAAGGTCTACAAGGACAAGGACGCGGAATTCGCCGCCGGGCCCGAGGTCGCCAAGGTCTTCAAGGCCGCGGACGATGCCCGCAAGATGGCCAAGAACACCAATGTGCAGGACTGGAACCAGGCCACCAATCTGGTCATCACCGGCAAGGCGGGCGGCCAGATCATGGGTGACTGGGCGCAGGGCGAGTTCCAGGTTGCCGGTCAGGTCGCCGGCAAGGATTATACTTGCCTTCCGGGCCTCGGTCTCAACGAGATGATCGCCACCGGCGGCGACGCTTTCTACTTCCCGCTGCTGAAGGATCCCGAAAAATCGAAGGCACAGGAAGTGCTGGCCCACACGCTGCTCGATCCCAAGACGCAGGTCGCCTTCAATCTCAAGAAAGGTTCGCTGCCGGTACGCGGCGACGTCGACCTCAAGGCGGCGAACGACTGCATGAAGAAGGGGCTCGAAATTCTCGCCAAGGGCAATGTCATGCCCTGGACCGACCAGCTGCTTTCGCAGGATACCCAGAAGCAGAAGGAGGATCTTTTCTCCGAGTTCTTCGCCAAGCAGGACATGACTGTGGAAGATGCGCAGAAGCGCTTCGCCGCCATTGTCGGTTCGGCCGATTGAGCGATCGACCGACCGCCTCACTCCCGCCCCTGCAAACGCAGGGTCGGGAGCTCGGGTCAAGGCCTCTTGACCCTCCGGCCCTTACCCGATCCAAAGCGGCTGTGCAGATGAGCAAGAGCGAACGCCCTAGCCAACTCTTTCGCAACCTCAATGCGAAGATCGCCTCGATCCCAATGATCCTCACAGCGCTGGTGATCTTTGTCGGCGGCAGCGCGTGGACGGTGCTTTATTCCTTCACCAGTTCGAAGCTCCTGCCACGGCTAAATTTCGTCGGGCTCGACCAGTACTACCGGCTGTGGTCGGTGCCGCGCTGGCTGGTCTCGATCGAGAACCTGCTGATCTACGGCGTGCTGTCGCTGCTGTTCTCGCTGGTGATCGGCTTCCTGCTTGCCGCCCTGCTCGACCAGAAGATCCGGTTCGAGGACACGTTCCGGACCATTTTCCTCTATCCCTTCGCCCTCTCCTTCATCGTCACCGGCCTCGTCTGGCAGTGGTTGCTCAACCCCGAGTTCGGTGTCCAGGCAGTGGTGCGCAGCCTCGGCTGGACGAGCTTCAGCTTCAATCCGCTCTATGATTCCAGCATCGTCATCTACGGCATATTGATCGCCGCTCTCTGGCAGGGCACCGGGCTCATCATGTGCCTGATGCTGGCCGGCCTGCGCGGGATCGACGAGGATATCTGGAAGGCAGCGCGGGTCGACGGGATACCGACCTGGAAGACCTATCTGTTCATCATCATACCGATGATGCGGCCGGTCTTCATCACCACGCTCGTCATCATCGCTGCCGGTATCGTCAAGATCTATGACCTGGTTGTCGCCCAGACCAGCGGCGGGCCCGGCATCGCCTCCGAAGTCCCGGCCAAATATGTCTATGACTACATGTTCTTCGCCCAGAACCTCGGTCAGGGGTTCGCCGCCTCGACGATGATGCTGCTGTCGGTGATCATCGTCATCGTGCCGTGGGCCTATCTCGAGTTTGGAGGCAAGAAGCGTGTCTGACCAAGCCGTTTCATTGCCCGCCATTGTCGGCGCCGGCGGGCTCGAAGCCTACGGGCCGAGCGGGCCGAAGCCGCGCCACACATTCTCGCGCCGCAACATCTTCCTCTACGGCACGCTGATCGTGGTTGCGCTCTACTATCTTTTGCCGCTCTACGTGATGGTGGTGACATCGCTCAAAGGCATGCCCGAGATACGCCTCGGCAACATCTTCTCGCCGCCGATGGAGATCACCTTCGAGCCATGGGTCAAGGCCTGGTCGAGCGCCTGCACCGGGCTCAACTGCGACGGGCTGTCGCGTGGCTTCTGGAATTCGGTGCGCATCACGATCCCGTCGGTGATCCTGTCGATCGCGCTCGCCTCGGTGAACGGCTATGCGCTTGCCAACTGGCGCTTCAAAGGTGCCGACACCTTCTTCATCATCCTGATCGTCGGCGCCTTCATCCCCTATCAGGTGATGATCTATCCGATCGTCATCATCCTGCGCGAAGTCGGCCTCTACGGCAGCCTCAGCGGCCTGGTGATCGTCCATTCCATCTTCGGCATGCCGATCCTCACACTGTTGTTCCGCAACTACTTTACCTCCATGCCGGAGGAGCTGTTCCGGGCAGCGCGTGTCGACGGCGCCGGCTTCTGGGGCATTTATTTCCGCATCATGCTGCCGATGTCGCTGCCGATCTTCGTCGTCGCCATCATCCTGCAGGTGACCGGCATCTGGAACGACTTCCTGTTCGGCGTCGTCTACACCCGCCCCGACACCTATCCGATGACGGTGCAGCTCAACAACATCGTCAACTCGGTGCAAGGCGTGAAGGAATACAACGTCAACATGGCAGCCACCATCCTGACCGGCCTGGTGCCGCTGATCGTCTATTTCCTGTCCGGAAAATTGTTTGTGCGCGGCATCGCCGCCGGCGCGGTGAAAGGATGATGGCGATGAACGCAAACGGCAGCATTGCGGCAAACGGCACCAGCGTCTCGATCCAGAACCTGTCGCTGAATTTCGGTGCGATATCGGTGCTGCAGACGCTCAACCTCGATGTTGCCGAAGGCGAATTCATCGTGCTGCTCGGCCCGTCCGGCTGCGGCAAGTCGACCTTGCTCAACTGTATTGCCGGGCTGCTCGACGTTTCCGAAGGCCGCATCTTCATCAAGGGCAAGAACGTCACCTGGGAAGAGCCCAAGGATCGCGGCATCGGCATGGTGTTCCAGTCCTACGCGCTCTATCCGCAGATGACGGTGGAGAAGAACCTGTCGTTCGGGCTGCGCGTTGCCGGCCTCGCCAAGGACGAGATCGCCAAGCGCATCGCCCGGGCCGCCGAGATCCTGCAGATCGAACCGCTTTTGCATCGTAAGCCGGCGGCGCTGTCCGGCGGCCAGCGCCAGCGCGTGGCGATCGGGCGCGCACTTGTGCGTGACGTCGATGTCTTTCTGTTCGACGAACCGCTCTCCAATCTCGACGCTAAGCTGCGCGCGGAATTGCGCGTCGAAATCAAGCTGCTGCATCGCAAGCTCGAGAACACCATGATCTACGTCACCCACGACCAGATCGAGGCGATGACGCTGGCCGACCGTATCGCGGTGATGAAGGGCGGCGTCATCCAGCAGCTCGATGCGCCGCAGACCATCTATAACCGGCCGGTCAACCGGTTTGTCGCCGGCTTCCTCGGCTCGCCGGCAATGAACTTCCTCGACGGCAGACTGGAGCAACCGGCAGGCGACTGGCACTTCGTCGCCGAGGATGTGCGGATACCGCTTGCCACCTATGCTTTCGAGAAGGACCCGGTGCCAGGGCCGGCCGTGTTCGGCATCCGCCCCGAGCACGTGGCGTTCAACAGCGGCACGGGATGGCCGTTCGCAGCCACGGCAAATGTCGAGGTCGTCGAGCCTATGGGTTCCGACACGCTGGTCTGGCTGAAGCTCGCCGGCCAGAATTTCACGGTGCGGGTGACGGCCGAGCGCACGCCAAACAACGCCGAGGCGGTCGGCATCGGTTTTGACCCGATGCGCGCCTCGCTTTTCGACGCCGCCACAGGTAACCGCCTCTAGAGCATGATTTAGCCTCCCAAGACTCTTCTACTCCCGCAAGACTCATCCCCCCAAAACTAACCATCCACAAGAAAACGGACAGAGACGATGAACTGGTCATTCCAACTTTACAGCGCCCGCAATTTCCAGCCCTGGGAGGGCGTGCTCAAGATGCTGGGGGAGCTTGGTTACAGCCAAGTCGAAGGGTTCGGCGGCGTCTATGACGATCCCAAGGCGTTCCGTGCCGAGCTCGACAAAAACGGGCTCGCCATGCCGACCGGGCATTTCTCGATCGACGCGCTCGAGAAGGATTTCGACGGCGTGCGCAGGACGGCCGACGCGCTCGGCATCACGCTGCTCATCTGCCCGTTCCTGAACGCCGAGTTCAGGCCGGCCGACACAGCCGGCTGGCGCGGTTTCGGCGAACGCCTGGCCAAGGTCGGCGAGACGGCCAGGAAAGCCGGCTATGGCTTTGCCTGGCACAACCATGATTTCGAGTTCAAGGCGCTTGCCGACGGTTCGGTGCCGCAGGACCATATCCTGTCCTCCGCGCCCGACATCGGCTGGGAGATGGACGTCGCCTGGGTGGTGCGCGGCGGCGTCGATCCGCTGCCCTGGATCGAGAAGCACGGCAAGCGCATCGTCGCCGTCCATGTCAAGGACTTGGCCAAGCCGGGCGAGGGCCTCGACGAGGACGGCTGGTCGGATGTCGGCCACGGCACCATCGACTGGCCCGGCCTGATCAAGGCGCTGCGCGCCAAAAGCGCCGCAAAATACTACGTCATGGAACAGGACAATCCCAATGATATCGAGCGCTTCGCCCGCCGCTCGATCGCAGCCGCCAAGACCTATTAGGAGCACACCAGCATGGCAACAAAACTTGGCATCGGCGTCATCGGCTGCGGCAACATCTCGAAGGCGTATTTCTCGCTGGCACCGCTGTTTCGCGGCATCGAGATGCGCGCCTGCGCCGACATCAACATGGAAGCGGCGAAAGCGCGGGCAAAAGAGTTCAAGCTGCGCGCCGAGACCGTCGAGGGGCTGCTCAAGGCCGACGATATCGACATCATCGTCAACCTGACCATTCCGGCGGTGCATTACGAGGTTTCGAAGCAGATCCTCGACGCCGGCAAGCACGTCTATTCGGAGAAGCCCTTCGTGCTGTCGGTCAAGGAAGGGCTCGACCTGAAAAAACGGGCGGAAAGCAAGGGGCTGCGCATCGGTTCGGCGCCCGACACCTTCCTCGGCGGCGCGCACCAGCTTGTCCGCGACCTGATCGACACCGGCAGGCTCGGCAGGATCACCAGCGGCACCTGTCATGTGATGAGCCATGGCATGGAGCACTGGCACCCCAATCCGGACTTCTTCTTCCAGCCGGGCGCCGGGCCGGTGCTCGACATCGGACCCTATTACATCACCAACCTGATCCAGCTGATCGGGCCGGTGAAGCGGGTTGCGGCTTTTGCTTCGATCCCGATGACGGAACGCATCATCAGCTCGAAGCCGCGCGCCGGCGAAAAGATCCCGGTCTCCACGCCAACGACGATCCACGGCGTGCTGGAATTCGAGAACGGCGCCGTGGTGACGCTCAACACCAGCTGGGATGTCTGGAGCCACGGCCACGCGCCCATGGAGCTCTATGGCGAGGCGGGCACGGTGTTCGTGCCGGATCCGAATTTCTTCGGCGGCGACGTGCGTTTCACCGAGGCCGCCAAGCTGGCGAAGAAGCTGCCGAAATGGCCGCATCCGTTCGGCGTGCCCAACGAGATGCACTCGCAAGGCATGATGGCCAACTATCGCACCGCCGGTTTGGCCGACATGGCGATCGCGATCAGGGAAGGTCGGCCGCACCGCTGCTCGATGGAACTGGCGCTGCATGCCGTCGACGTCATGACCGGCCTGTTGCGTTCGGGCGAGACCGGAAAGTTCGTCGCCATGCAGACCAGCTGCGAGCGGCCCGCGGCACTCGGCGTCAAGGCGGCGAAGGAGCTGCTGGCGAAGCAGAAAACCAAGTAGGCGGCGCGCCTCCCAAGCACCGCAAAAAGCCTCTCCCCGTTTGCGCGAGGAGAGGCTAAGGGTGGCAAGCTCGACTGCCCCACTGTCGCGGCGGCAGCCGTCGGGCTCGTTTCGATTTGAGGATTTCCCATGCCGTATGTCCCCGCCGAAAACCGCTATGACAAGATGGTCTACAATCGCTGCGGGCGGTCCGGCCTGAAGCTGCCGGCGATCTCGCTTGGGCTGTGGCACAATTTCGGCGACGACACGTCGCATAGAACCAAGCAGGCGATCACGCGCAGGGCGTTCGATCTCGGCATCACGCATTTCGACCTCGCCAACAATTACGGCCCGCCGCCCGGCTCGGCGGAGCGGGCGTTCGGCGAGATCCTGCGGACGGACTTTGCCGGTTATCGCGACGAGCTGATCATTTCGACCAAGGCCGGCTACGAAATGTGGGCAGGGCCTTATGGCGAGTGGGGCGGCCGCAAATATGTGCTGGCCAGCCTCGACCAGAGCCTGAAGCGGATGGGGCTCGACTATGTCGACATCTTCTATTCCCACCGCTTCGACCCCGACACCCCGCTGGAGGAAACGATGGGCGCGCTCGATCACGCGGTGCGCTCGGGCAAGGCGCTCTATGCCGGCATTTCCTCGTATAATTCGCAGCGCACCCGCGAGGCCGCCGACATATTGAAGCAGCTCGGCACGCCTTGCGTGATCCATCAGCCGAGCTATTCGATGCTCAACCGCTGGGTCGAGGATGATGGCCTGCTCGATACGCTGGAGGGGCTCGGTGTCGGCTCGATCGTGTTCTCGCCGCTGGCGCAAGGCATGCTGACCGACAAATATCTCGGCGGCATCCCCGACGGCAGCCGCGCCAGCCAGGGCAAGTCGCTGCGCCCGGCATTCATCAACGACAAGTCGATCACCAATATCGAGGCGCTGAACGTCATCGCCCGTCGCCGCGGCCAGACGCTGGCGCAGATGGCGCTGGCCTGGGTGCTGCGCCGGGGCAGGGTGACGTCGGCGCTGATCGGCGCCAGCCGGCCGGAACAGGTCGAGGATTGCGTCGGCGCGCTGAAGGCGCTCGACTTCAGCGATGCCGAGCTCGCCGAGATCGACACCTTTGCCCGCGAGTCGGACATCAATCTCTGGGCGGCATCGGCCGAGCGCAAGGGGCCGCCGAGGAAGTAGGCGACGACGGTCTGCGGTCCGGTTTCATCGAAAAGACGCGGCAGCGCGAACTGGTAGCTGTCTTCGACACGGTGGCCAGCGGCTAACTTTCGGCTGCCTTGAGGTTCCGCGCGGCTTGCTCGAGCGTCGCCCTGTCGTTGCCCAGCCTGTCGATCAGCTCTTGCGCCTGATCACCGGTTATCCCGGTGCGCATCGCCAGTGCCTCGACCGTCAGAACGTCGGAGCTGGCGATCGTTCCCGCCGGACCGTCCGCGTCGTCGAGGCCAAGCTCTTGCTTCGCCTGCTGCCAATGACGCTCATGCGCGCCATCCGGGCGGCCCTCGCGCATCCAGATTTCATAGGCTCGCTGCCGAATCTTTTCATGCCGGTCATTGTCCATGACGGTTCCTCCCTTGTGGCGTTTTCACCAACGCGGGGAGCGCCGGAACGATCCTATGTTCAAGCCGATTTTGCAGGCAGAGCCGCGCTTCCAACGAACAAACACCGGACAGAATCGTTTTGCGGAGGAACCTGCACAGCGGGCACGCCGTTGATCCTCACCTGAGCAAAGGAGATTACCATGGCCGACGAACCAAACGAATCCGCAGCACCCAAGATGACTCAACGCGAAGCTCAGGAAGCCCTGGAGAAGCAGGTCGCGCAGCTGAGGCGCGAGATCAGCAAGATCAATCGGACCTTGGCCGAACGCGCGGAAGAGGCGATCGAAGACGCCGGCGGCTGGTATGACAACGCTGCCGAGCGCGCCTCTCGGACAGCACAAGCCCTGCGCAACAGGGCGCAGACGGTGTCGGGGGTGGTCCAGGAGAATCCCGGCACAATATCGTCGGCATTCATCCTCGGAGCGGCCGTAGGAGCGCTACTCGGCCTCACCCTGGCCGCCACAGATCAGCGCCGCGATCGCTGGTTCTAGTCCCGACCCCAGGTTTTTGGGACAGAACCGGGTTTTGGGACAGAAACAGAGGGATTGCTCCCGCTGTTCATTGGTTCAGCAATGACACCGGTCAGGGCGTGGCGGGCTTCTGCGCCGTGCCGAGGGCTTTGGGCGCTGCGGGCGCCGCCGTCTTCATCTTCTCCTCGATCCAGCCGGTGTAATTGGCCAGCCGCGTGTAGATGCCGTAGGCGTTCTTGTGGCCGCAGGCGGTACCGCCGTCGGCCGGACCTTCGCCCCAGCTGACGACGCCGACCTGCACCGGACCATCGGCGCCGGTCACGAACAGCGGTCCGCCGCTGTCGCCATTGCAGGCGTCGCGCTCGCCGCTGGCCGTGCCAGCGCAGATCATGTTGCCGGTCAGCGGATCGGCCATATCGGCCGCAATCGCGTTGGCGGCCGCCTCGATGCCCCTTTCCGAATAACGCATGCGGCGGGCGAGTTCGCCGAGCGCTGCCTTCAAATCATGCGCATAAATCGCCTTGATGCCGCTGTTGCAGGTTGCGTTCGGCTGGAGGTCCAGGTCGGCGACCATCAGTGCGGTGGGAAACGTTCCGTCCTGCATCTTGCCCCAGCCGGTGACCGTCGTCTTGCCGGCGTCTGGTGTCGGCTCACGGGCAATTTTGATGGTCGGGGCATCGGCCGGCGCGGCCAGCCGGATCAAGCCGAGATCGTTGTCCAGCGTCTGCTCGCTGTAGCCCTCGTTGACGATGATCTCCACCGCCTTGTAGCGCTTGCCCTCGCTCAGATCGGTGGCGCCGGTGAGCACGGTGACCACATCAGGCGAAATCGGCTCGCCGTCGTCATTGAGGCAGTGCGCCGCCGTCAGCACCCATTGCGGCGCGATCAGGCTGCCGCCGCAGAACTGCGCATTCGCCTGCGAGGCCGGGCTTTTGTCCAGTTTGCCGGTGGTCAGCAATGCCACCTGGAACGGGTAAGCGCCCTTCTCGGCCTCTTTGCCGCCGTAGACGCGATCGGCGCCGTCGGGGTTCTCCGCCCTGGCCTTGGCCCTGGCCTCGGCCAGGCGTTTCATCGGCGAGATCGCCGCCTCCGGCCGAGCGGCCGCGTCCGTGGCATGAACGGATTTGACGGCCGGCAAGGCCGCCGCGATGCCGAGCAGCGCGGCGGCGGCAATCGGTCTGAACCTATGGATGATCTTCACCTCGAACCCCCTGAGACGATGTTCCCGACAGGTCAGTCGCCGACGCATGGTCCACTGAAATGGAACCGGCCGGTGAGATCATGCTCCACGGCGAAGCACGATCCGTCACAAAGCCGAGCACCATTTCTGCTAGTCGTGCTGTCGAGCCAACCCGCCCAAAATCCTATAGCCCCCCACGGGCTATGTGGAAGCAATTTGTCGTTGCCAATGTTGGATTATTTTAGGCAGTATACCGTTGCAGGCATTTTTGGCGGGGACCTAAACTGGCTGCACTGAATAATGGCCCGGTAAAGGCACCGGTAACCAATTTCATTTTTTTGCGCCACCACGATCTCGACAATATTTCTGTATCTTGATCCAGTCCTTGCTGACTTTTGGGAGAGTCTCACCATGACAAAACTGACACATAGCATTATTGCGTCCGCGTTGCTTTCCACCGCAATGTGGGCGGTTCCTGCCTTGGCTGCCGATCCAGGTTCCGCCAATGCCGGCAACGGCGAAAGCATGCGGGATGTAACATCGGGCGATTACAAGCCCGGCCGGGCGAAACCAATCGCCCCGCCGAAACTGACCGACGACGAGGCCAACCGCGCCGCGCCGCTCACCGACGAAGCAACGGCCGTCAAATCCTATGGCATCGTCGGCCGCTCCGCCGATGGCAAGGACATCAAGATTGACCCGAACGAGACGCTGAAGGACCTTGTCATCAAGGACATGAACGCGCCCGCCGACGGGCAGAAGTCCGACAATTCCGGACTGAGCGGAGGCGAAGAGGCTGGCCGTCAGGTGTTCGGCACGGACGACCGCGAGCAGATCAAGAATACCAAAACCTACCCATTCACCGCGATCGGCTATCTCGAAGGCAAATCGAAGAGCGGCAGCTATGGCAGCTGCTCGGCGACGCTGATCGGCCCGCGCACGGTGCTCACCGCGGCGCACTGCCTCTACAGCCACGAGGACAAGGCCTGGCTCGACGATATCCTGTTCGTGCCGGCTCTCAACGGCAAGACTGCCGACGACGCGCCGTTCGGCGCCTTCACCTATGAAAGCGCTTATGTCATCCAGGGCTTCATCGACAATTACCAGGGCTTTTACGGCTCGGTCGTGCCGTGGGATCTCGGCATCGTCACCCTGAAGCAGGATGTCGGCACCAACCTCGGCTGGCTCGGCTATGCCAATTATGACGACCTCGGCGATTTCACCGCCAACATCATCGGCTATCCCGGCGACAAGCCGATGGGCACGATGTGGAAGGCGACCTGCGAAGTGCACGCCGAAAACATCGCCACCGAGTATTTCCAGTACGACTGCGACACCTATCCCGGGTCGAGCGGCAGCTCGGTCTATGCCTATGACAATGGCTCCAAGCAGCGCGTCATCACCGGCGTGAACGTGGCCGAGAGCCCGGATGCCAATACCGCCGTGCGTCTGAACGCCATCAACGTCCAGTGGATCAACAGCCTGTACAAATAGGCCTGCAGAGTTTCCGCCGCGATCGTCGCGGAAAACCGGCCGGCGGCGGAGCATTTCCGTCGCCGGCTTTCGCATTTTCGGGAATTATCTGGACTGGGCCGAGGATGGCGCCTGGCGGACATAGTTCTCGATCGGCTGGGCGAAAGTCGGTGAACCGGCCTTGCGCTCCTTGTCGATATAGCCGGCAAAATAGCTCCAGAACGAAGCGGCATAGTCGCGGAAATAGGAGTCGGCGACGTCGCGCGAGCACAGCCTGCCTTCGACGCAGAAGGAAAGGCGGTTGAGGAAATAGACGATGCGGTCGAAATTGTCGCTGAAGTCGGCAAGCGGCATGTCGCCGCCGGTAGCGCTCATCGCTTCGATGCCGATGCGCTGTCTGAACACCTGTTCCTCGGTCGGCGTCGGATTGGCACTGAGCAGATTGCCGTATTTGGCGTTGAGCGCCGCCAGGCGTTGCTTGAGGGCCTGTTGCGCCTGCTGGTAATCCTTGCTTTCCCAGAGCTCGACCAGCGACATCGTCTGCTCGACGCGCTTCTGCTCCTGGTTCGCCAGGAACTGGTAGACCGAAAAGATCAAGGTGAAGATGATCGCCAGGCGCACCAGCAATCCGGACCAGGCATAGACGAGCATGCGCCAGTCGCGATCGGTGAATGGGTTCGCCTCCTTCTTGACCTCGTGATTGCTCACCCACGGCAGGCCTTCGACGGTTTCCGGCAGCGACACCGGCTTCTTTTGCGGTACCGGCGCCATCACTGCCTGCTGCGTTGCGTTGCCCCCCGCTTTTGTCATCCGCAGCTGTCCAGTTCTATGGTGGCGGACGGGTCGAGCACGATGCCCGGCGTCTCCAGCTTCTTCTTCAGGCAATCCAGCTGCGTGCGCGAAACGATGAACTGCACGTCAGGCTCCACCTGCGCCTTGCCCGGCGACGGCAACGGCTCGACCACGCCGCGCGAGGCGCAGCTGCTGAGATCGACGACAACGGCGGTGTTGCCGGTTTTGGCGATCCGGTCGTACTGGTCGAGAAAGCAGCTCGCCAGTTCGGAGTTGATGACGACCTCCTTGGCGCAGAGGCCGCAAGCCTCGTCCGCCGAAGCATTGGCGGCCAGCAACAGCCCGGCGACAAGGCCGGCGGTTGTTGCGCGCCACGAAAATACGATCCTGTTCACGAACGCCCTCACCCGTTCCGTTCGGCCGCCGACAGCGGTGGTCGAAGAATGTTCATTATCAGCCGATTAGGCAAGAGGCCCGGCCGGGCACCTGACCGCGCCTCAGGCGCGCGGCACCGTCTCCATCGGAAAAATCATCACGGCGCCCTTCGACCCCTTGTCGTCGGTCAGCCGCATGGCCGACCGCGTCGCCGGCGCGATGCCGATATCGGCCAGCATGTCGGCGAAGCTTGGCTGTCCCAGTCCCCGCGTTACCGAGACAACCCCCTCTTGCGCCAGGAAGCTCAGATCCTGCTTCTCGCTCTGCGGCGGCGCCTCGGTCAAGACGGCGATCATCCGCTCCATGCCGAAGCTGGTGTCGGTGAATTTGAACAGGCCTTCCTCGAGCACGGCGCCTTCGGTCAGGCGCTCGGCAAGAAAATGCTGGATGGAATAGTCGGAGCCGACGTAGAGCACGTTGATGTCGACCAGGTTGGTCGAACCGTTCCTGGCCAGTACGTGGACCTGATCGTCGGGCGAAACACGCGGCACCGTCGACGCTTCGATCGGCTGCAGCGTGTCGCTGTCAAAACGCTTGATCCGGAACTCGACGCTGACCTCTTCCGGCCGATAATCGGAGGCGGCGGCCAGCCTCGACAGGCCGATGGCGCGGAAGATTTTTGTCAGATTCCCTGCGGCGGCCTCGATCAACTTTTCGCGGCCGTCCGGATGAATGACGATCGACGGCGGCTTGCTGCCGCCCTTGGGCGTCATGTCGCCCGAAGCCGGCAGGAACCACAGCGCCGGCGCGTCGATGGCATCTTCTGCGGCGCCGGCAATGGCGTTCTCGCGCAGCACTGCGAGACGCAGATCTGCGCTCTTGCCCGGCTCGACCAGCGCGATGTGGAACCCTGAGCTCTTCCTGGCCGCCAGTTCGTCGAGAACCGAGTTCGCCAGCGCGGCCTCTTTCTCGAGGCCTTTGGCCGCTGCCGGCCGCGCGACCACGAGCTTGTAGTCGACGGCGAGCTCGGCCAGCCGTGCATAGGCATTGGCGGGGATATCGGCCAGCTTGAGCGCCGGCTTGCCGCCGAACTCGACCGGCTTGACCCGGCTTTCCAGGTTTTTCGCCGACTGAACCTGGAGATAGCCAAGCGCCTCGGACAGCGGCGACAGCGCCGACGGCAATATTGCGAGCCTGCTGCCGGGGGTGAGGCGTTGCAGCAACCCGGCGCCGATCGTGGCTTTGTCGTTCTCGATGACGATCGGCCATTGCATGACCGCGTCTGTCTTGACGGTGCCGAAGACGCGTGCGTCGAGTTCCCCTTCGAACAGCGGCGTCGGCCGGGTGCGGCCGTCCGCCGAATATTGCTGCAGCACGGCCTGGCCGAGCTGGCGATAGGTGATGTTGGGGTTCTCGGCCAGTTTCGACAGGATGGTGAAGGTGAACAGGCCGAAACGCGGTGCATCGGCCGTGCCCTTGGGCAGCGGCATCTCGGGCGTCGTCTCCACCGTCTGCGCCGCGTAGAAGGCGACCAATTTGCCCTTGGTGGTCGGCTCGGCGCCGGTCGGCGTCAGCTTGAAGGCCGGCTTGCGCTGCCCGTCCTCGTCAAAGCCGCGCGGCGCGGCCGACGCAATCTCGTCATAGGCTCTCACCGCAGCCGCCCTGGCAGCGTCGTCGCCGCCGACCAGATCGGCGAACTCGACCTTGCGTTCCAGCTCGTCGTCGACCTCGGCGGCGCGCGTCGCAGTGCCGGAATGGCAGCAGTCGAACACGGCCCAGATAAAGGCGCCCTTGTCGCGGATAGCGTCGAGCGCGGTGCCGATCTCGTTGTCGACCAGCGCATTGGGCACGCCCTTTTCGCGGTTCACCCATTTGTCGATGTCGGACGGCAAGAAAATCTCGTCGAGGCCGTCCGTCTCGTCGCCCTTGTTCGCTGCCGGCTGCTGCGCGCCGTGACCGGACAAATGCAGGTAGACGAAATCGTCGCGCTGGACCTTGGCGGCAAGATCGGCCAACGCCGCCTTGATCGCCGCATGTGTCGGCGGTCCGTTGGCGCCTTCGACATCCTTGGCGAGCAGCGTGACGTTTTCGGCCAGGAATTTTACCGGCGCGGGCGTGTTCCCCAGGAGGTAATCGCGCACCAGGCCGGCATCGTTTTTCGGTCCGATCAGCCAGTTTTTCTTCGGCAGGTTCGGGTAATCGGTGCAGGCAACAAGCAGCGCATGGTAGGTGCGCGCCGCTGCGAATGCCCGAAACGGCACCAGGCCGGCAGCGGCCAGCGCGGACGTGCCGGCAAGCAGCGTCCGCCGCGTCACTTTGATCATGATTGCTTCCCCAAGCCCGATCGAATTTCCAAGCACGGCCAGCCTGGCCGAGGATTTTGTCAGTATTTTGAATATGGCGCCGCCGGCCAGCCGACCACCGGCTGCGAATAGAAACAGTAGCAAAAATGGCAGTTCGTCGCTATCTCAGTGGAAGAGGTCCGACTGGTTGCGAAATGGCAGCGATCGGCACGGAGCGGCTTGGAACAGGATCATGGCGGCAAGGGATGTACTGACGAAGAACCAGCTTTGCGTTCTCGAGAAGCTCGAGGCCGCCAGCGGCCCGCTCAGCGCCTATACGTTGCTCGACCAACTGCGCGAGCGCGGTTTTCGCGCGCCGCTGCAGGTCTACCGGGCGCTCGACACGCTGGTGAAATCCGGCTTCGTGCACAGGCTCGAAAGCCTCAATTCCTTCGTCGCCTGTGCCGAGCCGCACGACCACAGCCATTCGATGACGGCGTTTGCCATCTGCGACACCTGCGGCCAGGTGACCGAGTTCTCCGACCATGATGTCGGCCACCGGCTCGACGAATGGGTGCGCTCGACCGGCTTCGCCGCCAAGAAGGCGGTGATCGAGTTTCGTGGGACATGTGCGAAGTGTTTGGCCGAGGCGGCTTGAGGCCGGAGCAACGCGGCGAAGGCGGAGCAAGGTTTTCCGAGCCCTCGCCGGGTGTTCCCGGATCGGCTCAGTAGGGAAAGGGTCTCCTTGAGGTATGCCGGATGTGCAGGATCTCAATTGCGTCGGCACGGGCACGATAGAAGACCTTATAAGGGTAGCGGCCTATGAAGAGGACGCGAACGCCAGGGATGTCGGTCGCGTGACCGCTTTCGGGAAATCGGCAAGTCGCGAAATCCCAGCGTGGATCCGAGAAATGACTGAAAGGGCGCCCTGAGGCGCCCGCTCTTCGAGGTAGTTGAAAATCGCCTCGCGTTCGGCAAAGGCTTGCCGCGTAAATCGGACCTTCATAGCCTGCGGCGGGTGTCGGCCGCGCGAACGGTATCCTCATCTACGAAAGTGCCGTGATCGGCCTCTGCTAGGCCCGCTGTGACCGCGCTGCGCTCTGATTCCGACATCGCATACACGCCAGTCCGCCGCGCCTCGATGACGCGGGCGTAATCAGCAAGCTCCTCCTGGTCTTCGCGAGGCCAAGCTTCCGCATGCCTTACCAGATTCTCAAGTGCCTTGGTGATCATACGGGCACTATAGCATACCGCTGCTGCTCGTGAACCTTGAACCGAACATGGCTCTGTGGCCCGCCTTAATGCGCCTCTTCCCAGTTGTTGGCGGCGCGGGCGTCGACGTGCAGCGGCACCGACATCGACACCGCCGGCATGGCGGCGTTCTCCATGACGTGGCAGACGACCGGGATCGTCGCCTCGACCTCGGCTTCGACCGTCTCGAAGACCAGTTCGTCATGCACCTGCAGCAGCATGCGGGCGGAAAGCCTGGCTTTTTCCAGCGCCTCGTCCATACGGATCATGGCGCGGCGGATGATGTCGGCGGCGGTGCCCTGCAGGCGTGCGTTGATCGAGGCGCGCTCGTTGAACGCCCGGACCGAAGGATTTGACGATCTGATTTCCGGATAGTGGATGCGGCGGCCGAAAATGGTCTCGACGAAGCCGTGCTCGCGGGCATAGGCCTTGGTCGCATCGATATAGTCGCGGATGCCGGGAAAGCGCTCGAAATATTTCTTGATGTAGTCGCCGGCTTCCTCGCGCGCGATCGACAGCTGGTTGGCGAGGCCAAAGGCCGAAATGCCGTAGATGATGCCGAAATTGATCGCCTTGGCACGGCGGCGCACTTCCGAAGGCATGCCCTCGACCGGCACGTTGAACATTTCAGACGCGGTGATGGCATGGATGTCGGCGCCGTCGGCGAAGGCCTGCTTGAGCTGCGGGATTTCGGCGACGTGGGCGAGCACGCGCAATTCGATCTGGCTGTAGTCGGCGGAAACCAGCTTGTTGCCCTTGTCCGCGATGAAGGCCGTCCTGATCTTTCGACCCTCGACGGTGCGCACCGGAATGTTCTGCAGATTGGGATCCGAGGACGACAGCCGCCCGGTCGTCGTCGCGGCAAGCGCGTAGGAGGTGTGGACGCGCTTGGTGTCGGGATGGATGAAGCCGGGCAGCGCATCGGTATAGGTCGATTTCAGCTTGGTCAGCTGGCGCCAGTCGACGATCTTGCGCGGCAATTCGTGGCCTTCGGCGGCGAGGTCTTCGAGAAGCTGCGCCGAGGTCGACCACTGGCCGGTCTTGGTTTTTGAACCGCCGGGCAGACCCATCCTGCCGAACAGGATGTCGCCGAGCTGTTTTGGCGAGCCGATGTTGATGCGTTCGCCGACCAGCTGGTAGATTTCGTCCTCAAGCCGTGCGGCACCCTGTGCCAGTTCGCCGGAGAGCCGCGACAGGATCTGCCGGTCGACGGAGATGCCGCGCTGTTCCATCCGCGCCAATACCGGCACCAGCGGCCGTTCCAGCCGTTCATAGACCGAGACCAGGCCCTTGGCGGCAAGCCGTGGCTTCAGCACCTGCCAGAGCCTGAGCGCGACGTCGGCGTGCTCGGCGCCGTAAGCCGTCGCCTTGCCGAGGTCGGCCTGATCGAGGCCGACGAAGCTTCTTCCCGAACCGGCCAGTTCCTTCAGCGGAATGGTCGCGTGGCCGAGCCATTTATCGGCCAGCGCCTCCAGGCCATGGCCACCGTGGGTGCCGGCCTCGAGCACGTAGGAGATCAGCATGGTGTCGTCATAGGGGCCGACCTCGATGCCGTGACGGCTCATGACGACAAGGCGGTATTTCATGTCGTGCACGATCTTGAGGACGGATTTGTCCTCGAGCAGCGGCTTGAGCAACGCCAGCGCGTCGCGGATCGGGATCTGGTTTTCGACCGCGCCGCCGCCGAGCAGGTCGCCATTGCCGTTTTTGTGAGCAAGCGGCACGTAGGCGGCGTGGCCGGGCGCGACGGCCATGGCAAGGCCGATCAGTTCGGCCTGCATCGGATCGGGCGAGGACGTCTTAACGTCGAAGGCGACGATGCCTCTCTCTATCGCCTCGGCGATCCAGGCCTTCAGCGTCGCGGCGTCGCGGATGCAGGTGTAGGCGCTGGTGTCGATCTTGCGGGCAGTGGCAGCCTCCAGGCGAAGCGCCGAAAGCAGGGATGGGGTGTCGCCTTGCTTGGCTGCGGCCGGGGCTTCGAGTGCCGCTTCGTCCGGCGGCGGTGCGCTCTCGGCGGCCGCGGGCAGGCCAAAACCCATATCGGGGCCATGCGCGGTATCGGCACGCTCTATGGTGACGGGGGTGGCTGGAACGTCGCCCGCGTCGGTTCCGGTCGCTTCGGCCACGCGGCGGGTCAGCGTCGAGAATTCCATGGTCTTGAGAAAGCCGATCAGCCTTGGGCCGTCCGGCGCGTGCAACACGAACTCGTCAAGCCCCTCGGTCACCGGCACGTCGTTCTTCAGCGTCACCAGGTCACGCGAGATGCGCGCCTTGTCGGCATTGGCGATGATCGATTCGCGCCGCTTGTCCTGCTTGATCTCGCCGGCGCGGGCGAGCAGCGTGTCGAGGTCGCCGAACTGTTCGAGCAATTGCGCTGCCGTCTTCGGCCCGATGCCGGGCACGCCCGGCACATTGTCGACCGAATCGCCGGTCAGCGCCTGCAGGTCGATCATTTTCTGTGGCGGCACGCCCCATTTCTCGATCACCTCGGGAACGCCGATCTGGCGGTCCTTCATCGGGTCGTACATGGCAACCGTTGGGCCGACCAGTTGCATCAGGTCCTTGTCGGAAGAGATGATGGTGGTGTCGGCGCCGGCTTCGCAGGCAAGCCGGCAATAGGTGGCGATCAAATCGTCGGCCTCGTAGCCTTCCGTCTCAAGGCATGGCAGGTTGAAGGCCCTGGTCGCCTGGCGGATCAGGCCGAATTGCGGGATCAAATCTTCCGGCGGCGCCGAGCGGTTGGCCTTGTATTCGGGGTAGAGGTCGTTGCGGAAGGTCTTCGACGAATAGTCGAAAATCACGGCGAAATGCGTCGGCACGATGCCGACATCGGTGTTGCGGGCGTCCTGCGTCAGCTTCCAGACCATGTTGCAGAAGCCGAGCACGGCACTGGTTGGCAGCCCGTCGGACTTGCGGGACAGCGGCGGCAGCGCGTGATAGGCACGGAAGATGTAGCCGGAGCCGTCGACAAGGAAGAGATGATCGCCTTTTTTCATGGCACGAGGGAATAGCGCGGCGCAGCGCCGCGGTCCATGCCAAAGGCGGCTTGCGCCAAGGGTTCCGGCAACACCCTGACAAAATGGCGTGCGAGCTTGGCCGGCCCTGCCGGCCTGGCCGGAGCTTTGTTCGCTCACGCCTATGTTACAAAAGTGTAATTTTTGTGCCCTTGAATCGCCACGTTCGCAGACACAGATAAACGCCATCGGCAGTTTTCGCCGAAGTCCGGAGCAAGGCCCGTCCCCCGCCTATCCCGGACACTTGCGGCAGCCTATCCCCCCTCTCCGGGCTGCCGCATCGTTTCGAGTAAAGGCCGCCGTGGTTCCCTCCACCACGGCGGCATTTTTTTGCCTTTGGACAGGAAGCTGTGGCCCAACGGTCGCGGGCTTTCCGTTTCGCAACATGGGCTCTAGATTCGCCGCCAGAATCGAAAGGCCCCGCCAGATGTCCGCAGTTTCCCCTGTTCTCGACCGCCTCGACAAGAATTTCGACCAGAGCCTCGAACGCCTGTTCGGCCTGCTCGGCATCAAGTCGATCTCCACCGATCCGGACTACGCCGCCGACTGCCGCAAGGCAGCCGAATGGCTGGTCGCCGAGCTCAAGCTGATCGGCTTCGACGCCAGCGTGCGCGACACGCCGGGGCATCCGATGGTGGTCGCGCATCACGACGGGCCGGCGGGCGCGCCGCATCTGCTGTTTTACGGCCATTACGACGTCCAGCCGGTCGATCCGATCGAGCTGTGGGAAAGCGACCCGTTCGCGCCGGCGGTCAAGGAGATCGAGCCCGGCCACAAGGTGATCACCGGCCGCGGCGCGGCCGACGACAAGGGCCAGCTGATGACCTTCGTCGAGGCCTGCCGCGCGTGGAAGCAGGTGCATGGCGGATTGCCGTGCCGAATCACAATCCTGTTCGAGGGCGAGGAGGAGTCCGGATCGCCGTCGCTGAAGCCGTTTCTCGAGGCGAATGCGGATGAGCTCAAGGCCGATTTCGCGCTGGTCTGCGACACCGGCATGTGGGACCGCGATACGCCGTCGATCTGCGTCTCGCTGCGCGGGCTGGTCGGCGAGGAGATCACGGTGACTGCCGCCGACCGCGACCTGCATTCCGGGCTCTATGGCGGTGCGGCCGCCAATCCGATCCGCATCCTGGCAAAGATCCTGGCCGACATCCACGATGCCGATGGTCACGTCACCATCCCGGGTTTTTATGACGGCGTCGAGGAAACGCCGTCGCAGATATTGCAGTCATGGCTGTCGCTCGGCGAGACCGCCGAGACCTTCCTCGGCCCGATCGGCCTATCGATTCCGTCCGGCGAAAAGGGCCGCTCGGTGCTCGAGCTGACCTGGGCGCGACCGACGGCCGAGTTCAACGGCATTATCGGCGGCTATACCGGCAAGGGCTTCAAGACGGTGATCGCCGCGCAAGCCTCGGCGAAAGTCTCCTTCCGACTGGTCCACAAACAGGATCCGGAAAAAATCCGCGCCGCCTTCCAGGCATTCGTCAGAGAGCGCGTGCCAGCGGACTGCTCGGTCGAATTTCATCCGCATGGCGGCTCGCCGGCGATCCAGCTGTCCTACGACTCGCCCTTCCTCGCCAAGGCCAAGCAGGCGCTGTCCGACGAATGGCCGAAGCCGGCGGTGGTGACCGGCAGCGGCGGCTCGATCCCGGTGGTCGGCGATTTCCAGACTTATCTCGGCATGGAGTCGCTGCTCGTCGGTTTCGGCCTCGACGACGACCGCATCCACTCGCCGAACGAGAAGTACGAGATGAGCTCCTTCCACAAGGGCCAGCGCTCCTGGGCGCGCATTCTCGAGGCGCTGACACGCTGAAATTGCGCCAGACTCAAGTTTTTGTTGATTTTTCGCCGGATCGCGGCAAGGACGGGCACGGTCCCTTGCGCATCGCTGCACGGGGCCGCGACCGGAGAAGACGATGAGCGACATACGTTTCCACAAAAACGATCTGCCCGGCCTGCTGCATTACGATGTCGGGGCGGTCGCCATCGACACCGAGACGCTGGGGCTGAACCCGCATCGCGACCGGCTCTGCGTCGTGCAGATCTCGCCGGGCGACGGCTCGGCCGACGTCATCCAGATCGCGCCCGGCCAGAAGAAGGCGCCGAACCTCGTCAGCCTGCTCAAGAACCGCAGCATCACCAAGCTGTTCCATTACGGCCGCTTCGATCTCGCCGTTCTCTACAACGCCTTCGGCGTCATGCCGGAGCCGGTGTTCTGCACCAAGATCGCGTCGCGGCTGACGCGCACCTACACCGACCGGCACGGGCTGAAGGACATCTGCTTCGAGCTTCTCGGGATCGGCCTGTCGAAGGCGCAGCAATCATCGGACTGGGCCGCCGAGACGCTGTCGCCCGAGCAACTCGAATATGCCGCCTCCGACGTGCTCTATTTGCACCGGCTGCGCGACGTACTGAGCGCGCGGCTGGCGCGCGACAACCGGACCAGGGAGGCCGATGCCTGCTTCCGCTTCCTGCCGACGCGTGCGAAACTCGACCTGATGGGCTGGGATGAAGAGGACATCTTCGCCCACAGCTAATGGCCTTCATGATAATTCTACTCCGGCGGCCATCTGGCGCAGTTTTCTCCGCTTCCGGTGCTCACGGACCCAAATGTCCGCTGCGCTCCGGTTCTCGAAAACCACGCCATATGTCTCGCCGGAGCGAATTCTCCTAAAGGCCATCGGCCAGGAACCAGACGCTTGTCCCGGCGTTCCGTTCGCTTCACCGGGAGAAATGAAAATGGCTGCCCGAAAATCAATCGAAACGGCACCGAAGGACGGCTCCAAGGTCACCGTCTACTGGCAGGACAGCGACGGCGTGATGAACGAGAGCATCGCGCAATACCGTTCGCTCGACCAGCTGAAGGCGGCCGGCGGCGACTGGGACGAAAGCGACGCCGGCTGGTGGGCCTATACGGACGGCCATACGCAAAGGAAGATCGAGCCGATCAGCTGGCGGCCGGCCTCCGACGATGCGGATGCCGACGACTGAGGGGGCTGGTCTCGGGCCGGCGGGCTCGTGGCGAATTTTTTCCTCCGTATTTTGTTCTTGCTTTGTGCCGGCAGCTATGCTACTAACTCCGCTATGGTGCTCATTGGCTCCAACGACCCGCCCGCCGAGGCGGGTTTTTCATTTCTGGCGCTGTCGCGGGCCGCGCCTGCTCCGCAAGCGATTGAATACAGTTTGCTTTGATTTTTCCCGACTTAACCCGCCTTTAAACCGCCGCATCTAGTCTTCAACCCCAACGCCATAGGCATGGGGAAGACAGCACAGCGCATGGCGAACCGGAAAGACAGCCGCATCGAGCCCAGCTTCGAGGCATCGCCGGGGGCGAGATCCTCGGCCGGTTTTTCGGTAAGCGAGGAGGACCGCGTCGTGCCGAGCAACCGAAAAGCCGCTGCAAAGCGCAAATCGTCCAAGGCCAAGCCGCCGCGCGGCGGGCGCGGCAAAAGCCGGCGCGGCGTGTTCGGCGTTCTTGCCCGGCTGTTCTACTGGTGCTTCGTGCTGGCCATCTGGGGCGGCATCGCCACTGCCGGCATCGTCGTCTATTACGGCGCGAAAATGCCGGCGGCCACCACCTGGGCCATTCCCGACCGCGCCCCCAACATCAAGATCGTCTCGGTCGACGGCCAGCTGCTTGGCAATCGCGGCATGAGCGGCGGCGAGGCCGTCGGCCTGCACGAAATGTCGCCCTATATTCCCGAGGCCGTCATCGCCATCGAAGACCGCCGCTTCTATTCGCATTTCGGCATCGACCCGATCGGCCTTTCCCGGGCCATGGTGACCAATGTGCTGGGCGGGCATTTTTCGCAGGGCGGCTCGACGCTGACCCAGCAGCTGGCCAAGAACCTGTTCCTGACGCCGGACCGAACGCTGGAACGCAAGGTGCAGGAAGTGCTCTTGGCGCTGTGGCTGGAGCACAAGCATACGAAGGACCAGATCCTCGAAATGTACCTCAACCGGGTTTATTTCGGCTCCGGCGCCTATGGTGTCGAAGCGGCCTCGCGCCGCTATTTCGGCAAGAGCGCGCGTGACGTCACGCTGTCGGAGGCCGCCCTTCTCGCCGGCCTGCTCAAGGCGCCGTCGCGGCTGTCGCCGGCGCGCGACCCGAAGGCGGCCGAGCAGCGCTCGCAGCTGGTGCTCGCCGCGATGCGCGACGAGGGCAAGATCAGCGCCAAGGAGCAGACCACGGCAATGAGCGCGCCGGCGACGCGCGCGCCGTCCTACTGGACCGGCTCGGAAAACTACGTCGCCGATACGATCATGGAAGAACTGCCCGACCTGATCGGCGATGTGCGCCGCGATATCGTCGTCGACACGACCGTCGATCTGACACTGCAGAAGCTCGCCGAGCAATCGATCCGCCGGCTGATCGAACAGAGCGGCAAAAAACTCAATGTCAGCCAGGGCGCGCTGGTGTCGATCGATAATTCCGGCGCGGTGCGCGCCATGGTCGGCGGCTATGATTATTCAACCAGCCAGTTCGACCGCGCCTCGGAAGCGCGCCGCCAGCCGGGCTCGGCGTTCAAGCCGTTCGTCTACATGGCGGCGCTGGAATCCGGCCGCACGCCCGACAGCGTGCGCAACGACGCGCCGATCAAGATCGGCAACTGGACGCCCGACAATTACGGCGGCAAATATTTCGGCAAGGTGACGCTGGCGACGGCGCTGGCAAAATCGCTGAATTCGGTTGCCGCGCAGCTGACCATGGAAGTCGGGCCGAATGCGGTGGTCGAGGCGGCGCACCGCATGGGCATCCAGTCCGAGCTTACGGCCAATACCTCGATCGCGCTGGGCACCTCGGAAGTGACGCCGCTGGAACTGACCTCGGCCTATGTTCCCTTTGCCAACGGCGGTTATAAGCCCGACATCCATTTCATCCGCCGCGTCACGACGAGCGACGGCAAGGTGCTCTACGAAAATAATGGCGGCGGTGCGCCGCGGGTCGTCAATCCCGATGTCGTCGGCATGATGAACTCGATGATGACCGGCACGGTCGAGATCGGCACGGCCAGGAAGGCGGCGTTCGCCTGGCCGGCCGCCGGCAAGACAGGCACCAGCCAGAACTCGCGCGACGCGTGGTTCATCGGCTATACCGCCAACCTCACCACCGGCGTCTGGTTCGGCAATGATGACGGCAGCGCGATGAAGAAGGTCACCGGCGGCGCATTGCCGGCGCAGGCCTGGCACGAGTTCATGGTCGCCGCGCATGAGGGCGTGCCGGTGCGGCCGCTGCCTGGAACCTGGAAGTCGACGCCGCCCGACACCATCGTGCCGGACGACATACCGTCCGACACGCCGCCGCCGGCGCCGGTCGCTTCCGTCGGCCAATCGGCGCCGCCTGTGGCAGCTACCCAGTCGGCTTCGCGTCCCGTGCGTTCTGCCGAGACAGTCGATGCCGGCGGCCTGGCCATGCCGGGCGTCGACAGCGCCACCGGATCGATCAAGCACCCGGTGCCGCCCGGCAATGTCGGCGGCCCGGTCAAGAAGCGACAGACCTCGATTCTAGACATTCTGACAGGCGGCTGAGCTCTATCCCCTCGCAACCGCTGCAGCGTTCCGCTACATCTCTCGCTTGGAGACAAGCGACATGGGCGAAACCGACACCAGAAAAACCATCGTGCTGACCGGCGCCAGCCGTGGCATCGGCCATGCCACTGTCAAGCGCTTTTCACGCGAAGGCTGGCGCGTCATCACCTGCTCGCGCCAGGCCTTTGCCGAGGACTGCCCGTGGCCGGCCGGACCTGAAGACCACATCAAGGTCGACCTCGCCGACCAGGAGGATGTCGGCATCGCCATCTCGGAAATCCGCCACCGGCTGGAGGCGCATGGCGGGCAGTTGCATGCGCTGGTCAACAATGCCGGCATCTCGCCCAAGCTCAAGGACGGCAACAGCCGCATGAACTCGATCGACACGCCGATGCATGTCTGGCGCGACGTCTTCCAGGTGAATTTCTTTGCGCCGATCATGCTGGCGCGCGGACTGTTCAAGGAATTGGCATCGGCCAAGGGCTCGATCGTCAACGTCACCTCGATCGCCGGCACCCGGGTGCACCCCTTCGCCGGCACCGCCTATGCGACGTCGAAGGCGGCACTCGGCTCGCTGACCCGCGAGATGGCGCATGATTTCGGCCCGCACGGCATTCGCGTCAACGCCATTGCGCCGGGCGAGATCGACACCGCGATCCTGTCGCCGGGTACGGAAAAAATCGTCGAGACCATCCCGCTGAGAAGATTGGGCACCACGGCAGAAGTCGCCGACATCATCTTCTTCCTGTGCTCGCAGCAGGCGTCCTACGTGACCGGCTCGGAAATCCATATCAATGGCGGCCAGCACGTTTGAGCGGTTGGTTCTGATCAATCGTTGACGCTGCCCCTCATCCCCCTGCCGGGACCTTCTCCCGTGAAGAACGGGGAGAAGGGCTTGACCGCAACGCTGGCGGGGCGGCGCAGGCTTAGGCTGCCGTGGGCGCTTTCGGTGCTGCCAAAACCTCCTCGACGATGCCGCGGGCGATCTCGCGTTCGCCCATGATGACGGTGTCGGCACCAAGGACTTTGAGGTGCTCGACCTCGGCATCGGAATGGGCGCGGGCGATGATTTCGATTGTCGGATTGGCGGCGCGGGCGCGCAGAACGACCTGCCCGGCCTCGAAGGCGTTGGGAATGGCCAGGATCAGCCGCTTCGCCCCCTCGGGATTGGATGCGGCGAACACGTCGCCACTCGCCGCGTTGCCGGGTACGGTTTCGACCCCGTCGGCCTTGAGCTTCGCCAGCGTCTTGTCGGCATCCTCGATGACGAGGAAGGGCAGGGCGGCCTGCTTCAGCGCCGTGCCGACGAGGCTGCCGACGCGGCCGTAGCCGATCAGGATGGTGTGGCCGGTCAGCCTCGTCCTGGGCGGTGGGCCATCCTCGTTAGCAGGCGCCGCGACCGAAGCCACCTGGCCGGGCTCGGTCGCCGGGCCGATCGGCCTTGCTTCGCCGGACGGCGCCGTCCTGCCGGCGCGTGCTTCCAGCCAGGGTTTCATCCGGTCGACGGCAAAAAACATCAGCGGATTGAGGACGATCGACAGGATGGCGCCGGCGAGGATGAGGTCGCGGCCTTGTTCGGGCAGCAGTTTCAGCCCGACGCCGAGTTCAGCCAGGATGAACGAGAATTCGCCGATCTGGGCTAGGCTTGCCGAAATCATCAATGCGGTTGCCACCGGATAGCGGAAGACGACGACGATGACGAAGGCTGCCAGCGACTTGCCGACAACGATGATGGCCAGCGTCGCCAGGATCGGCCAGCCATTGCTGATCACGCTGAACGGGTCGAACAGCATGCCGACCGAAACGAAGAACAGCACGGAAAAGGCGTCGCGCAGCGGCAGCGATTCCTCGGCCGCCCGGTGGCTGAGCTCGGATTCGCTCATGATCATGCCGGCGAAGAAAGCGCCGAGAGCCAGCGACACGCCGAACAGCTTGGCCGCGCCGAAGGCGACGCCAAGCGCAATCGCAAGCACCGCCAGCCGGAACAGTTCGCGCGATCCGGTATGGGCGACGTAGTGCAGGATCCAGGGGATAAGCCGGCGGCCGACCACCAGCATGACCACGACAAAGGCCGCGACCTTGGCCAGTGTGACGGCGACGACGCCCCAGACGCCGTAGCTCGCCGGCAGCGACAGCAGACTGCTGGAGTGCACCTCCACCTGCTCTTGGCCGCCGAGCACGCCGGCCAACGCCGGCAAAAGCACCAGCGCCAGCACCATCGCCAGATCCTCGACGATCAGCCACCCGACGGCGATGCGGCCGCGCTCGGTCTCGATCAGCCGCCGCTCCTGCAGGGCGCGCAACAGCACCACGGTCGAGGCCACGGAAAGCGCCAGGCCAAAGACCAGTCCCGCACCGATCGACCAGCCGAGCATCCAGGCAAGGCCGGCGCCGAGAGCTGTCGCGAAGCCGATCTGCACAATGGCGCCGGGCACGGCGATGGCGCGGACCGACAACAGGTCCTTCAGCGAGAAATGCAGGCCGACGCCGAACATCAGCAGGATGACGCCGATCTCGGCAAGTTCATTGGCGAGGCCGGCATCGGCGACGAAACCCGGCGTGTTCGGTCCAACCAGAACGCCGGCGACGAGGTAGCCTACCAGCGGCGGCACGCGAAAACGGTTGGCAAGTGCGCCGAAGACGAAAGCCAGCCCCAGACCGGCGACGATGGTGGCGATAAGGGGCGTGTCATGCGGCATTGTCTATGGAGCACCTTCAGGAATCGCGATGTCGGATATGCGCCGTCCAAAAGCCGCCGCCTTGGCAGTATGGAGGCTGGGACAGTCGCGAGACAACCCGCAATCCCCATGAAATCGATGGCAAGGCGGCAAAAAGGCGTTGAGCCGGCAAGCGTTGCCACCCGGCGCGGCCTGCTCCAGGCAGGCGATTGCTATGGAAACGAAAGTTGCGCGCCGCCGATGCCCGATCAGGTCGCCTGCAGCAGGCTCTCGATATCGGGTATGCTGTGGTTGGTCAGCGTCTTTGGAATTTCGGCCGTTATCTTGTCGGTGACCTCCTTGTGCAGCTTCCTGCGCATGTCGCCCAGCACCGGCGGCGGCGCGATCAGCACGATCTCCTTGAAGCTGCCGCGATGCGCGAGCTTGTAGAGCCTGTCGGCAATCTCTTCGGCAAAACGCTCCTTGCCGAGACGGTGCCAGTCGGTGTCCTCGACCGCACTGCGGTGGACGGAAGGGCCGTCGCTGTAGCGGCCGGGGCGGTCCGTGCCTTGTTCTCGGGTTGCCGGATTTTCCTGCTCCATCTCGTGCACGACCTGAAGGTCGGGATATTGGACGTCTCCACGGTTCTCGAGGAACAGCGCCTTTTCGCCATCTGCCACCACGATCCATAGTCCGCGTTTCAGTCTGACGTTGCTCATGGGGCGCTCCTTTTTTGATTTTTCGAGCCCATCGCCGGGCCTTTGCCGCAGGGGTGTGACCGGGCCTGGGTCCATAGAGCAAACGCGTGCCGAGGCGGGAATGTTCCGGCACTCGGACCCGGTGCTCCGACAGGGGTCGGCGAGAGTGCGGGGCTGCCGTCGATCGCTTGGTCAGGATCCGGCGGCTTAATCTACTAAATTGATAGAATTTAGAAAAATTTGTTTTGTGGTTAGCTCCTCCGGCCGCTAAAAAGGCAGCGGATCAAGGGCTGCAACAGCAGCTTCAATCTGCCCCGCATTTGAATTTGGAATATTTTTCTCTTGGCCTTCATGCTTGCAGAAAAGAGATTGCCTGCTACGAAGCGATGCGCGAGTGGGTGCCTTCTGGTTTTTCGCGCCCCCGCGTAGAACTGACAAACGGTTCCAGGATTCCGCTCGTCATGCCGCAAGCCACGCCCAAGCTCAATGCCTTTCCCGTCTTCATGCGGGTCGAGGGCGAAGCCATAGCCATCGTCGGCGGTGCAGAGGAAGCGCTGGCCAAGGCGCGGCTGCTCGCGCAGTCGAGTGCTGTGCTGCGCATCGTCAGCGATGAAACAAGCCCGGAGCTGCTGGCCTTTATCGCCGAGACGGGGGCCGCCCACATCGCCGACGCCTATGATGCAGCACATCTCAATGGTGCGGTGATGGTGTTTGCCGCCAGCGGCGACGAGGCGCTCGATCGCCGCGTTGCCGGGGATGCGCGCCGGCTGGGCATTCCGGTCAATGCCGTCGACCGGCCGGAGCTATGCGATTTCTTCACGCCGGCACTGGTCAACCGCGCGCCGGTCGCCATTGCCATCGGCACGGAAGGTGCCGGCCCGGTGCTGGCGCAGATGCTGCGCAGCCGCATCGACCGCATGCTGGCGCCCTCGCTCGGGCCGCTCGCGGCGCTCGCCGCATCGTTTCGCGACACCGCCGAAAGACTGCTGCCGAAGGGCAATGCCCGCCGCCGCTTCTGGAGCGATTTCTTTGGCGGCGCGCCGGCCCGCGCTGTCGAGGCAGGCGAGCTTTCGCAGGCGCATGATGCGGCCGTCGGCCTGCTGCTTTCGACAGAACCGGCATCGGGCCATATCGCGCTTGTAGGCGCCGGTCCAGGCGCCGAGGACCTTTTGACGCTGCGCGCCCATCGCCTGCTGATGGAAGCCGACGTGATCGTCCATGACGCGCTGGTGCCGGAGGCGATCGTCGCAATGGGCCGTCGCGATGCCGAGCGCCTGCCGGTCGGCAAGCGCAAGGGCTGCCATTCCAAGAGCCAGGCCGAGATCAATGCGCTGCTGGTCGAGCTTGGCCACGCCGGCAAGCGTGTCGTGCGGCTGAAGTCCGGCGACCCGCTGGTGTTCGGCCGGGCCGGCGAGGAGATGGCGGCACTTCGCGATGCCGGCGTCGCCTACGAAGTGGTTCCGGGCGTCACCGCGGCCTTCGCCGCCGCCGCCGATTTCGAACTGCCGCTGACGCTGCGCGGCGTGTCGTCGTCGATGGTGTTCACCACCGGCCATGACCTCAAGGGAAATTCGCTGCCCGACTGGGCAAAGCTCGCCATTTCCGGCGCGACGGTCGCCGTCTATATGGGCCGCTCGGTCGCCGCCGAGGTCGCCGGCCGGCTGATCGAAGCCGGCCTGTCGCCGGATACGGCCGTCGCCGTGGTCGAGAATGCCAGCCTTGCCAACCGCCGCCGTTTCCACGGCACGCTCGCCGACCTGCCGTCGCTGGAGGCGCGCGCCGACCTCAGCGGCCCGGTGATGACCATCATCGGCGACGCGGTCGCCGGGGCCAATTTCGAACGGTCCGAGCCGCTGGCGGCACACAGGCAGGAAAGCGTGGCGAGTGCTGCCGCGCAAGGAGTGAGCCAATGAAAGTCCTGACCGCGAACCGCCTCGCCGACGGCATAGCCGTCTGGTACGCCAATGGCGGCTGGGCCGAGATCATCGACCATGCCGACATCGCCCATGACAAGGCGGCCGAGGACCGGCTGGAGGCAATCGGCGCCAAGGCCTCCGCCAACAACGAAGTGGTCGACGTCAACCTGATAGACGTGACCGTGGCCAACGGCACGGTCGAAGCGGTCCGGCTGCGTGAAAAGATCCGTGCCGCCGGCCCGACCACCCGCAACGACCTGGGCAAGCAGGCCCGTCCGCAAGCTGCACGCGCGGCATAGATGACACAAGCAATGATCCCGATCATGCTCGAACGAAGAAAATAACGGGCGGACGCGCCCGGAAAGACCTGAATATGTACCGTTACGATGAGTTCGACCACGATTTCGTCAAGGCCCGCGTCGCCGAGTTCAGCGACCAGGTCGCGCGGCGCCTTGCCGGCGAGATCACCGAGGACCAGTTCCGGCCGCTGCGGCTGATGAACGGCGTCTATCTGCAACTGCATGCCTATATGCTGCGCATCGCGGTGCCCTACGGCACGCTGAACAGCAAGCAGCTGCGCATGCTTGGCCACATCGCCCGCAAATACGACAAGGGTTACGGCCATTTCACGACGCGCCAGAACATCCAGTTCAACTGGCCGGCGCTGTCGGACATCCCGGCGATCCTGGCGGATCTGGCAAGCGTCGAGATGCACGCCATCCAGACCAGCGGCAATTGCATTCGCAACGTCACCGCCGACCACTTCGCCGGCGCAGCCGCCGACGAGGTTGCCGATCCGCGCCCCTATGCCGAAATCCTGCGGCAATGGTCCTCGGTGCATCCGGAGTTCTCGTTCCTGCCGCGAAAATTCAAGATCGCGGTGACCGGCGCCGAGCGCGACCGCGCCGCCATCCAGACGCACGACATCGGCCTGCACCTGAAGAAGAACGCCGCCGGCGAGCTCGGTTTCGCCGTCTATGTCGGCGGCGGCCAAGGCCGCACGCCGATGGTCGCCAAGAAGATCCGCGATTTCCTGCCCGAAGCGGATCTGTTGTCCTACTGCACGGCGATCCTTCGCGTTTACAACCTCTACGGCCGGCGCGACAACAAGTTCAAGGCGCGCATCAAGATCCTGGTCCATGAGACCGGCGTCGAGGAGATCACCCGCCAGGTCGAGGCCGAATGGCAGGAGTTGAAGGACGCCGAGCTGAGGCTGCCGGAAGAAGACATCCGCGCCATCGATGCCTATTTCGCGCCGCCTCCACTTGTCGACCGGCCGGAAGGCGACGAGGCGGTCAAGCTTGCCCGTCTCGACTCCAAGAGCTTTTCCGAATGGCTGGATCAGAATGTGGTCACCCATCGCCATCCCGACTACGCGGCGGTGACCATCTCGCTCAAGGGCATCGGCGAGACGCCGGGCGATGCCTCCGACAGCCAGATGGAAGCGGTCGCCGACATTGCCGAAAAATATTCATTCGACGAGCTGCGCGTCAGCCACGAGCAGAACCTGATCCTGCCGCATGTGGCGCGTGCCGACCTCAAGGCGGTCTATGACGCGCTTGTCGATATCGGGCTGGCGACGGCCAATTCCAACCTGATCAGCGACATCATCTCCTGCCCCGGCCTCGACTATTGCGCGCTGGCAACGGCGCGTTCCATTCCCGTGGCGCAGGAAATCTCGCGGCGCTTTGCTTCGCTGGAGCGCCAGCGCGACATCGGCGAATTGAAGCTGAAGATTTCCGGCTGCATCAATGCCTGCGGCCATCACCATGTCGGCCATATCGGCATCCTCGGGGTCGAGAAGAAAGGCGCCGAGCTCTACCAGGTGACGCTCGGCGGCTCGGCCGACGAGAACACCTCGGTCGGCGAGATCATCGGCCGCGGCTTCAGTTCGGAAGAGATCACCGATGCCATCGAGCAGATCGTCGAGACCTATCTCGGGCTTCGGCTGGACAGAAACGAAAGATTCATCGACGCCTACCGCCGAGTCGGTCCCGCGCCGTTCAAGGAGGCGCTCTATGCTGGCGAAGCCAAGGCCGCTTGACCGTATCGTCGACGTCGAGGCCGGCATCGCCGCCCAAGCAGCGGGTCTCGACGCGCTCTACGGCCATCTGAAGCCGCTGGAGATCATCGAGCGGTCGACCCGGGAGTTCTTTCACGGCGAAATCGCCGCCGTCTCGTCCTTCGGCGCGGATTCGGCGGTGCTGCTGCACATGATCGCCGAGATCGACCGGACGCTGCCGGTGATCTTTCTCGACACCGGCAAGCATTTCGAGGAGACGCTCGGCTATCGTGACGCGCTGGCCGCCGATTTCGGGCTGAGCGATATCCGGGTGATCAGGCCCGACGATGCGGCGCTGGCAAGGATCGACCCGACCGGCAATCTGAACGAGACCGACACCGACGCCTGCTGCGACGTCCGCAAGGTCGAGCCGCTGGCGCGCGGCGTCGAGCCGTTCCGCGCCTGGTTCACCGGCCGCAAGCGCTTCCAGGCGGCGACCCGGGCAGCGCTGCCGGTGTTCGAGGCGGTCGGCTCGCGCATCCGCATCAATCCGCTGGCGCACTGGACGACATCGGACCAGGCCGGCTACATGCGCGCGCATGCGCTGCGTGAAAACCCGCTGGTCGCCTATGGCTATCTGTCGATCGGCTGTTTCCCATGCACGCAGCCGGTGCAACCGGGCGACGATGCGCGCAGCGGCCGCTGGGCCGGCCATGCCAAGACCGAATGCGGCATCCATTTGTCGGGGCTGGAAAGATCGCTGACGGACGCCTCGCTTTAGGGTATATTGATATTCAGCCGGCCTGCAAACGGCGGCTTCCTGTGCTTCCGGCGCTCACGTACCCAAAGTACGCTCAGCTCCGGTTCTCGGAGGCCACACAGTTTGGTCGCTTCGCGCCCGCCTTCGGCTCGGCCTGACCTGAATCTCAACGCACCCTGAGGTGTTTTGCACTTTAGAATCTTTGGACTTGGGAATTTTCTTGATGAGCGACTTGATAGCCGAAAACACCATGCGGCTGTGGACACCGGATGGGTTCCGCGAGGACGAGTGGGTTCATGCCGAAAGCGCCGAGGCGCTGGTCGGCAATGGCCGTTTCATCCTGCCCTTGCAGGCGTTTCTCGGCCTCGATCCGGAGGTGCGGCGGTCGGCGAAGGAGCGCATCGGTGTGCTGCTGCAGCCCGGCGATCAGCTCGAGAAGATCGCAGGCCTGCTCGATCAGCTGTCGCTGGTGGCGCTGGCGTTTCCGGCGTTCAATGACGGCCGCTCGTTCTCCAAGGGCGAATTGCTGCGCAGCCGTTATCATTTTGCAGGCGCTATGCGCGCCACCGGGCAGGTGCTGATCGATCAGCTGCCGCATATGCTGCGCGTCGGCTTCGATGAATTCGAGGTATCGCACCCGGTGCTGCTGAAGCGGCTCGAGCAAGGCCGCACCGGCGGACTGCCGCTGTTCTATCAGCCGGCGGTGAAGCCGGAGGCCAAAGGCCCGAAATATTCCTGGCGGCGGGTGCGCGCCGGCTGATCCGCTCCAGAGGGCCAGAAGCCCTATCTGGTCGGACCACATTCCCGATTCAGCCTTTTATTTTGCGCCTCTCCGCCTTAGGATAGGCCCATTATTTCGCGATCCGAATAAATGTGGCCACAAGGGAGGAACCGGGTATGGCTGGCAAGAAGATATTGATGCTCGTTGGCGAGTTCAGCGAGGAGTACGAGATTTTCGTCTTTGAACAGGCCATGCATGCGGTGGGCCACACCGTCCATGTCGTTTGCCCCGACAAGAAGGCCGGCGATATCCTGAAGACCTCGCTGCACGACTTCGAGGGCCACCAGACCTATACGGAAAAGCTCGGCCACGACTACATCCTCAACAAGACGTTTTCCGAGGTCAATCCGGCCGACTACGATGCCGTCTACGCGGCGGGCGGGCGCGGGCCGGAATATATCCGCATCGACAAGCGCGTGCAGGCGCTGGTGCGGCATTTCCATGAGACGGGAAAACCGATCTTCACCATCTGCCACGGCGTGCAGATCCTGATCGCGGTCGACGGCGTGGTGCGCGGCAGGGAAGTCGCGGCGCTGCAATATTGCGAGCCGGAAGTCACGCTGGCCGGCGGCATCTATATCGATGTTGCGCCGACCGGCGCCCATGTCGACGGCAATCTGGTGTCGGCCAAGGGCTGGCCGGGCCTTGCCGCCTTCATGCGCGAATGCCTGAAAGTGCTGGGCACCGAGATCCGCCAGGGCGAGACCCTGATGCGCGACCAGCGCCGGGCGGCTTAAGCTCGGAATGTGGAGCCCGCCGCACCCCTAACGCATGTCGCGCAAAAGTGTCAGCGGTTTTGCGATAACGGCATGCATAAACGACAACCTAAAGCGCGTCGCATGAGGCCGGTCGAGCGCAACGCGCTTTAGGTGCGGCGGTATGCTTTACACGGCCATCCGCGCTTCGCGGAACGATACCAGCTTGCTGCGACTCTCGTCCCACAGCGCCAGCTTGACGCAGCGCAGGCTGTCGAGGAGTGTGACGCGGCCGATCTCACGCAGCTCCGGATAGTCCCTCAGCACTTCCGGAAGCCGGTAGCACGGCACCTTGGCCGAGAGGTGGTGCACGTGGTGGACGCCGATATTGCCGGTGATCCAGTTCAGCACCGGCGGCAGGTCGTAATAGGACGAACCGTGCAGAGCAGCGTGCTGGAATTCCCACTCGGAGTCCTTTGTCCACTCCGTCTCCTCGAACTGATGCTGGACATAGAACAGCCAGATGCCGGCCGATCCGGCGAGGATGACGATCGGCAAATGCACGACCAGAAACGCGCCGGGGCCAACGAACCAGATGAGCAGCGCGGCGATGACCGCGATGGCGAGGTTGGTCGACATCGACGACACCCAGGGGGTGAAACCGCCCCGCATCATGCCCAAGGGCAGTCTCTGCTCGAAAATGAAAATCCAGATCGGGCCAAGGCCGAACATCACCAGCGGATGGCGATAGAGGCGATAGGCGAGCCGGCCCCGCCACGACAGTTGCCGGTATTCGGCGACGGTCAGTGTCTTGATGTCGCCGGTGCCGCGCTCGTCGAGATTGCCGGCGCTGGCGTGATGGGTTGCGTGGGCGCGGCGCCAGCAATCGTAGGGCGTCAGCGTCAGCACGCCAAGCACGCGGCCGATCCAGTCGTCGGCATAGCGGTTGGCAAAGAAGGAGCCGTGGCCGCAATCGTGCTGGATCATGAAGATCCGCACCAGAAAGCCGGCGGCCGGAAGGATGAGGACCAGACCCCACCAATGGCCATAGGCATAAGCGGCCGAGGACAATGCCCACAGCGTGGCGAAGGGGATGAGGGTGATGGCGAGTTCGACGGCGCTGCGACGCCTGTCGGGCTTTTTATAGCGCGACAGGATCTTCAACCAGGCGCGCTTGCTGTTTGCCACAGCTTCGGGGGAAATCATGTTCATCATGAAACATAGGCGGAGCGGCGCGCTGCCGCAAGGCGGAGATCACGCAAAGTTACTGCGGGTAAATGTCGCGCGATGGCGAGGATTGCGGCCGCAATCGCAGGTCGCGTCGCCGGCAACGGCGCCTACCGACGGCGCCCGCCTGCGACCACCTTGGCTTCTACGCCGTCCAGGCGGTCGAGCAATTCCTTCAGACGGTCGGGAATATCGGACTCCGTGCGGAAGGCCGGCAAGGTGCGCAGAAAGCGCTTGGTCGCCTCGGTGCCGAGCTGGCGCCGGATATCGGCGGCGAGCCCGTCGCGTTTTTCGCCATTCCTGCGGGGCATCATCCAAAATCCTGTGTCGACTTCGAAACTCTTCCAAGGGAGGAATGGTTCCCGCATTGTAGTATGCTGGCAAGCAAAGCCGTCGGGTACGGTAAAGTTTGAATTAAAATCGAAAGGTATGCGCCGTCCGCCGTCAAGCCGCGACAGCGGCTGCAGTATCGCTTGCCCCTTGATTTTTGGCCGGCAAACCTCGATATCGGGCGCAAATCCACACCATTCGAAAATGACGGGAAACGGCGATGAGCGACCAGGCAAAAGACGAACGCGCGCCCGATGAAGCCGAGAAGACCGAGGCTGCCGCGGAGCCAAGGGAAGGCGGCGTCGACGGCGACTATGAAGCGCTTGTGCGGCTTCTGAAGGAAAACGAAGAGCTGAAGGATCGCGCGCTGCGCGTCGCGGCCGACATGGAGAATTTGCGCCGCCGTACCGCCCGCGACGTCCACGATGCGCGCGCCTATGCGGTTGCCAATTTTGCCCGCGACATGCTTTCGGTGTCGGACAATCTGCGCCGTGCGCTGGATGCCATCCCGGAGGAGGCCAAGGCGTCGGGCGATGCCGGCTTCAAGACGCTGATCGACGGCGTCGAGATCACCGAGCGCGCCATGCTGTCGGCGCTGGAACGCCACGGCGTGAAGAAGCTTGAGCCCGAGGGCGAGAAATTCGATCCGAATTTCCACCAGGCGATGTTCGAGGTGCCCAATCCCGACGTACCGGCCAACACGGTCGTGCAGGTCGTGCAGCCCGGCTATTCGATCGGCGAGCGTGTGCTGCGGCCGGCCATGGTCGGTGTCGCCAAGGGCGGCCCCAAGCATGTCGCAAGCGAAGCGCCGGTGGAGCCGGGGCCGGTCAACGAGCAGGCTGAGAAAGATGCGTAAGTTAGGGGAGTAGGGGAATAGGGCAGTACGGGAGTAGGGAATAGCGCTACGTCGGGTAAAGTAGAGCAATTGCCTACTCGCGCCCTTGCCTTCTCTCCGCCTACTCCCCTATTCAGGCCGCAAACCGCTGCGCTTCTCCGCCATAATAATTGACGTAGCGGGCGCCGATCTCCTTGACCGGCATCACCACGAACACGTCGACCGTCGAGAATTCACGATCAATGACGCAACCGTCGCCGATGCGCGCGCCGACGCGCAGATAGCCCTTGACCAGCGGCGGCATCGCGGCGATCGCCGCCTTGGTATTGACGGCCTCGATCGGCATCAGATCCATCGAACAATAGCGCCCGGCGACGGCACGCACGTCCCAGGATGAATTCGTCCGGCAGTGGTGGGCAAGGTAGGTCAGCGCCTCTGCATGTGCCGCCGGCACGGTGCCGTGGAACGACGCGCAGCCGGTCATCACGCCAATGCCGTAATGATTGATATAGGCCCAGATGCCTTGCCACAGCGCCTCGATGGTGCGCTTCGAGCGGTATTCGGGCAGAACACAGGAGCGGCCGAGCTCGAGGAAGCGCTGGCCAGGATGCCGCGCGATCAGCTTGGTCAGTTCGAATTCGCCTTCGGAATAGAAGCCGCCGGCGGCCGCGGCAATCTCCTGCCGCAGCAGGCGGTAGGTGCCGACGATGCGGCGATGCTCGGGGCCGGAAAGCGAAGTATCGAAGACCAGCAGATGGTCGCAGAGGGGATCGAAGCGATCGGCATCGCGGCGGTCCTGCATCTGGAACAGGTCCTTCCTGGCACCAAGCTCGTCGTAGAACACCCGGTAGCGCACTTCCTGCGCGGCAGCGATCTCGGCCTCGTTGCGGGCGAGCCGCACTTCGAGATTGCCGATGCGGCCGAGCGATGCGCCTTTTATGACGGCATCGGCGTTCCGGCCGACGAGCAAAGGCCCGCTGGCGTTCGGCCGAGCATCACATTCCGGCATGACTGTATGCACGAGTGATTCTCCTTCGAGCCATCCCTCTTGGCACGGGGATACGGTGTAGGTGCAACAGGATTGTGACAGTACCGTGATACGGCTCTGCGGGCAATACTTCGTCGACTGGGCAATCTATCAACCGTCTATGTTGTGCCTCAGGCGGCCGCTTGCCCTTCGACCGCATGAACCAGGGCATCGGGGTCGAGCGGCTTGGTGACGAAGCCGCTGGCACCGTGAGCGAGCACGGCGTGGCGGGTCTTTTCCTGGCTGTCGGCCGACAGCACCATGATCGGCACCGGCGGCACCGCGGTCTCCTCCTCATGGCGGCGGATGGCGGCGATGGCGTCCAGGCCGTCCATGACAGGCATATGCAAGTCCATCAGCACCACGTCGTAACGGTGCTTGTGGCCGGTGCTGATGACCGCCTCGACGGCGGCCTTGCCGTTGCCGACCACTTTCACGCGATGCCCGGCCTTCAGCAGCGTGGCGCGGGCCAGCATGGCGTTGATGTCGTTGTCCTCGGCGATCAGCACCGACAGGCCCTGCTGGCGGGCGCCAATGGCGTGCCCCGCCTGCGCGCCGCGCCTTTGCAGTTGCGGCTCGGCGACGACCGGCGCGTGGCTGGTCAAAAGCACGCGCAGCAATGTCTCGCCGCGCACCGGCCTCGCAAGGAAGGTGGCGTAACCATTGGCACGGAACTCGCCAAGCATGCCACGGTCGGTCGGTGCAATCAGCGTCACTGCCTCGCAATCGGCAAATCCGCTCTGGCGCAGGCGCCTGAGCAGCCTGCCGTCGCTTTGCTCCATGGCAGCATCGATCAGCAGCACGTCGCAGCTCTCGGCGAAAGGGGTGGCCTGGGCGGCGGCGGTGGCCAGATCGACCGTGCCGCCATTGGCGCGAATGGTGCGGGCGAGGGCTTCGGCCTCGACCAGGTTCTTCGACACGATCACGGCATGCCGGCCCGACAGCGCGTCCTGGCGGATCTGCGGCGCCTCGACGGCGGAAATAGCGGGAATCTCGAAGACGAATTCGGACCCCTGGCCAAGCCGGCTCGACACAGAGATAGTGCCGCCCATGGCGGTCACCAGGCGCTTGGAAATGGCGAGACCGAGGCCGGCACCGCCATGCGCACGGGTCGAGGTGCCGTCAGCCTGTTCGAAGTCCTCGAATATGCGCTCCATGTCCTGCTCGCGCAGACCGGGGCCGGTGTCGGTGATGGTGAAGCGGATGCGGTCGGTGGTTTCGGTGCGGACGCGGGCGATGCTTGCCAGGACGCCGCCGCTGTCGGTGAACTTGACGGCGTTGCCGATGAGATTGAGCAGCACCTGCCTGACCCTGCCGGGGTCGGCGGTGATCAGCTGCGGCACGTCGGGTTCGACATGACAGCCGAGGCCGATATCCTTGGCAAAAGCCCGCGCCGCCAAAAGCTCGATGACATTGTCGGCGATCTCGCGCACCGACATCGGCTGCGGTTCGGGATCGAAGCGGCCGGCCTCGATCTTGGAGTAGTCGAGCAGGTCCTCGATCAGCGCCAGCAGCGCGCTGGCCGAGGTCGAGATGGCGCCGACATAGGTCCGCTGCTCGGGCGAAAGGCTGGTGTCGGCGAGAAGCCGGGCCATGCCCATGATGCCGTTCATCGGCGTGCGGATCTCGTGGCTGACGGTGGCGAGGAAGCGCGATTTGGCCTGGCTCGCATATTCGGCCCGCTCGCGGGCGGTGATCAGCGAGGATTCGGCGCGCTTGCGAGCGGTGATGTCGCGGGCGATGGCGCGATGCGAAACGGCGCCGCTGTCCTTGTCGCGCACCGACAGCTCGATCCAAGAGAACCAGCGTGGGCCGTCCGGCGTGCGAATGGCGACGTCGGTGGAACTCAGGCATTCATGGTCGGAAAACGCGGCGTCGGGGACGATGCCGACATCGATGCCTAGTTCGGCCAGAGTCTTGCCGGCAAGGTCGCGCTGGTCGGTTTCGACAAGGTCGGCGAAAACCTTGTTGGCGTAGACAATGTGGCCGTCGCGGTCACGATGGACGACGAGATCGCCGAGTGCATCGATCAGCCCGCGAAAGCGCTCCTCGCTCTCCTGCATCTCCCACATGCGGTCGGCCAGCGTCTCTATTTCGGCGCGGCTGCGGGCGGTCGTGGCATCGAGCAGGGCCACCGCGCGGCGCTCGGTGCGCCTGTTGCGCAGATGCATGGCGAGCCCGGCGATGGCTGTCGCCAAAAGGCCGATAGTGATGAAGATCGGCGCCCCGGTCAGATGCGAAAAGCCTGCCAGCACGACAATGGCGACGAGCGTCAGGAAGGGCAGGCCTTCGCGGTTGGAGGCCGGCAGTTCCGGCGCCAGCGGTGGCGCGGCGACAAGCTGCCGTCCTGGCGCCGCGGGGGCCGTCCCGTCGGCCCGTTCGGCTGGTTCCGCCTCTCTGATGCCGGGTTCCGCAATCATACGGAAATCCTGTCAGACAGAGCTTATCGAAGGTTGTGGTTGATCGCTCGAATTTTACCGGTCGCGCTCTTTTTTTTCCCTTGGGGGCTCACATATCCACCACCACGCGGCCGCGGATCTTACCCTCGACGATGTCATGCGCGGCGCCGATGATGCCGTCGAAGCCGATGCTCGTCGAAAGGCTGGCAAGCTTTGCGTGGTCGAGATCGGCGCCGATACGGCGCCAGGCCTCGAGGCGGACCGCCTTCGGCGCCATCACCGAATCGATGCCGAGCAGCGAGACGCCGCGCAGGATGAAGGGCGCGACGCTTGCCGGCAGGTCCATGCCGCCGGCGAGGCCGCAAGCGGCAACGGCGCCGCCATAGGAGGTCATCGATAGAACGTTGGCCAGCGTGTGGCTGCCGACCGCATCGACGCCGCCGGCCCAGCGTTCCTTGGCGAGTGGTTTTGCGGGCTGGGCAAGCTCGTCGCGTGAAATCACTTCCGCGGCGCCGAGGTCGATCAGATAGGGGCTTTCGGCAGCACGGCCGGTCGAGGCGATGACGTGATAGCCGAGGCTGGACAGGATCGAGACCGCGACCGAGCCGACGCCACCGGCAGCGCCGGTCACCGCCACCGGGCCGCGATCGGGCACGATGCCGTGGCGCTCCAGCGCGATGACGCAAAGCATGGCGGTGTAGCCGGCGGTGCCGACCGCCATCGCATCATGCGGGCTCATGCCGTCCGGCAACGGCACCAGCCAGTCGCCCTTGACGCGGGCGCGCCCTGCAAAGGCGCCGAAATGCGTCTCGCCGACGCCCCAGCCGTTCAATATGACCTTGTCACCCTTGCGCCAGTCAGGATTGGAAGACGAGATGACGGTGCCGGCGAAATCGATGCCCGGCACCAGCGGCCAGCGGCGGATCACCGGCGCCTTGCCGGTAATTGCAAGACCGTCCTTGTAGTTCACCGTCGTCGCCTCGACCGCGACGGTGACGTCGCCCTCCATCAGGTCTGCCTCGGTAAGCTCGGTCACCGCGACCGACTGATTTTTCTCGGCGTCACGCGAAACGAGGATGGCTTTGAAGGTTTCGGGCATTTTTTCTCCTCGGGCTTGCAGATCAGAATGTGTGGCGCCAGGCGAGTGAGGTCAATCGCTCGACGCTCCGCGCCGCCAGCCAATGAGTTCGTCGAAGACGACCAGCACCGCACCAACCGAAATGAAGGCGTCGGCGAGGTTGAAGATCGCGAAGGACCAGACCGGCGTATGGAACAGGACATAGTCGATGACATGACCGTAGATTGCGCGATCAATCAGGTTGCCGAGCGCGCCGCCGACGATCAGTGCGAAGCCGATGCGGGCAAGCAGGTGGCCGGGCGGCGTGCGGGCCGCAAGATAGAGCACGAAAGCGACCACCAGGACCGCGACGACCACCAGGCCGGTGTCGCCGAAGGACGAAAACAGCGAGAACGCGATGCCGGTGTTGTAGGTGCGGTACAGCGCCAGGAACGGAAGCAGGTCGAGCCGTTCCTGAAAGGCAAGACCGGTTTCGACTAGGTATTTCACCCACTGGTCGAGCGCTATCGCGGCGACGACCAGAAGAGCATACGGCCTCCAGGACTTCATGGTTTGCAGTTTCACGGTTTGAGATGTCACGATCTGGCGTCCTCCGGGCCGAGCTTCAGCGCGCCGCGCCGGATCTCGAACAGCATGACGCCGGTGGCCACTGCAAGGTTGAGCGAATCGGCGCGGCCGGCCTGCGGTATCCGCAGCAGTTTGTCGCAGCTTGCGGCAAGCTCGTCAGGCAGGCCTTGCTGCTCGTTACCCATCATCAAAAGCACCGGGCCCTTTGAAAAATCGACCGAGCGGTAGTCGACCGCACCCTTCAGATGGGTGCCGGCGACGAGGCCGGGGAAGCTCGTTCGCCAGGCGAGAAAAGCTTCGGGCGACGCCTTGGCGACCGGCACGGCGAAAATCGAGCCCATGGTGGCGCGCACCGTTTCGACCGAAAAGGGATCGGTGGTCTCGCCGACCAAGATGACGCCCCTGGCCCCGACAGCGTCGACCGTGCGGATGACGGTGCCGAGATTGCCGGGGTCGCGGACGCGGTCGAGCGCCACCCAGACGTCGCCGTCACGGGCGCGGATGTCCTTCAACGGCAGGTATTTCTGCGAGAACACGCCGACGACCATTTGCGGATTGTCGCGGCGGGTGATGGCGACCAGCACTTTTTCCGAAACTTCAAGGACGGTGCCGCCGGCGGCGACCGTGCGCGCCGCGACCTTTTCAACCGCCGTATTGCCACGTCCGGCCTTGGCGAAGACCAGTGTCCTGATCGACCAGCCGAGATCGAGCGCGTCGATGACCAGCTTCAGGCCTTCGGCCATGAAGGCATTCTGCTGGTCACGGAATTTCTTCAGCGCGAGCGCCTTGATGTCCTTGACCAGCGGGTTGGCGAGGCTGGTGACTTCCTTCACCTGCCCTGGCGCGCCCGCGTGCCGTTCGTAGGCACTCATTCAGGCCACCCAGCGTGAGAACAGCGAGGTCGAAAGCGCCCGACCGGCAGATTTCTCGCGGATGATCAATTCACCCGACTCGACCGTGCCGCCCATGCCGGCGAAGGTGTCGCGCATCAGGGCATGGATGGCGAAAAAAGAGGCGCGGATCGAATAGGCGGTCAGTACCACGGCGAGCGGCTTCGGCGTCAGGATCGCGCGGCAGATATCGGTCAGCGCCGGCAGGTCCTCGAACAGCTGCCAGACCTCGCCCTTCGGTCCGCGGCCATAGGCGGGCGGGTCGAACAGGATGATGTCGTAGCGGCTGCCGCGGCGCTCCTCGCGCTCGGCGAATTTCACGGCATCGTCGACGATCCAGCGGATCGGCTTTTGCGACAAGCCCGCCATTTCCTGGTTTTCGCGCGCCCAGCCGATCGCCTTCTTGGAAGCATCGACGTGGGTGACCTCGGCGCCGGCACGCGCCGCCACCAAGGAGGCAAGGCCGGTGTAACCGAACAGGTTCAACACCTTCACCGGCCGTTTTGCCGACGCGATCAGTCCGGCCATGTGGTCCCAGTGCGAGGCCTGCTCGGGAAAGACGCCGACATGGCGAAACGAAGTGAAGCGGCCGAGATAATCTATGCCGTCATGCTTCATCGGCCAGGTCTCGCCGAGCGGCGTCTTGGGGAAGCGCCAGCGGCCGATGCCTTCCTCGTCGGTATCGCCGGTGAAAATGGCGTCGGCGCGCTCCCAGTCCCTGGCCGGCAAAGCCTTTTGCCAGATCGCCTGGCCCTCCGGCCGTACGATGCGGTAGGGGCCGTATTGCTCGAGTTTTTCTCCGGCGCCGCTGTCGAGCAGCGCGTAGTCCTGATTGGGGCCGACCTCGAGGATCAGCGGCAGATGTTCGGCAGGCAGCGCGCCATCGCGGCGGGATAGAGGGCGCGGCGCGGCTTTCGGCTCGGACCGGTCCTGCAGTTTAGGCTCCGAACCGGCGGTCAGGCCGGTGTCGCGCCGCCGCGGCTGCTCCGCCCCGCCCTTCGCGGGCGGGCGGCTGTCGCGGCGTTTGTCGCGAAAAGGTTTCAAGAAGGCGCATCTCCGGAAGGCGGCTCGCCGCTTCTGCCACAGCACATTGACCGGCGCAACAAAAGGGCTGCCGACGTGTGCAACCGGATCAGCCGCGCCTGATCGACAGCAGGCCGACTGCGAGCGTTATGAAACCAACGGCCTTGAAGCCGGTGACGACCATATGGCCGGTTTCCCAGCTGCTCCGGATACTTTCGAAATTGTCCGGGATCGGTCCAGGCACCCAGGTGGCCAGGACATCGTTTGCCGGTTTGACCAGGGTAAACCACGCCACGAGGGCCATCAGATAAAGCACGGTGGCGGCCAAAATCCACCAGAATGCCGGGCGGTCGCTGCGCAGCATCCAGGCGAGAAGCCCCGGACAGGCGATCGCGGCCACGTCCAGCGGTGCGCCGACAATCGCGAAGAATTGGAACTGAGCGTTGAAGACAGTGGTTTCACGCCAGAGCGAAGGCGGCCATCTGGTCAGCCGCGGCACCGATTCCAGCACATGGGCGAAGGATGGTCCGAGGCTGAGCGCAGCGACGATGGCGGTCAAAACCGACCAGAACAACAGGAACCCGCGTATATCCATAATGGCCAGACAACGGCGTCAGGGCGCAGACGTTCCCGTCCGCTACCATGTCGCTTGCCGCCGAAAGTGCTGGGGCTCTATTGTGATTGAAACCAGGTCATGATTCATGTCCCGTGCTGAACGCCTGCTCGACCTGATCCAGATTCTGCGCCGGCATCGCCGGCCGGTCAGCGGCCGTAGCCTTGCGGGCGAAATGGGTGTGTCGATCCGCACGCTCTATCGCGATATCGCCACGCTGCAGGGGCAGGGCGCGCCGATCGAGGGTGAGGCGGGGTTGGGTTACGTGCTCAGGCCCGGTTTCATGCTGCCGCCCTTGATGTTCACCGATGAGGAGATCGAGGCGATCGTGCTCGGTTCGCGCTGGGTGGCCAAGCAGCCGGACTGGCGGCTTGCGAACGCCGCCACCGACGCGCTGGCCAAGATCGCGGCGGTGCTGCCGGACGATTTGCGCGAAGAGCTCGACGCCTCGACGCTGCTGGTCGGGTCGCGCACCGAGGTCACCGAAGGCATCGATCTCGGCGTGGTGCGGCAGGCCATCCGCGAGGAGCGTAAGCTGAGCTTTGTCTATCGCGACGCCGGCGGCGCTGCCTCCGAGCGCACCGTCTGGCCGTTCGCACTCGGCTTCTTCGACAAGGTGCGCGTCGTCGCGGCCTGGTGCGAGATGCGCCAGGATTTCAGGCACTTTCGCGCCGACCGGATATCCGGCCTCAATGCCACCGAGATGCGCTATCCGCGCCGCCGTCAGGTGCTGCTCAAAGAATGGCGGGCGACGCTCGACACGCCAAGCTAAGGCTGCTGCTCAGTTGAGACTGCTGCCAGAATCTGGCAGTGGCGTACGGTATGCTCCTCCAGTCGAAACGATCTGGAGAGCAATTCATGACACCGCCCAATTTCGTCATCCTCTATGTCGACAAGCCTGAGCAAAGCGGCGCCTTCTATAGCGCGCTGCTTGGGCGGCAGCCGGTCGAGACCTCGCCGACCTTCGTGCTGTTCGTGCTCGACAACGGCTTCAAGCTCGGCCTCTGGTCGCGTCACACCGTGGAACCGGCCGCCGCGGCAGCAGGCGGTGGCGCCGAGATCGTCTTTGCGCTGGACACGCCGGAGGCGGTCGATGCCACCTACACCGATTGGGCCGGACGGGGTCTGAAAATCCTGCAGAGCCCGACCGACATGGATTTCGGCCGGACCTTCGTCGCGCTCGATCCCGACAATCATCGGCTGCGGGTTTATTGGCAAAGGGAGTAAGGCAGTAGGGCAGTAGGGCAGTAGGGGAGTACGTGACAGGAAATATAGCTGGCGCGGCGCCGCACGATCAGTGCGGTTTCCTACTGCCCTACTGCCCTACTGCCCTACTGCCCTACTGCCCTACTGCCCTACTGCCCTACTGCCCTACGCTTGCGCGATACACGCCAATGCCGGCGGCGAGGTCCTCGAGGGCTGCGCCGACCGACTTGAACAGCGTGATCTCGTCGTCGTTCTGCCGGCCTTTTTTCTGGCCGCGCGTGAGTTCATAAAGGTCGGCGACGATGGCTTCCGGCTTCAACACGCCGGAGGCCAGCGGCTGGACGATGTCACCGGCTTCCTTGGTGGCGCCGGCGCGGGTGTCGACATAGACGCGGGCCCGCGCAACCGTGTCGTCGTCGCTTTCGCGCATCGCCGGAGTGAAGCCGCCGACGAGGTCGACATGCGTTCCGGGTCGCAACAAGGCGCCCTTGACCAGCGGTTCGGTGGTGATGGTCGCCGAGGAAATGATGTCGGCCTGGCCGAGTTCGGCGTCGAGATCGCCTGCGGCTTCGGCCGCAAAACCTTCCGCACGCAATCTTGCAGCGACCTTTTCGGCATTGGCCGGCGTGCGGTTCCAGATGCGGATGCTGGTGATCGGCCGCACAGCCGAATGCGCCTTCGCCAGGAACGGCGACAGCGCGCCGGCGCCTACCACGAGCAGCCGCGAGGCGTCCTCGCGGGCCAGGTAGGAGGCGGCCAGCGCCGAGGCGCAGGCCGTGCGCCACTGCGTCAGCCGCTGGCCGTCGATCATGGCCTGCGGCTCGCCGGTGGTGCCGTCGAGCAAGAGGTAAAGGCCCATCACCGCGGGTTTGCCGACAGCGTTGTTGTCGGGCGACACGGTGACGATCTTGATGCCGATGTGACCGCCGGCGGAGGTGCCAGCCGTGTTGAAGTCGGTCCAGGCCGGCATCAAAAGCAGCGTTGAAGCGGCGCCGTCGGGCCGCTCTATCGTATGATGGTGCCTCACCGGCTGTACGGCGCCATCGCGAAAGGCGGCGCGGAGCGTCTCGATCAGGCCGGGAAAGGTCAGCGCGCTGTCGACCTCGGCGGCCGAAATGGTCAGCATGAAAGGCTCCGCGAAAGATATGTCAAAGACGCTTCAGTTTGTCGGCTTCGGCAAAGCCGGGCCCCGAGGCGCGGCAGGCGCGCGGCTTACCGCCTGGCGCAGATTCTCGGCCTCGGCACCGCGCTGGCGCGCCAGCTTGCGATAGCGCCCCTGCTTGATCCAGGTCGCCAGGCTGCCGACGATCATGCCGATGGCAAGGGCAAGGAACAGGAATATGAACAGCGGCAAGGTCAGCGTCAGCGCCGGGTTGCCCGGATTGAACGGGTCGAGCGTGAAGGCGACCGGTTCGCGGTTGGCAACGGCCAGCGCGATCAGGATGATGGCCAGCGGCACGAAGACCACGATGAGGATTAAGCGATTGAACATGTTTTTCCGTAGGGACTGCTATCGGAGCGGGACGGCGGGCGCGGCGCCTACTTGCCTCCGTTCAGCCTTTCACGCAATTCCTTGCCGGTCTTGAAGAACGGTACCCATTTCTCCTCGACCTCTACGGATTCGCCGGTGCGCGGGTTGCGGCCGGTGCGGGCAGGGCGATTTTTCACCGAAAACGCGCCGAAGCCGCGCAACTCGACCCGGTTGCCCTCGGCAAGCGCGTCGGTGATTTCATCGAAGATGGCGCTGACAATGTTTTCGACGTCGCGCAGGAAAAGATGCGGATTACGCGTGGCGATGATCTGCACAAGTTCGGATTTGATCATGAAAAGGCTCCCCGTAAAAGCAGTGCCGCCGAAATTATCAGAATGATTTTATTTGGTTTTTCACTCGTCCCAAGCGGTTCCTCAAGGGTGCCAGACGGAAACGAGACCGTCAAGAAACAAGCGGTCCGCTCCAATTTCGTGAAGGACGTCGCCGTCATGGCCGGCCAGGCCAAGCGCAGCACCGACGGTCTGCGCCATCGCTTTGGAGAACAGGAAACCGCCGCGTTTTTCCGTGTCCTTCCATTCCACCACCTTGAGCTTGGCATCGACACCCTTGCCTGCAAGCCAGTCGATTGCTTCGGCCTCGCCGCCGACCGCGTCGATCAATCTGTTGGTGACCGCCTGCCGGCCGGTGAAGATCGACCCGTCTGCGAGCGCCAGCACCTCCGGCTTGGTCATGTTGCGGCGCTCGGCGACGATGCCGACGAACCAGTCGTAGCTGTCGAGGATGAGCTTGCGGACCATGGCGCGCTCATCGTCATTGGTCGGCTTGAAGGGAGAAGGCGATGCCTTCAAGGGCGAGGATTTCACCTCCTCCAGCTTGACGCCGAGCTTGTCCATGAGGCCGCTGACATCCGGGTACTGGATCAGCACGCCGATCGAGCCGACGATCGAGGATTTGCGTGCGACAATATGGTCGGCCGCGGTGGCGATCATATAGCCCGCCGAAGCCGCGAGCGTGCCGACCTCGGCCACCACCGGCTTTTCGGCGGCAAGCTTGCGCACTGCCTCATAGATCGATTCGCCACCGACGGTGGTGCCGCCGGGTGAATCGATCGACAGGATCACAGCCTTGACGCGCGGCGACTGACGGATTGCCTCCAGCCGCTTGATCAGTTCTTCGTCTTCGGTGATGGTACCTTCGATCTTGACCTTGGCGATGTGGTCGACAGCCGCGCCGGTGAAGTCGTCACCATAGATCCATGCCGAGAAGGCGATCAGTCCGGCTGCTGCGACGATAATCGCCGCAACACGCCAGAATGTCAGCTTGCGGCGCAAGCGGCGGCGGTCGATCAGGTCGTCGGCTCTCAATACCATGGTCAGCCTCGTAGTCGGTGGGAGCAGATGCTTTTAAAGCAACCATTCGCGCCCGGCTACCGTTTCCTGACGGCCTTGCGCCAAAGGCCGTTAGGCATTCGCGGCAAGCCTCAACCTGTCACGTTCCACAGGCTCTAACACTGTGCGCCCATATCTGGTATGAGGTACAGGCTGCGCTGGGGCCATTTTCATTGTACAGGGGCGGCTGTCACATTTTTGCGGTTTTCCTCGGCTTGTGCTTGCTTGAGGGCGCCGGCACCCCACCTATAGGGCGGCCTGGCGGGCAGGGGTTTAGAAGAAGCAGTCATGTTAGCGGGACCAATCGAACCGACCAACACCGAGACGGAGTTGGCTCCCAAGGCCGCAGGCCGGGCGCGGGTCGACGCGTTTGACGTTGCGCAGCGTCATTCGCGCCGGGTCCGTGTCCTCAAGCTGGCCGTGCCGCTGGTCGCTGCCGTGATTGCGGTCGCGTTTCCCGTCTATTCCTATCTCATGGCTCCCGCTGCAATCGAGGTGCAGGCCGACGGCGGCGCCTTTGCCGATGGCAAGCTGGTGATGGCCAACCCCAAGCTCAACGGCTTCACCAAACAGAACCTGCCCTATTCGATGACAGCCCTGCGCGCCATACAGGATGTCAGCAAACAAGGCATCATCGATCTGGAGGGCATCAAGGCCAAGCTGCCGATTGCGACCGACAACACGGCCGCCATCGATGCCACGCACGGCACCTATGATCGCGACGGCAACACGCTCAGCCTGACCAGCGATGTGACCGTGTCGACCACGGATGGTGTGGTGGCAAAATTCAAATCAGTCTATCTCGACATGGGCGAAGGCACTATGAAGACAAGCGAGCCCGTCGATGTCAGCCGCGGCGGGTCGCGGATCAGGGCGGATTCGATGTCGGTCCAGGACAATGGCAAGGTCCTGGTTTTCGAGAACAAGGTGCGCGTCGACATCGATCCCGCCAGTTTGAAGGCGGCAGAGGCAAAGAGCGGAGAGACCAATGCGGTTCAGTAGTTCGGCACGGCGCCTCGCCGCGATTTCGGCGTTGACGCTCGGGTTGCCCTTGGGGCTGACCTTCGGGACGGCGCCGTCGCTGGCGCAATCCAGTGCCACCAGCCAAATGTCCGGCCTCAGGCTGTCGGGCGACAAGCCTATCCAGATCGAAAGCGACAAGCTCGAGGTGCGCCAGGCGGAAAGCGTCGCCGTCTTCACCGGCAACGTCAACGTCGTCCAGGGTCCAACCGTGCTCAAGGCCGGCAAAATGACGGTCTATTACGTCAGGGATGCAGGCGCCGCTAAAGGCGCCCAGCCCGCGGGTGCCGCGGCGATGACCGGATCCGCCAACATCGACCATCTCGAGGTCGACGATAAGGTCTACATCAAATCGGACAATCAGGTTGCCACCGGCGACCGCGGCACCTTCGACATGAAGACCGAAGTGCTGGTGCTTTCGGGCAGCAAGGTCGTGCTCTCGCAAGGCGATAACGTGCTTGTCGGCTGCAAGCTTACCGTGCAGATGAAGAGCGGCCTTGCCCAGGTCGACGCTTGCGGCGGCCGCGTCATGATGTCGATCACGCCGCCGGCGAAGTCTGGAGCAGCGAAACCCTGATGACCGGTATATCGTCGCTGCTGGCGCGTCTTCCAGGGCGCGCCGCCAGCAAACTTGCGGCACCGGCCAGGGTCACCGTCGAAGCGGCAAAGTTCAAGGGAACCTTGATCGCCAAGGGCCTGACCAAAAGCTACAAGGGCCGCAAAGTCGTCAGCGGCGTGACGCTGGGCGTGCGCGCCGGCGAGGCGGTTGGGCTGCTCGGCCCCAACGGCGCCGGCAAGACGACCTGTTTCTACATGGTAACCGGCCTGGTGCCGGTCGATGAAGGCACGATCGAAATCGACGGTTTCGACGTCACGTCGATGCCGATGTATCGCCGCGCCCGTCTCGGCATCGGCTATCTGCCGCAGGAAGCGTCGATTTTTCGCGGCCTGAATGTCGAGCAAAACATCCGGGCCGTGCTCGAGGTCGTCGAAAAGAGCCGCAAGGAGCGTGAGCGCCTGCTCGACGAATTGCTCGAGGAATTTCACATCAGCCATCTGCGCAAGGCTCCGTCGCTGTCGCTCTCCGGCGGTGAGCGGCGACGCCTCGAAATTGCCCGCGCCTTGGCAACCCGCCCCGCCTACATGCTGCTCGACGAACCTTTCGCCGGCATCGATCCGATCGCCGTCGCCGACATCCAGCAACTCGTGCGCCACTTGACGGCACGTGGCATCGGCGTTCTGATCACCGACCACAATGTCCGCGAGACACTTGGCCTGATCGACCGCGCCTACATCATCCATGCCGGCCAGGTGCTGACCCATGGTCGAGCCGACGAAGTGGTCGCAAATGCCGATGTGCGGCGGCTTTATCTCGGCGAGGGATTTACGCTCTAAGTGCGAAATTCCGGCTCGAGCGGGATTTCCGGCGTAGTCCAGCAGCTTTTTCTTCAATTTTCTGCCTGAAAACGTGCCGGCAGGCGAGTTTTGCCGCTCCTCGCCTTGACAAGCAAAAGCCGGGCCAGTTTCTATGCTGGCCTGGAAAATTCCTTCCAGCAGTGCGGGTGCGTAGACGGAGCGTTTGAAACCGAACCATGGCGTTGGCGGCAAAACTACAGCTACGACAGTCGCAGTCGCTGGTGATGACGCCGCAGCTGATGCAGTCGATCCGCCTGCTGCAGTTCACCCATCTCGAGTTGGAACGCTTCATCGACGACGAGATCGAACGCAATCCCCTGCTGGAACGCGCCGAACCGCAGGAGGACGCCGCCAGCGACCAGGCGCAGAAGGGCGACGCCGCATCGGAACCGGCTGCCGACGGCGACTGGTTCGAGGCGGAAACGGCATGGAGCGCCGAGGCGATCTCGGAAAAGCTCGATACGTCGCTGGAAAACCTGTTTCCTGACGATCCTGGTACGAGCGAGCGGCTCGGGCCCGACCTGACGGCACAATGGAAATCGGCGTCCGGCAACGGTTCCACCTCTTCCTCCGACGGCTTCGACGTCGCGGATATGGCGGCGGCGGCCATTACGCTGCGCGACCATGTCGGCGAGCAGGTGGCGCTCGCCTTTGCCGATCCGGCGGCGCGCCTGATCGCAGGCGAGCTTGCCGACGGCCTCGACGAGGCCGGCTACATGCGTGCCGACATGGCCGAGATCGCCGCCCGCCTCGGCGCGGACGCCACGGCGGTGGCAACGGTCCTGGCGGTCTGCCAGACATTCGAGCCCGCCGGCATATTCGCCCGCGACCTCGCCGAATGCCTGTTGCTGCAGCTGGCCGTGCGCGACCGGCTCGATCCGGCGATGAAGGCGCTGATCGCCAATCTCGAACTTCTGGCACGGCGCGATTTCCAGACGCTGAAGCGGATTTGCGGCGTCGACGAGGAGGATCTGCTCGACATGCTGGCCGAGATCCGGGCGCTCGACCCGCGGCCGGGAATGGCGTTTTCGCGCGGTGCCAGCGATGCGATCGTGGCCGACGTCGAGGTGCGTGCAGCCAATGACGGCAGCTGGACGGTCGAGCTCAATGCCGAGACGCTGCCGCGCGTGCTGGTCGATCACATCTATTTCGCCCAGGTCACGCCACATGCGAAAAACCAGGCGGAAAAGGATTTCCTCGCCGAATGCCTGCAGAACGCCAACTGGCTCACGCGCAGCCTCGACCAGCGGGCGAAGACCATTCTCAAGGTGGCCTCCGAGATCGTGCGCCAGCAGGACGCTTTTCTCGTCCACGGCGTGCGGCACCTGAAGCCGCTCAACCTGCGCACGGTGGCGGACGCCATCGGCATGCACGAATCAACGATCAGCCGCGTCACGGCAAACAAATACATGCTGACGCCGCGCGGTGTGTTCGAGCTGCGCTATTTCTTCACCGCCTCGATCGCTTCGTCAGGTGGCGGCGATGCGCATTCGTCGGAAGCGGTGCGCGACCGCATAAAGCAGCTGATCGACGAGGAGAAAGCCATCGATGTGCTTTCCGACGATGCCATCGTGGACATGCTGCGGGAATGCGGCGTCGACATCGCCAGGCGCACGGTGGCCAAATACCGGGAAGGCATGAACATACCCTCTTCGGTGCAGCGGCGGCGCGAAAAACGCGCTTTGGCCAGCGCCGGCCGTTGATCTCCGGCGGAATTTCCACAGCTTTCGCCCTTCATTGACAAGCGGCGACGAAGTGGCTAGAAGCCCGCCCGCGTGGGACGGGCTGGCGAGTGAATTTGAGTTCGCCGATGCCCGCACGAGAGATGGTCCGTCACGATGTAGGCCACGGGACGGCCAAGAAGGCGGCTTGTGATCAACCGGAAAGTTCGGATCTAAAATCGGCGCAAGTGACGCCGCAAAAGCTTGTGCGCGCGGACCACGAGTATAAACTCGGGACAGTTTGAAGCCTGAGCAAGGAAGGTCAGTTTTCAGATGACACTGCGCATATCGGGAAAACACATGGATATCGGCGATGCGTTCCGTACGCGCATCAACGACCGTGTCGGGGAAGTGATCGGGAAATATTTCGATCGGGGCTTTTCAGGGCAAATCGTAGTCGTCAAATCGGGGTCGCGCTACACGGCCGATTGCATGATCCGGCTGGACTCCGGTGCTTCGCTGCAGGCGACCGGCGATGCCCAGGATCCAACGCTTGCCTTCGATACCGCGGCGGACCGTCTGGAAACACGCCTCAGGCGCTACAAGCGCCGGCTGAAGTCGCACAATTCAGGCAATAGCAACGGCGAGCTCACCGACGTCGCCTATACGGTGATGGCGCCGCTTGCCGACGACGAGGAGGACATACCGGAGAATTTCGCGCCGGCCATCGTCGCCGAATCGACCATGACGCTGCGGACCATGTCGGTGGCGTCAGCGGTGATCGAACTCGATACCAAGGACAGCCCGGTCCTGGTCTTCCGCAATGCCGGAAACGACCATCTCAACATCGTCTATCGCCGGCCGGACGGGAATATTGGCTGGATCGACCCGTCCACGGCCAAGGTCGCGCAGGGGTAAAAACCAGCCGCACGCGAGCGTGGGGACTGGCGACGGCAGGCGAACAAGGGATTTCAAGCATGGATCTGAGCGATCTCGTCAGCGTTCCGGCAATCATGCCGGCGTTGAAGGCGAACTCCAAAAAGCAGCTGCTGCAATTGCTGTCCGAAAGGGCGGCGGCGATTTCCGGCATTCCGGAGCGAGAGGTGTTCGACACCATCCTGCAGCGCGAGCGGCTCGGCTCCACCGGCGTCGGCAACGGCATCGCCATTCCGCACGGCAAGCTGGCCGGGGTGAAGCGGATCGCCGGCGTTTTTGCCCGGCTGGAGACACCGGTGGACTTCGAGGCCCTCGATGATCAGCCGGTCGACCTGGTGTTTCTGCTTTTGGCTCCCGAAGGCGCCGGCGCCGACCACCTCAAGGCGCTGTCGCGCATTGCGCGGGTGCTGCGCGACGCCGACACGGTTGCCAAGATCAGGGGCACGCGCGACGCCGTAGCCATCCACGCGCTGCTGTCGGACACACAGGCCTCGCACGCCGCCTGAGGTTTTGATTAAATCCGTTGAAGGGCCGCCGTGAGCGGCCCTGTCCGTTTCCAACCAGATCGCTGCGCCGTATTTGTCAGTGGATAACGACGTTAGTGGATAGCGACCGGGGTCAGATCGTTTTCCAGCGCGCCAGCCAGTGCCCGGTCGCGAGCGTCCGAAAGCAGGATCGGCTGGCCATTGGCGGCAAACAGGGCCCACAGTTCCAGCCCGGGCGCGATTTCGCCGAGGCCCGGGAAACGGCCGCGCAGATCGTCGCTCGACACTTTCCTGAGATAGGCGACAGAACCTTCGCCGAGATGGGCGAATTCGCCGCTGGTCATGATGATATTTTCGTTAGTTCTGGTCATTTCAAGCCTCCTTGCCGCGAGATGCCGCTCAAGGCCATCCCGCATGAGAGCTATCGGCAAAAATCAGTCTTTCACCGATATGTTTATTTTTCGTACCAGCCGTTCGGATTCCGGCCGATCGAGATCGATCGACAGAAGGCCGTTCTTCAATTCCGCCGCAATCACCCGCATGCCGTCGGCCAGCACGAAACAGCGCTGAAACTGGCGCGCGGCGATGCCGCGGTGGAGGAATTCGCGCTCGGTGTCGTCGTTCTGACGGCCGCGCACGACCAACTGGTTCTCCTCCGTTGTGACATCGAGATCGCTTTCCGCGAAACCGGCGACGGCGAGCGTGATACGCAGCCTTTCGGTTTTGCCGTCGGCACCGCTGAGGCGCTCGATGTTGTAGGGAGGATAGCTGTCACCGGACTTTGCCAACCGCTCCAGCGTCTTTTCCATGGAATCGAAACCGAGGAGAAGCGGGCTGGAAAAAGGCGTCATTCGGCTCATGTTACAGTGTCCTCTCAAGAGCGACATAAAGTGGAAAAACCCGGATGGCATTTTTCCCGATGGTCTTGATATGGTCCGCCGCCCGGCAGACTTCAAGCCGTCACACGTCCCGCCCAAAAAGACTTGCCAAAACAAGGAATTGAAATGCCCCAATCCCGCAGGATCATCATCGACACTGACCCCGGCCAGGACGATGCCGTCGCCATATTGCTGGCGCTGGGCAGCGCCGAGCTGGAGATCGTCGGCATCACCGCGGTGGCCGGCAACGTGCCGCTGAAACTTACCGAAAAAAACGCCCGCAAGATCTGCGAGCTGGCCGGCCGGCCGGACGTCAAGGTCTATGCAGGCGCCATCCGGCCGCTGGCGCGCGAACTCGTCACCGCCGAGGAAGTGCATGGCAAGACCGGCCTCAACGGGCCGCAACTGCCCGAACCAAAGATGAAACTGCAGGACGAGTATGCGGTTGATTTCATCGTTGAGACGCTGATGAACGAGGAGAGCGGCACGATCACGCTGTGCGCGCTCGGGCCGCTCACCAACGTTGCGCTGGCGCTGATCCGCGAACCGAAAATCGCGCCGCGCATCAAGGAAATCGTGCTGATGGGCGGCGGCTTCTTCGAGGGCGGCAACGTCACGCCGACCGCCGAGTTCAACATCTATGTCGATCCGCATGCTGCCGATGTCGTGTTCAAATCCGGCATTCCGATCGTGATGATGCCGCTCGACGTCACCCACAAGGCGCTGACCACCGCCAAGCGTACGAAGGCCTTCCGCAAGCTCGGCACCAGGGTCGGCACGGCCACCGCGGACATGCTGGAATTCTTCGAACGTTTCGACGAGGAGAAATACGGTACCGACGGCGGCCCGCTGCACGATCCTTGCGTGATCGCGTATCTGCTGAAGCCGAAGCTGTTCAAGGGGCGCAACTGCAATGTCAGCGTGGAAACCGCCTCGGAGCTCACCATGGGCATGACGGTGATCGACTGGTGGGGGGTGACCAAGCGGCCGAAGAACGCCATGGTGATGCGCGACATCGACCATGATGCGTTTTTCGCGCTGTTGCTGGAACGGCTGGGGCGGCTTTAGGGCTGCTCAGTAGTTGGAGCAGGCGGTAGGTGGTGGTACCGTCCTGGCGTTGTTGTTCTTCGATCGAGACTTCCGATCCAATCATGTGGGGTGTTTCCACCTCACCATCGACAAATATCCGAGCGTTGCCCTCATAGGGGCAGACTTCATATCTATAATAAAGTCCATGTCCGACGGAACCCCTCGGATTTAGAGGCATCGTCGCAACATCTTCGACGGTGCCTCCTACGAGTTGTGTGCCAGTGATCGGACTGTTCTGCCTGGTTACAATCGGCACAGCGATCGCGAGAGCGAGCGCACACAAGATTGCGGTGCCAACAACTCTGTCGCGAAACTCTTCCCGAAGCAAAAGAATGCGGGTTCTAAGAGAAAGATTTGCCGGCCCCATACCTTAGAGTTGAGTAGCATAGGGGCTTTGTTCAAGAGCGATTCCCCGAAAAAGCCATGTCACTCGCGTCACCTTTGAAAACAGCTTATCGATCGATCGTCGTTCAATTTGCAAACCGGTAAAAGACGAAGCCATTGTCGCGCGTGACGCGCTCGATGCCTACGCGCGAGCCGATCAGATGCGGGAGGTCGTCGTAAACGAGGACCATCGAACCGTTCTCAAGGACCAGCAGATATTGGATATTGCGCCCTTTACCCTGTCCACTTTTGATCGTCGCATCGACCGGGTCGACCGATCGGATCGGACTTGCGTCATTCGCCCATTTGTTCAGAGCCGACGGAACCATCGCCGCGAACAAAGCGATGAACAGGATCACGCCAAACGCGTTCCTTTTCAAATCCGCGTAACTCCACGGCATAGACATGAATCCCCAACTGTTGATCCATGTGGTGGCCTGAAGGCCGACTTTCAATCGGCTTTCCTATTCCAGGATGTTGCTGTTGGCGTCGCCGGGCTCGCGGCCGTTACTTCGCCTTGGAAAAGGCCAGCCACAGGCCGCCGCCGACCAGGAAGCTGCCGCTGATCCTCGACAAGAGCTTGACGCGGCCGGCCGACAGCAGGCGTCCGGCGCGGCCGGCGGCCAGCGCGTAGGTCGAATCCGAGACTGCGGCGAAGATCATCGCGGTGAGACCCATGACGCCGATCTGTAGTGCGTAATTACCTTCGGGAGCGATGAACTGCGGAAAGAAGGCGCCGAAGAACACCAGCGTCTTTGGATTGCTGATCGCCACCAGCAGGCCCTGCAGGAAGAAGCCGCCACGTGGCCTTTTTGCCGTTCCGTCGGCGTTCAGCTTGCCTTTCGAGCGGAACATCTGCACGCCCATCCAGATCAGGTAGGCGGCGCCGATCAGCCGGACCCACTCGAACCAGTGGCCCATGCCCGCGATCAGCGAAGTCAATCCGATGCCGACGATGGCGATCATGATGGCTAGCCCGGCCTGGGTGCCGGCGACATTGGCGAGCCCTGCGCGCGAGCCGTGGCGGATGCTGTTGGCAATGATCAGCGTCACCGTCGGCCCCGGCACCAGGATGATGACGATGCAGGCGACGACATAGGTGGCGTAGAGTTCCAACGACATTTTTTCCCTCCACAGATGCCGCTCGTGCGGCGCGCTGTCGCGATCAATGCATGGCGATGAGTTGCGTGCAAGCCGGCGAGGCGCCGACAATGCGGAGTTGATTTCAGCAGGCGCCGGCCAGCCATGGCAGCGTTGTCTCATAGGCGGCAGCCGCCCTCAGCACGGAGAGGTCACCGCGCGGCCGCCCGATCAATTGCATGCCCATTGGCCTGCCCCTGGCGTCGAAGCCCGCCGGCACATTGATCGCCGGGCAGCCGCCCAGCGTGGCGAACGCTGAAACCTGCATCCAGCGATGATAGCTGTCCATGGCACGCCCGGCCACTTGCCTTGGCCAGTGGGTGACGACATCGAAGGGAAAGACCTGTGCGGCTGGCAGCGCAATCAGGTCGAAACGCTCGAAGAGCGATAGCAGCATTCGGTGCCAGGACGAGCGCCTCACCGTGGCGGCGTGGATCTGCGGCGCGGTGAGGCGCAGTGCATGTTCCACCTCCCACACGGCCTCCGGCTTCAGCAGGCTGCGTTTCGAGGGATCGTCGTAATGCGCCTTGAGCGCACAACCGCTGCTCGCCTGGCGAAGCGTTACAAAGGCTTGCCACAGCGCTTCGAAGTCGAATTTCGGCATCAGCGGCTCGGCCTCGAAGGATACATCCGCGAACCGGCCGAGTGCTGCCTCGCAAAGCTGTAGAATGCCTGCTTCAACCGGCAGATGGCCTTCGAGATCGCCGAGCCAGGCGATGCGCCCGCCGGCCGCCGGTGCGTCCAGCCCTTCGAGGAACGAGCCTGGCTTATCATGCGACAGCGGCGCGCGAGGATGATAGCCGGCCTGAACGTCGAGCAGCAACGCCATGTCACGCACGTTACGCCCCATCGGCCCTTCGACGCCCATTTGCGCAAGAAACACATCAAGGTCTGGGCCGGCCGGCACCAATCCCTGCGATGGACGGAAGCCATAGACATTGTTGTAGGCAGCGGGATTGCGCAGGGAACCGCCAAAATCGCTGCCATCGGCAACGGGAACCATGTCGAGCGCCAGCGCGACCGCCGCACCGCCGCTCGAGCCGCCGGCGGTCAGCGCCGGGTCAAATGCGTTGAGCGTCTGTCCGAACACGGTGTTGTAGGTGTTGGAGCCGAGCCCGAATTCGGGAACATTGGTCTTGCCGATGATGATCGCGCCGGCCTTGCGGACGCGCTCGACGAAGAAGTCGTCTTCCTCAGGCACAAAATCGGCGAAGATCGGCGAGCCGAAGGCGGTTCTCAGGCCTTTTGTCAGCGCAAGATCCTTGATCGCGATCGGCAGGCCGAACAGCGATCCGGTATCTCCACCTCGCGCCAGATGAGCGTCAGCGCTGTCGGCCTCGCGCAGGATGTCGGCACGCTCACGCAATGAAACGATAGCGTTGACCAGCGGGTTCACCGCCTCGATCCTGTCGAGGAATGCCGCGACCACTTCGCGCACCGAAAGCTGCCGGCGCCTGATCTTCCCGGCAAGCGCCACGGCAGACAGGCGGCAGATGTCGCCGGCGGGCGGCACCGCGTGCTTCGTCGTCGGGCGCATGGCTGTCATCCCGCTTTAGCCTGCAGATTTCTGCAGGGCGGCATCGACGTCCCTGGCCAGCGGGATGGCCGGCTGTGCACCGGCTTTCAGGCAGGCCAGCGAACCGGCTGCGGCAGCGCGGGCTAGCGCCTGGTCGAGCGGCAGGCCGGCTGCCAGCCCGGCTGCAAAATAGCCGCAGAACGTGTCGCCGGCACCGACCGTGTCGAGCGGGGTGATCTTCAGCGCCGGAACCATCAGGAGATCGTCCGGCGTTGCCGCCAGAACGCCGTCCGAGCCAAGCGTGACGACGATGGTGCGGCCGGTTCTCGCGGCATAGTCGCGCATCCGTGCCGGGCGGTCGCGGCCATTCAACGACAGCGCCTCGCCATAGAGGTCGAACTCGGTTTCGTTGGCGACGAGATAGTCGGCCTTGCCGAGGAAGCCGGCCGCGTCGCCATGGAAAGGTGCGGTGTTGAGCACGGTGATCGCGGCGGCCGTGCTTGCCGCGTCGAGTGCTGCCTCGACGGTCTGCAGCGGGATCTCCAGTTGCAGCAGCACGACGTCGCCGTTTTTTACGAAAGCCTTGGAAAGGTCACCCGGCACGACCGAATCATTGGCGCCCGGCACAACGGCGATCACGTTCTCGCCGTCGGCGCCGACCATGATCAACGCGGTACCGGTCGAGGCAAAGGTCTCGCCGACGCCGGACAGGTCGATCTTGCCGTCGCGCAGCAGCGCCAGAGCGTCGCTGGCGAAGCTGTCCTTGCCGACCGCGCCGACCATGCGCACCTTGGCGCCGGCGCGGGCGGCGGCCAGCGCCTGGTTGGCGCCCTTGCCGCCGGGGGCAGTAGCGAAACCGGAGCCGCGCACGGTCTCGCCGGGACCGGGCAAGCGGTCGACACTGGCGATGAGATCGAGATTGATGGAGCCGATGACGACGATCAAGTAGTGCCTCCCGCTAGCGCATACCACTCTAATTGCGCGGGAAGCTACTCCGTAAGATCGCTGCTTGTCACCCTAGCGGTCCTTGCATCGCTCCAATCGTTCCATTCGTTGGCTATTCAAGAAGAGACCTGTCCCGCCTCCCAGCCGAGGATGGCGCGTTTGCGGGTCAGACCCCAATGGTAGCCGGTGAGTGCGCCGGACTTGCCGAGAGCCCGGTGGCACGGCACGACGAAGGACATCGGATTGGCACCGACCGCGGCACCGACAGCCCGGCTGGCACTCGGTGCGCCGATGCGCGCGGCGATCGAGGAATAGGTGCAGGCCTGGCCCATCGGAATGCGCAGCAAGGCCTCCCAGACACGGACCTGGAAGTCTGTGCCGATCATGACAACGCGCAGCGGCTGGTCGGCGCGCCACAGCGACGGATCGAAGATGCGCGCGGCATAGGGTGCCGTCGCCGCCATGTCCTCGACATAGGTCGCATTCGGCCAGCGGCTGGACATGTCGGCAAAGGCCGCACGCTCGCCGCCGGGGTCGTTGAAGGCGAGGCCGGCAAGGCCGCGGTCCGTCACCATGATCAGCGCGATGCCGAAAGGCGAGATATGATAGCCGTAGCGGATGGTGAGCCCTGCGCCGCGGGTCTTGTAATCGCCCGGCGACATCGCTTCGTGGGTGACGAACAGATCGTGCAGCCGGCCTGGGCCGGACATGCCGAGTTCGAACGAGGTTTCAAGCAGCGGCATGCCGGCATCGAGCAGCTTGCGCGCATGATCGAGGGTGACGGCCTGCAGAAAAGCCTTGGGCGACAGGCCGGCCCAGCGGGTGAACAGCTTCTGCAGCCCGGTCGGCGTCTCGCCGACCTCCTCGGCCAGCACTTCCAACGAAGGCTGGTCGCGATAGTCGAGGCTGATCTTTTCGATGGCACGACGGACGATTTCGTAGTCTCCACCTTCAGGCGTGATGTCTTTCTGAAGGATTGCTGTCGTTTTGAGAGGCATTTGGGCGTTCATGGCAGTATCTCCTTGAGTGCGAATATCGTCCTTCGCGGCGCCGATCACCACCCGAAACTTGCTTTCCCGCGGCATGTACCCAGATAGAGCTGGGCTTTGAATGGGGAGGACGGTCGTGGCTGGTGAAAAAGTAAACCTGACCGGGGCAAAGGAGACTTTGCTTTTGACACTTTACGGCAAGGCGCTGGAGAGCCGGCTGCCCAATTCGCTGCTCAGGGACTACTTTGCCGACGAGGCGGTGCGCAACATCGACTATGATTTCTCACGGCTCAAGGTCGACAACAATCTCGGCGTCGGTCTAGCAATCAGGGCAAAGACGCTGGACGTCTGCGTTCAGGACTTTCTCGCCCGAAATCCTGACGCCATCGTACTGCATCTCGGGTGTGGGCTCGATACGCGCGTATTCCGTATCGATCCGCCAGCCGGCGTGGACTGGTTCGACGTCGACTATCCCGAAGTCATCGACCTCAGGCGCAAGCTCTATCCCGTGCGGGATCACTACCACCTGATCGCTTCGTCGGTCACCGAACCGGGATGGCTGAACGAAGTACCTCGGGATCGCCCGGCCATAGTCGTGGCGGAAGGCCTGACTCCCTACCTGGGCGCCGAAGAGGGGCAGCAACTGTTTTCTCGTTTGGTGGGACATCTTTCGAGCGGCGAACTGGTTTTCGATGCCTATAGTCGCCTGGGCCTGAAGATCATTCGCCTCAATTTCTCCTTCCGCGCCACCGGTGCCGAGGTCCATTGGAGCATCGAGAACCCGCATGAGTTGGAGCGAGCCGTTCCGAAGCTGCGGTTCGTCGAGGACATCCCTGCCTATAAGCCGGAACATGCCGCTCGCATGCGCTGGTTCGCGAAACTGTTTGTTCGCCTTTGGAAATACATTCCAGCATTGCGCAAGATCGGCAGGCTGTTGCGCTATCGGTTCTGAAACGCTGGCTCAGCGCGCCTTGGCGGCTGCCAGAGCGCGCGAAAATGCGGTGGCAAAACTCTCGCGGTCGGCGGGGTTGAGAAAGCCGCCGATCGAGACGGTTTTTCCTTGCGCCTCGACCGCCATTCTGGTGATGCCGATCTCGGCGTGGCGGGCGATCGAAAAGCGCGCCCAGAACGGATTGAAGCGGTGTGCTTCCGATTTGCCTGACGGGGCAGTCTTGCGGATGTCGAGGCTGGTGCGCGACACCGATACCTCCTCGCGAGCCCGGGCGGCACGATAATTGGCGCGGAAGGCGATGTAGACGGCGATCACGTCGAGGCCGAAGAAGCCGAACACCGGCCAGGCGCCGCGCGACAGAAAAAAAGCTCCGGTCACCAGCCAGCCGAACAGCAGGGCGCCCATCAGTATGGCAAAGCCGGTCTTGCCCAGCGACCGGTGCGGTGTCAGCAGCGCCTGGAAAAATGGCTCGTCGGCCTGAAATGAGGCGTTTGTGTCGCTCATTGGGGAATATTATAGGAAGGCAATGACAAGCCCCAAGCCCAAAAACTCTTCTGCGCTAAAAAAAGACCTGTTGCCCGGCCGCCGCGACGGCTCGAACGCCAAGCGGCGTCCGCGGCCCGCAAGATCGCGGGCGCTTTACAGCGCGGCCGAGGTGCATGAGATTTTCCGGCGCTTTTCCGTTCAGCGGCCGGAACCGAGGGGCGAGCTCGAACATATCAACGCCTTCACGCTGTTGGTGGCGGTGGTGCTTTCGGCTCAGGCGACGGACGCCGGCGTCAACAAGGCGACGCGGACGCTGTTCAAAATTGCCGACACGCCGCAAAAGATGCTGGCGCTGGGCGAGGCCAAGCTCGGCGACCATATCCGCACCATCGGGCTATGGCGCAACAAGGCCAAGAACGTCATCGCGCTGTCGGAGGCGCTGATCCGCGACCATGGCGGCGAGGTGCCTGAGGATCGCGATCAACTGGTCGAGCTGCCGGGTGTCGGCCGCAAGACCGCCAACGTCGTGCTCAATGTGGCATTCGGCCAGCATACGATGGCGGTCGACACGCACATCTTCCGCATCGGTAACAGGCTCGGCCTGGCGCCGGGCAAGACGCCGGAACAGGTCGAGCAAGGTTTCCTGAAGATCATTCCGGATGAATATATGCGGCACGCGCATCATTGGCTGATCCTGCACGGCCGCTATGTCTGCAAGGCGCGCAAGCCGGATTGCCCGGCCTGCGTCATCGCCGATATCTGCAAGGCCAAGGAAAAGACGACCAGCGTGCCTGCACCGCTGGTGGAGATCGCGCCGCTCGGGCCAGGAGAAGCGGCTACTGAGTCAGTGCCCGGCAAGCGACTGTGAAGTTCCTCGCATGTGGCGCCGTCCACGTTCAGGAACTCTCTTCGACAAACACCTCCTCGCGCTTCTTCTTGACCGCGGGGAGAAACACGATGACGAGCACGGCAAGCGCGATGAGGAGCAGGCTGGCGCTGATCGGCCGCGTCACGAAGGTGCTCGGATCGCCGCGCGAGAGGATCATGGCGCGGCGCAGGTTTTCCTCGAGCAGCGGGCCGAGCACGAAGCCGAGCAGCAGCGGCGCAGGTTCGCAGCGCAGCTTGGTCAGGAGGTAGCCAAGCAAGCCGAAGAAGGCGACGGCATAGAGGTCGTAGACGTTGGTGTTGACGCTGTAAACGCCGATCGAGCAGAACGCCATGATGATCGGGAAGAGCACGTAGTAGGGGATGGTAAGAAGTTTCACCCAAAGCCCGATCAGCGGCAGGTTCAAGATGATCAGCATCAGATTGCCGATCCACATCGAGGTGATGATACCCCAAAACAGCGCAGGCTGTTCGATGGCGACATTGGGGCCGGGCACGATGCCCTGGATGATCATAGCGCCGATCATCAGCGCCATTACCGGGTTGGCCGGAATGCCGAGCGTCAGCATCGGGATGAAGGAGGTTTGGGCGCCGGCATTGTTGGCCGATTCCGGTCCGGCGACGCCTTCGATGGCGCCCTTGCCGAATTCCCCGGGATTTTTCGAGACACGTTTTTCGACGGTGTAGGAGGCAAAGGCGGCAAGGATCGCGCCGCCTCCCGGCAGGATGCCGAGCGCCGAACCGATGATCGTTCCGCGCACGATGGGAGCCGCCATGCGCCGAAAATCTTCGCGGGTCGGCATAAGGCCGGAGATCTTTCGGATCAGCACGGAACGCTCATGCTCGTTTTCGAGGTTGCGCAGTATCTCGGCGACGCCGAAGACACCGACCGCCACTGCGACGAAATTCAGCCCGTCGGCATATTCGCGGATGCCGAGCGTGAAACGGGGTGTACCGGTGTAGATATCGGTGCCGACAAGGCCGAGCAGCAGGCCGAGCACGACCATGGCCAGCGCCTTGACGATCGAGCCGTGGGCGAGCGCGACGGACGAGACCAGACCGACAATCATCAGCGAAAAATACTCGGCAGCACCGAATTTCAACGCTATCGCCGTCAGCGGCGGGGCAAAGATGGCGACGAGGAAGGTCGACACCGTGCCGGCAAAGAACGAGCCTATCGCCGCGGTCGCCAGTGCCGCCCCGGCGCGGCCTTTCCTGGCCATCTGGTAGCCGTCGATGGCGGTGACGGCCGACGAGGATTCGCCGGGCATGTTGATGAGAATAGCGGTAGTCGAGCCGCCATACTGCGCGCCGTAATAGATGCCGGCGAGCATGATCAGGGAGGAAACCGGATCGCCGATCTGGAAGGTGATCGGCAACAGCATGGCAATGGTTGCGGTGGCGCCGATACCGGGCAGGACACCAATCAGCGTGCCGAGAAGGACACCGATCAGGCAGAAACCGAGGTTTGCCAAAGATGTGGCCGTCGAAAAGCCGAGTGCGAGATTGTTGAGGAGTTCCATTTCATCTCCTCACAACGACAGTGGCAACCACCGGCCGAAACGCCGGAACGGCAGGCCGAGTGCGTAGCTGAAGATGGCGAACGCGAACAGCGTCAGGCCGGCCGACAGCACGAGCGCGGTCAGCGGCTTCATGCGGCCGCTGGCAAACGATGCGATCAGCGCCGCCAGGAAGATCGATGGGATGAAGCCGAGGCCGCGCACCGTCAGGCCGAAGAAGATCGGAGCAGGCAGGATGAACAGCATGCCGCGCCACGCAATGTAACCGATCGGCTCACTCTCGAAGCGCACTGCCTCGACTAGGATGACGGCGCCGAGCAGAATGAGCACGATCGCCAGAACCAGGGGGAAATAGCCCGGCCCCATGCGAAAGGCGGTGCCGATTTCGAGGCCCAGCGACTGCAGCGCGAAAAAGACGCCAATAAAGATCAACAGCGCGGCGCATATGCCGTTGGCTCTGTCGATTGCGAAAGGTTTCATGACGTCCTCCCGGCCCGCCTCACGGGCGTGCCGATGCCGGTGTAAAAACGGGGCGCCGGCGGCGCCCCGTTAAAAACCTTTAGTCGGCGTACTGGCCGGCCGCTTCGATGATCGGCTTCCAGCGCGCAATCTCACTTTCCAGCTTGGCCTTGAGCGCGGCCGGCGTGGCATCGGCCTCGGGCGACGGCTTGGTGCCGAGTTCGGCAAATCGGGCGACGACGTTCTGGTCCTTCAGCGCCACCTGCAGAGATTTCGACAGGCGTTCGGTGATCTCGGCCGGCGTGCCCTTGGGTGCATAGATGCCGTGCCAGATGCCGACCTGCACCTGGGGAAGACCGGCCTCTATCGTCGTCGGCACGTCCGGCAGCACGTCTAGCCGTTGCGGCGAGGTTACGGCATAAGCCTTGATCGTGCCGCCCTGGATCTGCTTGGTGGTATTGGTCGTCTGGTCGCACATGATGTCGACCTGGCCGCCGAGAAGATCGGTCATGGCCGGGCCGGTGCCCTTATATGGTCCGGTGACCAGCGGCGTGCCGATGGCGCTCATAAACAGCATGCCGCACAGATGCGAGGCGGCACCGATCCCGGCATTGGCAACGGTGATGCTGTCCTTGTTAGCCTTGGCGTAGTCGACCAGCCCCTTCAGATCGGTCGGCTCGAGGTCCTTGCGGCCGACGATGGTCATCGGCACCTCGGTGACGAGGCCGACATATTCGAATGCGTTCAGCGTGTCGTAGGCGAGCTTTCTGTAGAGCGTAGCACTTGTCGCCATGCCGATGTGATGGAGGAGCAGCGTGTAGCCGTCAGGCTCGGCATTTGCGACGCGGCCCGCGCCCAGTGTGCCGCCGGCGCCGCCGACATTCTCGACGATGACCTGCTGGCCGAGGTCCTTCGACATGGCTTCCGCGACAAGACGCGTGACGGTGTCAGTCGGGCCGCCGGCCGAAAACGGCACGACAATGCTGATCGTGCGTTCGGGGTAGGTCTGCGCGCCAGCGGCCGGTGGGTAAAGCATGGCGGCCGCAACGGCAGCCAGCGCGGCGACGAATTTTCTCATCGTGATTCCTCCCAGGATACGAATTACCAACCGCTGCGCGGAGTTCCTCTCAAAACCGAATGTAGATGGAGCAATAACTAGCGCAACCCGACAAATGACAATCAGCCTCGAACGGCAAACTGCACGTTTGTCCGCGCAAATGAGTGGAAAGGTTGGGCCGCGCGATGCCCTTCCTCCGACCTATCTTAATAACCGTAGCCGCGCGCCATCGCCGCCGCGAACACCGGGATCAAGAGGAAGATGAAGGCCTCGGTGCGGACATAGCTGCGAACGGACGCTAGCTCCGCCGCAGGCACCTGGAAGCCGGGACTGGCGCTCGCCTGCCTATTCCAGGACAGGAATCGGACGGTCGGGATAATCGACAACAGGCCGACAATTGCGAAGGCGGCCATCTTTGCCCAGAACATCCAGTTGTAGACGTAGAATTCCCAGCCCTTGAGACCATAGATGACGCGGCCGATGCCTGCGACGATGATCAGCATGGCGATGATGCCGTAGTGGCGATCGATGCCGACAAGCCGCTTCAGCGTCGCGGCGGACAAGTCGCTGCGGATCAGGACGAACTCGGCGCCGATGATGCCTGCCAGCGAAAACACCAGCAGATGATGGAAGATGGCAAGCACAAGGTCGGTCGTGTCCATGCTGTTTTCCCTCTGTCGGACGGCAGCGCCGAAACCCAACGCGCCTGAACCAGTACTGGAGAAAAACTAACACCGCCTGGCAGGATTCACATCAGCCTGGAAGATGATCTACACAGCCTTGGCTCTTGTTTTTCGCAACGGATTTGGATTTCCCGTCTCGGGCGTGTCGCTGTCCCCACTTTTGGAAGACCTGCACGGGCAACAACCGAGACATGACCATGGCCAGTCCGCATACAATTGTCGCCCCAGTAATTGAGACCTCGCGCACGGTCCTGCGGCCGCACCGGCTTGACGATTTCGACGCCTATGTCGCGATGTGGGCCGATCCCGCCGTCACCCGCTTTATCGGCGGCAAGCCGCGCACGCGGGAGGAAAGCTGGATGCGCTTCCTGCGCCACGCCGGCCTGTGGTCGCTTCTGGGCTACGGCTTCTGGGCGATCGAGGAAAAAGCGACTGGCCGCTTCATCGGCGAGGCCGGCTTTCATGATCTGAAACGCGACATGACGCCGTCGATCGAGGGCATTCCGGAGGCCGGCTGGGCTCTGGTTTTGGGCGCGCATGGCCACGGGTTGGCCAGCGAAGTCGTCGCACGGGTGCTTGCCTGGGGCGACGAGACGTTCGGCGCCGCGAAGACCGTCTGCATCATCGATCCGGAAAACACCGGATCGCTGAACGTCGCGGCAAAATGTGGTTATGGCGAAGTGCTGCGAACCGTCTACCAAGGCAAGCCGACCATCCTGCTGGAGCGGCAACCCTGACGGATGTTGTTTGGCACTGCCTGCCACGTCGTCTTCGGGCGTCCGGTTCGCCAGCCTGAAAATCGCGCAGGCCGATTGTGCCGCATGCGGCGTGTTCTGTCTTTGACAGGAAGACGCAAACTCTGCATGAATTTTATCGAGCGGGTCTGAAGGCAGGCCACGTTTCTGGCAGGCACCGGAGGAGGTGTCGCGATTTGGAGGAATCCCATGCTGAACAGACGCCGATTCTTGATGAGCACCGCGGCAGCGGGTGCTGCCGGACTCGCGGCATCGCATTTTATCCCCGCCTTCGCGCAGGACGCGCCGCAGCTGCAGATTTTCGTGCCAGCGGCGCCGGGCGGCGGCTGGGACCAGACGGCGCGCGCCATGGACCAGGTGCTGCGCAGCGAAAAACTGATCTCCGGCTCGCAGATCACCAATGTCGGCGGCGCCGGCGGTACTGTCGGCCTGCCGCAATTCGTCAACCAGTGGAAGGGCAAGGGCAACGCGCTGATGGTGGCTGGCATGGTCATGGTCGGCGCGATCATCGCCAACAAGGCGGCTAACAACCTTACCGAGGTCACGCCAATCGCCCGCCTTACTGGCGAGTTCGAGGCGCTTGTGGTGCCGGCCGCCTCGCCATTCAAGACTGCGGCCGACTTTGTTGCCGCCCTCAAAGCCGACCCGACGCAGGTTCCGGTCGCCGGCGGTTCGGCTGGCGGCTCGGACCACATCTTGTTCGGCCTCATCGCCAAGACCGTCGGTGTTCCGGCCACCAATCTCTCCTATGTGCCGTTTGCCGGCGGCGGCGAGGCGCTGTCGGCGCTGCTCGGCAACCAGGTCGCGGCCGGCATCTCCGGCTATGGCGAGTTCGCCGAACAGGTCAAGGCGGGTGCGCTGCGGCTGCTGGCCATCTCCGCGGATAAACGCCAGGAGGGAATTGATGCGCCGACGATGAAGGAAGCCGGCATCGATGTCGAGCTGTTCAACTGGCGCGGCGTCTTCGCACCGCCCGGCGTCTCGGACGCCGACAAGGCAGCAATGATCAAGCTGATCGAGACCATGGCCAAGAGCGACGCCTGGGCCACCGAATGCAAGAACCGTAACTGGACGCAGATCCTGCTCACCGGTGACGATTATGCGAAATTCGTCGCCGAAGACACGGCCCGCATCGGGACGATCCTCAAGGACCTCGGCCTGGCGTGATGCTCTCGGCAAGGGGCGGCCTGCGCCAACCCTTGCCGACTTTCGCCAGCCGCATGGACATACGCGGCGCCGGAGGTGAAACTAGGCCGAGATCGGCCGAGTGAGACCAGTCCAGGGAGAACCGGCCCTCGGGGCTGGCATTGGGAGGACGATGATGAGCACCAGCGACCAGCAGGCGCCGCCGCGCCTTGCAGTGCCCGAACTGCTGATCGGCGTTGGGCTCCTCGCCTGTGCGGGTGCGGTTGCCTGGCAGACGCTGGCAATCCCGGTCTCGCCGCTCTATTCCAAGGTCGGTCCGACCGTCTTTCCCTACATCACCATGACCGGGATGATGATCCTGTCGCTGCTGCTCATCATTGCCGCCTTGCGGGGCGGATGGCAGCCGGAGGACGAAAAGGAGACGCCGACCGACTGGAAGGCGATGGGCATCGTCGCCCTCGGACTGATCGCCAATCTGGTGCTGATCCAGCCGCTCGGCTTTACCGCTGCATCTGTCATCATGTTCGTTCTCATCTGCCACGGTTTCGGCAGCCGGCGTCCGCTGCGTGACGTGCTGCTCGGGCTGATCCTGGCGCTGGCCGCCTATTTCGGCTTTGCCAGGGCGCTTGGCGTCAATATCGGTGCCGGCTTCATCGAAAACCAGCTGAATGCGATCGTCGATTCGGTCGTCGCCATGCTGAGGGGCTGACGCCATGGAAACGCTCGGCCATCTCGCGCACGGATTTTCGGTCGCCTTCTCGCCGATCAATCTCATATGGTGCCTGGTCGGCACCACGCTGGGGACTGCGATCGGCGTGCTGCCCGGCCTCGGGCCGGCTCTGACCATCGCGCTGCTGTTGCCGATCACCTACCAGGTGGCGCCGGAGGCGTCGTTCATCCTGTTTGCCGGCATCTACTACGGCGCCATGTATGGCGGCTCGACGACATCGATCCTGCTCAACACGCCTGGCGAAAGCGCCACCATCGTCACCGCGCTGGAAGGCAACCGGATGGCCCGCTCCGGCCGCGGCGGTGCGGCCCTGGCAACCTCGGCGATCGGCTCCTTCGTCGCCGGCACGCTGGGCACCATCGGCGTTGCCTTCCTGGCGCCGATCGTCGTCAAATTCGCGCTGGCCTTCGGCCCGGCCGAATATTTCTCGCTGATGGTGCTGGCCTTCATCACGGTTTCGGCAGTGCTCGGCTCGTCGTCGGTGCGCGGCCTGACCAGCCTGTTCGTCGGCTTCGTTGTCGGCATGATAGGCGTCGACCTGCAGACGGGGCAGCCGCGCTTCACCTTCGGCATGAGCGAATTGTTGGACGGCGTCGACGTCATCGTCGTCGCCGTTGGCCTGTTCGCCGTTGGCGAGACGCTTTACATGGCCTCACGCCGCTATGCCGGCAAGGACGACATCGTGCCGTTGAAAGGGTCGCTCTACATGACCGCGGCTGAATGGTCGCGCTCGTGGAGGCCATGGCTGCGCGGCTCCCTGATCGGCTTCCCGATCGGCGCCATGCCGGCCGGCGGCGCCGAAATCCCGACCTTCCTCTCCTATGCTATCGAGAAGAAACTCTCCAGACACAAGGAGGAGTTCGGCACGGTCGGCGCCATTGAGGGCGTTGCCGGGCCGGAAGCGGCCAACAATGCATCCGCGGCCGGCGTGCTGGTGCCGATGCTGACGCTCGGCCTGCCGACCTCGGCGACGGCCGCGATCATGCTGTCGGCGTTCCAGAGCTACGGTATCAATCCGGGGCCGCTGCTGCTGACGACGCAGGCCGACCTGGTGTGGGGGCTGATCGCCAGCCTGTTCATCGCCAATGTCATCCTCGTCGTCCTCAACCTGCCGCTGATCGGGCTCTGGGTGCGATTGCTGAAGATCCCGGCGCCGCAGCTCTATGCCGGCATCCTGGTGTTCGCCACGGTCGGCACCTACGGCATCTCGCAATCGCCGATCGACCTCGTCATCCTCTATCTGCTCGGTGCCGCCGGCTTCCTGATGAGGCGTTTCGATTTCCCGACCGCGCCGGTCATCATCGGCATGATTCTCGGGCCGCTTGCCGAAACGCAGTTCCGCCGCGCGATGACCATCTCCAACGGCGATTGGACGGTGTTCTACAAGCATCCGCTGTCGCTGACGCTGCTGACGCTGGCCTTCATCGGGCTGGTTGGACCGCATATCTGGGCCTACATCGAGCACAGGCGCATGCGTGGACCGGAGCACGTGCCGGGCGATGCCTGAGCTGTTCGTGACGTCATGACAGACCTGCTTTCCGGCATCCGCGTCCTTGACCTGACCAATGTGCTGGCCGGCCCCTATTGCGCCTACCAGCTGGCGTTGCTCGGGGCCGACGTCATCAAGGTCGAGACGCCGCAAGGTGGTGATCTGGCGCGCCAGCTCGGCGCCTCGCCGGAGCTCAACCGGGCGGGCATGGGCGCTTCGTTCCTGGCGCAGAATGCCGGCAAACGCTCGGTGGCGCTCGATCTCAAGCAGGAGGCCGACCGCGAACGCTTCCTCGATCTGGTCGCTTCGGCCGACGCGCTGGTCGAGAATTTCCGCCCCGGCGTAATGGACCGGCTGGGGCTTGGCCATGCCAGGCTGAAGGAGGTCCGGCCAAGCCTTGTCTACTGTGCGATATCGGGCTTCGGCCAGACCGGGCCGATGCGCGACAATCCAGCCTACGACCAGATTATCCAGGGTCTTTCCGGCATCATGAGCATCACCGGTACACCGGAAACGGCGCCACTGCGTGTCGGCTATCCCGTCGCCGATACGCTTGGCGGGCTGGTCGGAGCCTTCGCCATTACCGCCGCACTGGTCAAGCAGAAGACGACTGGCGAGGGCGCGTTCCTCGACGTGTCGATGCTCGAATGCACGCTTTCTGCGCTCGGCTGGCCGGTGTCGAACTATCTGACGGCGGACGTCGAGCCGCAGCCGATGGGCAATGAAAACATGACGGCCGCACCGTCTGGCGCGTTTCGCACCGGCGACGGCTTGCTCAACATCGCCGCCAACAAGCAAGAGCAGTTCGTCACACTGTGCCGGTTGATCGGTCGGCCGGAGTTGGCGTCGGATGTCCGCTTTGCCGAGCGCGAAACGCGCAAGCAGAACCGCATTGCATTGAAAGCGCTGATCGAGGATGCCTTGGCGAGCGGCTCGGCCGCCGCCTGGGAGGAGACGTTCAATCGCGCCGGCGTGCCGGCAGGCCGGGTGCTGACAATCCCGCAGGTACTGCAAGAGAGACAAGTGATCGAGCGCGGCATGACGGTACGCTTCCAGGCCGTGTCCGGGATAGCTAGGCCGCTGACCGTGGTGCGCGGCGGCTTCATGGTCGATGGCGAGGCACCTTTGCCGAGCAGGCCGCCGCCGGGGCTGGGCGAGCATATGGACGAAGTTTTTGCCAACCTGCCGCCACGCGCCAAGAAAAGAGCGAAGGCCTGAGCGGCACGGAAAAGAAGCCATGAGCGACACGGAAAACAAGGCTGGCCGCGCGCGCGGCGAGGAATGGTGGCAGACCGGCATCATCGAGATGCGCCCCGGCGTCATCCGGCTGCGCGGCTATGAAATCCAGGATCTGATCGGTCGCGTCAGCTTTCCGGCAATGATCTGGCTCATGCTGCGCGGCGAACTGCCGAGCGAGGAGCAGGCGGCGCTGCTCGGCATCGCGCTGGGTGCTGCCGTCGACCATGGGCCGCAGGCGCCGTCGATCGCCATCGCCCGCATGGCGATCACGTGCGGCGTCGGCATCAACAGCGCCATGGCATCTGCCATCAACGTGCTTGGCGATGTGCATGGCGGCGCCGGCGAACAGGCGCTTTCCTTCTACGGCGACATCGCCGCTGAAGTGGACGCCGGCGTGCCCCTCACGGGCGCCGTGTCGCTGCGGGTTGATCATTTCCTTGCTGGGGAGGACGGTTATGTGCCCGGGCTCGGCCATCGCTTCCACCCGGTCGACCCGCGGGCGCCCCGCCTCATCGAGCTGACCCGTGACTTTGCCGCGCGCGGCGTCGTCAGCGGGCGCTTCGCCGATATCGCCGAGATGGTCGAGGCCGAGGTTTCGCGGCGCAAGGGCAAAAAAATCCCGCTCAATATCGACGGCGCCACGGCCGTCATCTACGGCGAGCTCGGCTTCCCGCCGCCGCTGACGCGGGGCCTTTTCGTGCTGTCGCGCTCCGTCGGCATCCTCGCACATGCATGGGAACAGTCGCAGGAGAGCGAACGCAACAAAGGGCCACTGCCGCGCGAATGGCTGTGGGCCTATACCGGCACGCCGGCGCGGCCTCTGCCCGAGGAAGACGATGGCAGTCAGTGAGGCATCGGTTCAAGAGACGGGGGCGGCGGGCGCTGGAAACCAATTCCATCCCGACACAGTCGGGGCATGCCTCCATCTTCTATTGAGCGGGATCTTTTCCGAACGCCGGACTCTGCTTTTTGGGATTATGCTCCAGTTCGGCAATCCTGATGTTCCTCACCAGCGTCGAAAGATCCGGCTCGTCGATCAGCAACGCCGCGTCGGTCGGCGTCAGCCATGCCCGCTGCCGTCTCTTGGCTTCTTGCCACTTGGCAAGTTCCTCGGTTACCTCAAGCAAATAGACGACGACATCGACGCGAACGAAGCGGTTCGCCAGCCGCTTCCAGTAGTGGTAGGTGCCGGCAGGCTGTTTCAGTGTCTTGCCGAGAACACCGGCTTCTTCCTGTGCTTCGATGGTGGCTGCCTTGCGGCCGCTCTTGCCCTTCATCGGCCAGCCCTTCGGTACGATGAAGCGCCTCGTCGTTCGCGATGTGACCAGCATCACCTCGACATCGCCATGCTCGTTCACCCGAAAGGGAATCGCCGCGACCTGGCGAACCCCGTCGCCCTTCCTTGCCTTGCGTACAACCTTCTTCTTGCTGGCTGCCATTCGATAATCCAGTCGAATCGGTGCCCAGACGGCAAGGGCAGCGTTGGAAACCCGCCCGTTTTCAATGGGGCGCAGGCGGAGCGGTTCCCCAGTATATAAGTCGGCTAAATAAATGAAAGGGACCGGTCGTCAGCGGCAGGTGCTGACAAAGCCGCTCCCCGACGGCAGCAACTGGCAAGTTGGCCTCATCTGCGGCACCTCCTGCCGTTGCGGTATTGGGATTTGGCGATCCTGGGCACGGTACTGCTGTTGCTGCTGCTGGTATTGCTGCCGCCGCAGCCTGTTCTCCAACATCTGCAACTGGTCTTGCTGGATCAACACGTTGCGATCGGCGGGACTGCCGACCTGTGCCGATGCAGCTGGATTTACGCCCGACAGCATCGCCGCAGTCAGCATTGCCGACCCTAGAAACGTCAATAGACGAAGCCGTGGCATTCGTTCATTCCCGCACAAAACCAATCTTCGCTTAATATAGGGCTTTTGTCCGGCGACGCCATGGCCGCCGCTGATTTGAAGCGGATTGGAAGGGGCATTTCCGCTTCGGATGCTCGTCCCGTCAATCGACTTCGCGCAGCCGGTATCCGACGCCGGTCTCGGTCGTGATATAGCGGGGCTGGTCGGGCGTCTTCTCAATCTTTAGCCTGAGTTGCCGGACATAGACTCTGAGATATTGAACGTCGGTGGAATCGCCCCAGACCTGCTTCAGCAGGAACTGGTGGGTGAGAACCTTGCCGGCGTGCTGCACCAAGGTGCGAAGAATGTCGTATTCCTTCGGCGAGAGCTTTATCTCCTTGTCCTCGACCTTGACGATGCGCTTCACCAGATCGACGGAGAGGTCGCCGGTCTGGAACACCGGTCTCTCACCCTGCTGCTGGAACTTGTGGCGAAGCGCGACGCGGATGCGTGCGACAAGCTCGTTCATACCGAATGGCTTGGTGACATAATCGTCGGCGCCGAGTTCGAGGGCCGAGACGATGCCGGCCTCGTCGGTGCGGCTGGAAAGAATAACCACGGGAATGTCCAGGCCATCATCCCGCCATTTGCGGAGCAACTCATGCCCGCTCATGCCGGGCAGGCCGAGATCGAGCAGCACAAGGTCCGGCTTTTCCGTCGCGATGAGTTCAATCGCCGCCCTGGCGTTCGGCGCCTCGCTGATCGCATAGCCTTGGCTGCCAAGCCCGACGCGAAGCAGTTTCCGGATCGGCGGTTCGTCGTCCACCACCAATATCCTGACGTCCAGGCTCGTCATGCCAGATCGTCCATATTTTGATGGCCCGTCTCGGGTTCGCCGAGATTGGGCAGTTCCGCCGGCACCAGTTGCATCTTGATCGTGAAAACCGCCCCCGAGCGGTCGGACCTGTTTGCCGCCAAGAGCGTCCCGCCCATCGCTTCGATGAAGCCGCGGCAAATCGACAGGCCGAGCCCGGTGCCGGCACGCACCTGGTCACCCTTGCGCACACGGTAGAAAGTGTCGAAAACGCGCTCTAGATCCGCTGGAGGAATGCCTGGTCCCTCATCCATGATCTGCAGGATGACGAAGCCGTTGTCGGCCCAGGCTTGCAGGCGGATCGTCGAACCTGGCGGCGCGTATTTTGCAGCATTGTCGAGGAGGTTGAACAGCACCTGTTCGAACAGAACGGGGTCGACCCGCAACATCGGCAGATCCGATGGAATGTCGATCTCGGTCTTATGCTCGCCGACGATTTTGCGGGCCCGATGCAGGGCTGAGCCGACAATGTCGCCGAGATAGTGAAACGCATAGTTCGGCTCCATAGTGCCGGATTCGATCTTGGTCATATCGAGTAGGTTGGCGATGAAGCGGTTAAGCCTCTCCGCTTCATCGAGCACGGTCGACAGCAGTTCCGCCCGGTCCTGCTCGGGAAGTGCGGCCTCGAAGTCCCTGAGTGTTCCGGCTGCGCCCATGATGGCGGCAAGCGGCGTTTTCAAATCGTGGGAAATGGAGGTGAGCAAGGCCGAGCGCAGACGGTCTGCCTCGGCCGCGAGCTTGGCCCGGTCAACATCGGCGACGAGCTGGATGCGTTCGATGGCGACCGCCGCCTGGTCGGCGAGCGCATCGAGCAGACGCTGCTGCTCGGGTGTCAGCAGCGGACCTTGCTTGTCGTTGTCGAGGCCAACGACGCCCACCGCCGTGCGTCCGGTCCGCAGGGGCAGATAGAGGCGCTTTGCTCCGGGCAGCGTGTCGGCGCCGCGCCCGGCGGCGCGGTTATGCTCCCACGCCCAACGGGCTGCTGCGATGTCGGCCTCGGCCAGCGTGTCGTCGGGTGGGTAGCCGGCCTTGACCGCAATCGTGCCGTTCTCCGGCAGAAGCAGCACCACGCGCAGCTTCAGCATCGAGGCGATCTGGAAGGCAGTTGCCCAGAGAACGTCATCAAGCGTCCCAGCGCCGGCGAGCTTCTTTGAGAAGAGATAAATATCTTCTGTGGCGCGTGCCCGCGAGCGCGCGGCGACCGCCTGACGCTGCACGCGCGCTGTTAGATTGCTGCCAATGACCGCAACAACCAGGAAGACAGCCAGCGCAACGATGCTCTCCGGATCCTCGATCGTCAGCGTGTAGCGTGGTTCCAGGAAGAAATAGTTGAAGGCAATGGCGCTGATGAGGCAGGCATACAAAGCCGGCCAGAGACCGCCGGTCACCGCCGACGTCAGGACCCCAATGAGAAAGATGATCGCCAGATTGCGGACGTCGAGAAACTGGTCGAGAAGGACGGCGAAGGCGAGCGAGCCAACAACATAGGCCGTGGCCCTGAGATAGGGCCAGATCTCGAACTGCCACTGCTCGTCCGCCGCCTTGACGGTCCTCGACGTCGCCTCGGCGTTGCGTTCGTTTCCCGAAATGACATGGACGCTGATGTCGCCGGCATTGCGGATGAGATCGTAAGTGAGCGAGCCTTCGATCAATTCCCGCCAACGCGATCGGGTCGGCCTGCCGATCACGATATGGGTGAAGTTGTTCGCCGTCGCATGCCGAACGATGTCTTGCGCGACGTTCTGACCCGGAATGGTCGTCACCTCGGCACCGAGCTGCTCGGCAAGGCGCAGCTGCGTCGCCAGCCGATCCTTGTCCTCCTCGGGCATGGCAGCTGAACGAGGGGTATCGACATGAAGCGCCGTCCAAGGGGCGCGGAGCCGGTCGGCCAACCTCCGCGCATAACGTACACGGGCCGCCCCGCCCGGACGCGCATCGACGCAGACGAGAACCCTTTCCCCCGCCGCCCAAGGCCCGGGTATCGCGTGGGCCTGCATGTGGGTCAGCAACTGCTCGTCGACCCGCTGGGCAGTGCGGCGGAGCGCCAATTCCCGGAGCGCCGTCAGATTGCCCGGCGAGAAATAGTTCTCGATGGCGCGCTGGGCGGTGCTGGGGATGTAGACCTTGCCTTCCTCAAGCCGTTTGATCAGATCGTCGGGGGTGAGGTCGATGATCTCGATGTCGTCGGCCTGGTCGATTATGGAGTCGGGGACAGTTTCCCGCACCCTGACGCGGGTGATCTGCGCCACGACATCGTTCAGGCTCTCGACGTGCTGGATATTCAGCGTCGTGTAGACATCGATGCCGTGCGTCAGGATTTCCTGGACGTCGAGATAGCGCTTGGGGTGACGGCTGCCGGCGACATTGGTGTGGGCGAGTTCGTCGACCAGAACTAGCGCCGGGTGCCGGGCGAGGATGGCGTCGAGATTCATCTCCTCAAGGATCCGCCCCTTGTAATCGATCTCAAGGCGAGGAATGACCTCGTAGCCTTCGACCAGCGTCTGGGTTTCCTTGCGGCCGTGCGTCTCGACGATGCCGATCACCACGTCGACCCCGTCGGCCAGCCTGGCGCGGCCCGACATCAGCATTTCGTAGGTCTTGCCGACACCGGGGGCGGCGCCGAGAAATATCCTCAGGCGGCCGCGCTCCTCCCGCTCGGCATGCTCGAGCAGCGCGTCGGGAGAGGGCCTGGTTTCGGCGGTGCGTCTGTCGTCTGGCATACGGGTCAATCATGAACGGCGCCGGCTTCGGTGTCGATCCCGGCGCCGGTCCTTCACTGTTTCATGGCATCGTCCAGCGCAAGGTTGAGGGCCAGCACATTGACTACCGGCTCGCCGATGAATCCCAATTCGCGATCTTCGACATGGCTGTCGACAAGCGATTTGATCCTGGATTCATCGACGCCCCTGGCCTTGGCCACCCTGGCAACCTGAAAATAGGCCGCATCGGGGCTGATATGCGGATCGAGGCCGCTGCCGGACGTGGTGACCAGATTCATCGGTACCGGCTGGCTCGGGTTTTCGGCTCTCAGCTTTTCGGCGTCGCTCTTGATCCTGTCGATGAGCTTCGGGTTGGTCGGGCCGAGATTCGAGCCGCCCGAGGCGGCGGCATTGTAGCCGTCGCCGGCAGCCGACGGGCGGCCATGGAAGTAGCGGTCGCTTTCGAAAGCCTGGCCGATCAGCTCGGAACCGACGAGCTTGCCGTCCTTCTCGATCAGGCTGCCATTGGCCTGGCGCGAAAACAGCGCCTGGGCAATGCCGGTCATGCCGATCGGATAGACCAAACCCGTCAGAATGGTGAAGAAGACGATCATGACGATCGCGGGCCTGATTTGATTGAGCATCGACGTGGTTCCTTAGGCGAGACCGAGAGCGGTGATGGCCATGTCGATCATCTTGATGCCGACGAAGGGCACTACGACGCCGCCAAGGCCATAGACAATGAGATTGCGGCTGAGCAGCGCACCGGCGCCGACCGCGCGGTATTTGACGCCCCTCAGCGACAGCGGGATCAGCGCAATGATGATCAGCGCGTTGAAGATGATGGCCGAGAGGATAGCGCTCTGCGGCGTCGCCAGATGCATGACATTGAGCGCTTGCAGCGGCCCGGCGGTCTGGCCCGGGGCGATGTAGAAGACGGCGAATATTGCCGGGATGATGGCAAAATACTTGGCCACGTCGTTGGCGATGGAGAAGGTGGTCAGCGAGCCACGCGTCATCAGCAGCGCCTTGCCGATTTCGACGATCTCGATCAGCTTGGTCGGATCGCTGTCGAGATCGACCATGTTGCCGGCCTCGCGCGCCGCGACCGTGCCGGTGTTCATGGCAACGCCGACATCGGCCTGCGCAAGGGCCGGCGCATCGTTGGTGCCATCGCCGCACATCGCGACCAGTTTGCCTTTGGCCTGCTCGTCGCGGATCAGCTTCAACTTGTCCTCGGGCGTCGCCTGGGCAAGGAAGTCGTCGACGCCGGCTTCCGCCGCGATCGCCGCCGCGGTCATCGGATTATCGCCGGTGATCATCACCGTGCGGATGCCCATGCGGCGCAATTCGGCAAAGCGTTCTGCGATGCCGCCCTTGACGATGTCCTTCAGATGGACGACGCCGAGCAGGCGCCCGTCGCGCTCGACCGCGAGTGGAGTGCCACCCGATTTGGCGATCTCGTCGGCGATCGCCTGAAGGTCCCGGACGGTGTCGCTGCCGGGGCGCGTACTGCCTGTGGCAACGGTCGAGAGGTTGACGTGGGCAAGTACCGCATCGACTGCGCCCTTGCGGACCGAGGAGCCTTCCAGATCGACACCGCTCATGCGGGTTTGCGCGGTGAAGGGCACGAAAGTCGCGTGCAGGCTTGCCATGTCGCGGGCGCGGATGGCGTATTTTTCCTTCGCCAGGACGACGATCGAGCGGCCTTCCGGCGTTTCGTCGGCAAGCGAGGCAAGCTGAGCGGCGTCGGCCAGTTCCTGTTCGGTGACGCCCTTGACCGGACGAAATGCCGTCGCCTGACGGTTGCCCAGCGTGATGGTTCCGGTCTTGTCGAGCAGCAGCGTGTCGACATCGCCGGCCGCCTCGACGGCGCGGCCCGACATGGCGAGCACGTTGAAGCGCACCAGGCGGTCCATGCCGGCAATGCCGATAGCCGACAGCAGGGCGCCAATTGTGGTCGGGATCAGGGTAACGAACAGGGCGACCAGCACCGTCACCGGGATATAGCCGCCCGAATACGAGGCGAAGCTCGGGATCGTCGCCGTCGCCAGCACGAAGATTAGCGTCATGCCGACGAGCAGGATGTTGAGCGCGATCTCGTTGGGTGTCTTCTGGCGCTCGGCGCCCTCGACCAGCGAGATCATGCGGTCGAGGAACGTATGGCCGGCAGCCGCAGTGATGCGCACGCGGATCCAGTCGGACAAGACCTGCGTGCCGCCGGTCACCGCCGAACGATCGCCTCCGGATTCGCGGATGACCGGTGCGGATTCGCCGGTGATGGCCGCCTCGTTGACCGACGCCACGCCTTCGACCACCTCGCCGTCCGAGGGGATGATGTCGCCGGCTTCGACAAGCACGATGTCGCCGACCTTCAGGCTGGTGCCGGGCACCAGTTTGAACTTGCTGCGGTCGCCACCGTTCAACAGCTTGGCCTGCGTCTCGGTTCGCGCCCGACGCAGCGAGTCAGCTTGCGCCTTGCCGCGGCCTTCGGCCACCGCTTCGGCGAAATTGGCGAAGAGCACGGTGAACCACAGCCAGATGATGATCTGCAGCGTGAAGCCAAGATCGCCGCCGCTGGTAACGGGATCCTTGACGAACAGCACGGTGGTGAGCGCCGAGACGACGGCGACGACGAACATCACCGGGTTTCGCATCAAGGTGCGCGGGTTCAGTTTTCTGAAGGAACCGCCGATAGCGGGCCACAGAATGCGGGTATCCATGATGCTCACGGATTTCGACGGGCTCATTTGGTGGCTCCAGTGTCGATGTTGTTGACCGGTCGATCGTGTGCCGAACGAAGGTGCGGCGGCCCATAAGCCAGCAGCCAGATCATGATCAAGGCTGCCGCAATAGCGAGGAATGTGGACAGCGTCGGGAAAGGAGGGGGCGTTTTCTCCCCCTCCGGCTCGGGGCGATGCCCGACCTTTCGAGGTATGATCTTGAACCAGGGCATGGCCGTTTCAGAATGTCTGACCGCGAATCATCGCCAGGTGCTCGACGATCGGTCCGACCGCCAGGGCCGGGAAGAAGGTCAGACCGCCGACGATCAGGATGACACCGGCCAGCAGTCCGATGAACAGCGGACCATCGGTCGGGAAGGTGCCGGCGGAGGCAGGGACGGTCTTCTTCGTAACCAGCGAGCCAGCAATCGCCAACGCCGGAATAATGACCAGGAACCGGCCCATCAGCATGCCGATGCCGAGCGTTACGTTGTACCAGGGCGTGTTGCCGCTGAGGCCGCCAAAGGCGGAGCCATTGTTCGCCGCGGCCGAGGTGTAGGCATAGAGAACCTCGGAGAAGCCGTGCGGGCCGGCATTGGCGATGGAAGCAACGCCGGTCGGCAGCACCACCGCGATAGCGGTGAAGATCAGCATTGCAAGCGGCAGGCAGAGCACGCCCAGCATAGCCATCTTGACCTCCTTGGCCTCGATCTTCTTGCCGAGATATTCGGGCGTGCGTCCGACCATCAGCCCGGCGACGAAAACGGCAATGACGATGAACATCAGGATACCGTAGAAGCCGGCGCCGACGCCGCCGACAATGACCTCGCCGAGCTGCATGTTGATGATGGGGATCATGCCGCCGAGTGCGGTGAAGCTGTCATGCATGGCGTTGACCGCGCCGCAGGATGCGGCCGTGGTGATGACGGCAAACAGTGCCGACAGGGCGATGCCGAAGCGGCTCTCCTTGCCCTCCATGTTGCCGCCGTCGACACCCAGCGCATGAACAAGCGGATTGCCGGCGGTTTCCGCCCAGTAGCAGACGGCAACGCCGGCGATGAACAGCACGCCCATCGCCGACAGAATTGCCCAGCCCTGGCGCTGGTTGCCTACCATGCGGCCGAAGACATTGGTCAGCGCCGCGCCGAGGGCAAAGATCGTCACCATCTGGATCAGGTTCGAGATCGCGTCGGGATTTTCAAACGGGTGCGCGGCATTGGCGTTGAAGAAACCGCCGCCGTTGGTGCCGAGCATCTTGATGGCAACCTGGGAAGCGACCGGCCCGACCGCGATAGTCTGTTGCGCGCCTTCGAGCGTCGTCGCGTTGACGTAGGCAGCGAGCGTCTGCGGCATGCCGAGATAGACATAGACGAGAGTCAACACGATGCAAAAGGGCAAAAGCAGGTAGAGCGTGCCGCGGGTCATATCGACCCAGAAATTGCCGATCGATTTGCCTGAGGCCCTGGCAAAGCCGCGGATCAATGCGACCGCAATGGCGACGCCAGTCGCCGCCGACAGAAAATTCTGCACGGTCAAGCCGGCCATCTGCACGAGATAGGACATCGTGCTTTCGCCGCCGTAGTTCTGCCAGTTGGTGTTGGTCATGAAGCTGGCGGCGGTGTTGAAGGCCAGCCCAGGTTCGACGGCGGTCATGCCGGCCGGATTGTAGGGCAGGCCGCCTTGCAGCCGTTGCAGGAAATAGAGCACCAGGAAGCCGGCCAGGTTAAAGAACAGCAGGGCGGCCGCATAGGAGGTCCAGTGCTGCTCCTCGCGCTCGCTGGTCCCTGATATGCGGTAGAGCCCGCGCTCGAGCGGGGCCAGAATTGACGACAGGAATGTGCGCTCGCCGCTGAAAACGCGATGCATGTAGCCGCCGAGCGGCTTGGCCAGCAGAACGACGATCCCGCAATAGACGAGGATCTGCAGGCATCCGTTGATTGTCATGGGGTTGGCTCCTTGCCAGCGGAGATCAGAAGCGTTCCGGGCGAACGAGGGCGTATGTCAGGTAGGCGAGAAGAAACAAGGTCACGGCGCCGCCGAGGATATAGTCGAAAAGCATGTTACGATCCCCTAAACTTACAGCTTGTCGCAGGCTTTGATGTAGCCGAAGCACATAGCAAAGAACGCGATTCCAATCGCGACAACAACTATGTCCACCGCGCATTTTCCTTATGTTGTATTTGTTTGTTTACTTTAACAAACTATCAAAAACCCGTCGCCGCATCATATCGGCGGTTGGATACACCGCTCCTGTGAATATGGATCAAAGTGCCATAAAGGTTCGAGACGGGACGCGGAGCAAAGAAATCAAAATCCCATAAGGATTTCGCCGCCTCGGCGCTGGCCGAAGCTTCAGGGGGGAAGTGCGCACCGGCGCGCGAAGCTGCCGGGGCTCAGTCCGCGCGGGTGTAGATCACCGCGTAATCGTCCGCATAGGCCCGCTTCCAGCCCAGTTCGTCGAAGAATGGAATGCGGCTGTCGTCGGCGGCCAACAATGCCCAGCCTATCGTATATTTGTCGAGTTGGGCTTTCAGGATCGGCTTGCCCCGGCTGTGCCCCGTCTGCTCATCCGTTTCCGTAAAGCCATTCAGGAAGAGCTGATCCGCCCGGCCGTCGATAAACGTCCTGATGCCGTGGAAAATCAGCGTGCCGCCGAAATCGTAGGAGTTCAGCAGATTGCCCGACAGATTATGGGTTTGGGCAAAGGCCAGTGCGTCCCTCGCCGAGGTCTTCTGGCTCGGCGCGACCGGATAGCTCGTGAAGGCGGCAGCCGCCAAAACCAGCAAAACGGCAAGTCCAGCACAAATCCTGGAAAATTGCCGTGCGAAAAATTGTTCAAGTCCGTCACGCTTTTCCGTCGCCCATTTCTCGGCTGAAAGCACTGGATATTGTTGCGCGACCTCGACGGCAAGGACCACCGGCACGAGAAGAAAGAACAGGTACATGAACCGTATGTGGGTGAGATAGACGTGCAACGTGAAGACAAGGAACAGCGCCTTGGCCCAGCCAATGCGCAATCTCGACACGACCAGCCCGAAAAACGCCACCAGCAGGATCACCTCCTGGAGGGTATGCCGCGAGGCGTCGAATGGCTGCCACTCCGCAATGTAAGGCACCGCCTCATTGCCATAGGCCACGGTGAATGTGGCGAGTATTGCCTTGACGCCATAGGGGTTGAGCAGGCTGACCAGCGGGCAAAGCAGCCCGAAAGCAATCCACTTGGCCAGCAGCCGGGGGTTCGATAAGCGCGTGCGCATAAGCAGATCGAGGCCGGCGAAGGCGGCGATGACGAAACCGAAGGTGAAGGTGGCGTGGAGATTGGCCCACAGGCAAAGCAGCGCCAGCAGCCATAAGGGCGGTGCTTTCTCGTTGCGGGCGGCCTGGAAAAGACCGGCGGTCCAGACGACGATGATGGGCAAGGTAAAGATGTGCGGCCGGGCGACATAGATTGGCCCGATCAAGAGCGCGAGAACCAGCGTCAGTCCTATCGCCAGCGTCGGCTTCAACCACGCGCTGAGATACCACGACGTCAAGAAGACCGTCAGCGCGATTACTGCAGTCGCCAGCAGCACCACGCCGTTCCAGCCGCCGGCTTCAAAGGCAGTTGCAAGGAGAACCTGGCTAAGCCATTCCTTGGCGATCCATGGCTGGCCGGCAAAAGTGTAGGAATAGATGTCGACGGTGGGGAATGTGCGGCTTGCCAGCATATCCATGCCGACCTTGATGTGCCACCAGCTATCAGGATCCTGCAGGAGGGAGGTGGCAAAGGCGAGGAGCGCCGCCGCCATCACGACCGCCGCCAGCAGGCAAAACATCAGCCTCACATGCCGTATGTCGTCTATCGACGGCCTCGCCTCACCAGACATCCCGCGCATATGGCATCCCTAAGCCGCGATAGCGGAAGGCATAGGCCGAATTTGTTAGAAAACCGATAAGCCGCAGGATTGCGGCCCCTATGCCGCGCGTCCAACCGGCTGGGCGCGTTCAGCCCTCGGCCTTGAAGTTCTTGGCTTCCTTCTCGACCTTCGGGCTGTCCTTGCCGTGCTTGCGCATCAGATCCTTCGCCTGCTTCGGCGAAACGTCGGTGGTTTCGGCCAGGCGCAGAGCCTCCTTTTCGTCCAGATCGCGCGTCTTGCGGTCGGCCATTGCGGTTTTCTTGTCAGCCATTACGACGCTCTTATGCTTTCGGCGATTTCGTTCAGCACCTTGCGGTCGGTGCCGTGGCGCTTGATCAGCGTGCGCGCCTGCTCAGGGGTAATGCCCGCTTCCTCGGCGAAGTGACGTACCTCGTAGTCTTCGCCGCCCGCCACTCGTGAGCGGTCGCGACTGTCGGTCTTGGTTTTGTCGTCGGCCATGGCAGCTCTCCTCATCTCAACGAGAGCATAACGGGCAAGATTTCAGCGAGTTCCTTCGAGCGTGTCGCCCAACTACCGGCTTCGGGCATGACCCGGCATGAGCAGCGGTTTTGCTCAAAGCAAGGGCTTGGTGCCAGGCCGACCTTCACGCACAAACAGGCCGGCCTCTTTGGCGGCGCTGCCACCGCCCGCCACTGCTCCTGGGCGCAGCCTGATGTTCGTTCCAGATTGTTTTAATGGGAGCGATGGTCGAACACGACGCCCATGGTCCTACCAACCGCCGTCATGACGATAAGCTCGACCAGATCGTCGTCACTGTTGCCGCAGGCCGGAGCCGTCCTGCGAACGATGTCCAGCATCGCCCTCGTCGATATGGTGTCGCCGGCACCAAACCGTGAAAGCGCAGATGAAACAAGCTCTTGGGCTGTCAAGTCGGCGACCGTCACCCGCTTCACCACGTTCATTGGCTTCCTCCCACCATGAACCCTCTCCCGAGAGAATGATACGCCGAACGTCGCGTTTCGCCAGCAAAATGGTGGTCCTACCAGCGCGTGGGCAGCGACCGAAATCGTCGGTTTTTGCGGGAGGCAATCCGGGCGCGAGGCGGCAGCGCTTTGTGCCATGCGACTTCCCATGGACCCAATCCCGGCGGCCGGGATCGGTCTCAGTTTTATCTAATGGCAGTCTGATTCTTGGCAGTGTGGTCTGCTCGGTTGCGGCCGAAGCCGGCGCAGCAAGAACCACGGTGCGGGCAGAACCGGTCGATAGTGTTGAAAAAGTCCGGGTTGCAGCAGTCCTGAAGCACTTCTCTATTCGGCATGTTGAGGTCAAGCGCTTTCGAGCTTGCGGCTTCTCCGGCGTTTGACGTCTTTCGCGGGGCCTCGCTTCTCTACGGGATCGGCTTTAGCCCTCCCAGCATGGGATCAGGAGAATGAAGCGGCACAATCTGATTCGCGGCCTGATCGGCTGCAGTGAGCGACCGGTCCGAGTGCTTCAACGAACTCGCCTCATCCATCGTCCCGCGAAGGACGTGCTTCCGCCGGTGGCGGAACTTGTCTCTCTCCTTACGGCCTTCCCGGTCAGATAGCGGCTGGCGAGGCCTCCCGCGTCCAGCGGAATTCGGTGCCGTCCACCCACATGCGGTGCATGATGACCGCCAGCCGGCGGGCTAGTGCGACGATCGCTTTTCGCAGGCCGCACCGCTTGGCGACATTCATCGCCCACGCCTTCAGCCATGACCACTTCTTGACGCGCGTTAGCATCACTTGGGCGGCTTCGTAGAGCAAGGTGCGCATCATCCCGTCGCCGCACAGCGAGACGCGACCCACGCGGTGACTTTCACCTGATTGGTTGAGCACTGGCGTCAGTCCCAGGATGAACCCCACCGTTTTAGAGTTTCTGAATCGCTGTGGAATGTCGATCGTCGCGGTATAAGCCAGCGCCACCACAGGACCGACGCCGGAGATCGTCATCAAGCGCCGACAGACCTCATCGTCCCGCACGATTCTCAGAAGTCTGCGATGTAGAACTGTAAACTGTTCTCGCAGCTTGCAGCGCGCCTCCAGCAGCGGCGTGACAATTTCGGCCAGTTCACAGCGTCCTTCGACGAGCTCGCGAATCCGATCCTCAAACTTGACGGTCCCGACGACGCCAACCTTGAGCCCAAAATTGCGCAACAGGCCGCGCAGGTCGTTCTCGATGGCGAGGGCCTTTTCCTGCAGCAGCTTGCGCGCCGTCAGCAGCGCGCGGCGCTTCTGGCTCGTCAGCGTCTTGACATGCACCGGGCGGAACAGGTTGACGCGCATCATCTGTGCGATGCCGCGCGCATCATTGCGATCCGTCTTGTTCGGCCGCGCCTTGAGGAATGCCTTGGTGTGTCGGGTCTCGATGCAGATTGCCGGCAAACCGGCCTTGGCCAGGCCTTCGAACAGCCATTGCGACAACGGTCCGGCCTCGAGCCCGATCCGCTCGATGCGCAAGGCGGGACCTTTCAGAACCGCGGTGAGGTCGTCGGGGTGGCTGACCACCTTGACCTCGCGGCAGATCTTGCCAGTTTCATCGACAATGCAAACGGCGGTCTCTTTTACCGAGATATCCAATCCGGCATAATGCTTCATGCTGCGTTTCCTTTCCTGATGCTTGTGGCTGTAGCTGCAGACCACGTTCTATCATCAGCTCGGAGCGCAGCACCTCCGTCCATCACCGTCGAAGATGGGGCTCAAGCCGAATATCCCATCTGATTCAATCTTCGTCGTAAGAGGAGATTGAGTCGATGATGGGCGAGCAAAGTGTGATGCAGGAGGAGCTGTTCTACGGCTTCA
>NZ_JAMYNL010000017.1:0-128748 GCF_040319065.1 Mesorhizobium sp. M0968
GACGCTCCCTCTCTTACGGTGGCTGTCAAACACCACCATTCTGGCACATCGATGCCGTCGAGGGGGCGTCCACCCCATCACTATCTTCCGTCGCTTACGCCTTCAGCGTAGCGATCGTCCAACACCCCTCATCCGACCGAGCTTCGCTCGGCCACCTTCTCCCACAAGGGGAGAAGGGGAGTCGGCGCCTGCGCTACTTCAGCACCTTCCCATCGGCTCCAAACCGGTATGTCTTTGCCGGATCCGGCGTCGCATAGAGCGTGGCACCAGGTTCGGCGTTATAGACGCCGAAGATGCGCACTGTGATCAAGCCGGCCTTCTCGCAGTCGAGATAGAGGTTGGTGTCGGCGCCAAGGTGCTCGGCATGGACGACCGTGCCTTTCCAGGCGCCGGATCTGGGATCGACCGTCAAATGTTCGGGACGGACGCCGATGGTCTTTGCCGTTTCGCCAAGCCTGGCGCCGTCGACGAAATTCATCTTCGGTGAGCCGATGAAGCCGGCGACGAATTCATTTGCCGGCGAATTGTAAAGCTCCATCGGTCCGCCGATCTGCTCGATCTTTCCCGCGTTCAGCACGACGATCTTGTCGGCCAGCGTCATCGCCTCGACCTGGTCGTGGGTGACATAGATCATCGTGGCCTTCAGCCGGCGATGCAATTGCGCGATCTCCAGCCTGGTGTTGACGCGCAGCGCGGCATCGAGGTTGGACAGGGGCTCGTCGAACAGAAAAAGCTTGGGCTCGCGCACCACGGCGCGGCCGATGGCGACGCGCTGGCGCTGACCGCCGGAAAGCTCGGCCGGCCGCCTCGAGAGGTAGGGCTCCAGCGACAGCATCGACGAGGCGATGCCGATGCGGCGGTCGATCTCGGCCGCCGGCGTGCCCGCCTGCTTGAGGCCGAGGCCCATGTTGTTCTTCACCGTCAGATGCGGATAGAGCGCATAGGTCTGGAACACCATGGCGATACCGCGCTTGGCCGGCGGCGTTGCGGAGACGTCCGCACCGTCGATCACCACGCGGCCCGAGGTCGAGTCCTCCAGCCCGGCAATGACCCTGAGCAGCGTCGACTTCCCGCAGCCGGATGGACCGACGAAGACGACGAACTCGCCATCCGTCACCTCGAGGTTGATGCCCTTCAGCACCTCGACCGGCCCGAAGGCCTTTTTCACGTTCTCGATGTTCAGCGAGCCCACGGCGTCGTCCCTGTTCTAGAGTTTCACGGCGAGGCCGCTGCGCACGCTCTCGTCTGCGGCAAGGCAGACGGCGAGCGACTTCACCGCGTCGTCCATGTGACGGGTCAAGTCCAGATCCTCGCGGACCGCCTTCAGCACAAACGCCTGTTCCAGGTCGCAAAGGTCCTGATGGCCGGGCTCGCCTTGCATCGACAGCATCTCGTCCGGTTTGGCGAATTTGCCGTCGGCTCCGGTCGCCGCGCTGTGCAGGCGGATGGTCGAGGTCTTGGTGTGGGTGTCGATGTCGTCGGACCTGACACCCTCCTTCATGACGATCGACACGCAGCCATTGGGCGAGATCACGTCTTTCACGAAGAAAGCCGTCTCCGAAATCATCGGCCCCCAGCCGGCCTCGTACCAGCCGACCGAACCGTCGTCGAACAGCACCTGCAGATGACCGTAATTGTACATCGACGGCGCGATCTCGTCGCTCAGCCTCAGTCCCATGCCGCGCACCTCGACTGGTCTGGCGTCGGTGATCTGCAGCATCACGTCGAGATAATGCACGCCGCAGTCGACGATCGGCGACGTCGTCTGCATCAGCTGCTTGTGCGTCTCCCAGGTATGTCCGGAGGATTGCTGGTTGAGGTTCATGCGGAACACGTAAGGGCCGCCGAGCTTCCGCGCCTCGGCAATCAGCCTGATCCAGGACGGATGGTGGCGCAGGATATAGCCGATCACCAGTTTTTTGCCGTTGGCCTTGGCGGCGGCGACGACGCGCTCTGCATCTGCGACGGTGGTTGCCAGCGGCTTTTCGAGGAAGACGTGGCAGCCGGCCTCGAACGCCTTGACGGCATAGTCAGCATGGCTGTCGGAATAGGTGGCGATGCAGGCGACATCGGGCTTTTCGTCGCGTAGCGCCTCGTCGAAGGAACGCCGGATGGCGTAGGTCGAAAGCCCTTCCGGCAGCGGCACATCGGAGCGGTTGACCAGCGCGGCGATCTGGAATCCCGGATTGGTGTGATACGCCAACGCATGGCTGCGCCCCATATTGCCGAGGCCGGCGATGACAACGCGAAGGGGTTTTTGCGAATTCACTTGACCGCTCCCGAAGTGATGCCGCGGATCAGCTGCCGCGAGAAGATGACGTAGAGGATCAGCACCGGCATGATCGCCAGCGACAGTGCCGCCAGGATGGCATTCCAGTTGGTGACGAACTGGCCGAGGAACAGTTGCGCGCCGAGCGTCACCGTCTTGGTTTCCTCCGACGGCGCCAGGATCAGCGGGAACCACAGATCGTTCCAGATCGGGATCATGGTGAAGACGGCGACCGTCGCCATCGATGGGCGCACCAGCGGCAGCACCAGCCGGAAAAAGATGGTGTATTCGGACAGGCCGTCGATCCTGCCGGCGTTCTTCAGGTCGTCGGAGACCTGCTTCATGAATTCCGACAGGATGAAGACGGCAAGCGGCAGGCCTTGCGCCGTATAGACCAGGATCAGCGCCGTCAGCGTGTTGACTAGCCCGCTCGCCACCATCAATTGCAGGATGGCGACGGTGGCAAGGCGGATCGGGATCATGATGCCGAGCGCCAGATAGAGCCCCATCAGCGAATTGCCGCGGAAGCGGTATTCCGACAGCGAGAAAGCCGCCATGGCGCCGAACAAAAGCACGAAGAACAGCGAGGCGACGGTGACGACAAGGCTGTTCTGGAAATAGTGGATGAAATCGCCCTGGCCGATCACCGTCGTGTAGCCGATTAGATCGAAGGTTTTCGGCGTCGGCGGCGCCAGCGGCGCACCGAAGATGGCGGCGCGCGACTTGAATGAGTTGACGATGACGATGATTACCGGAAACAGCGCGATCGCCGTGTAGGTCAGAAGGATCGCATGCGCGCCAATGGTGCGGGGCAGCGAGCGGGTTGCGGTGCTCATGGTCGCGCTCCCCTAAAACTGGTAGCGACGCAAGCGCGTCTGTACGAGGAACAGATAGACGCAGACGCCGCCGAGGATGATCAGGAACATCATCGTGGCGATCGCCGCGCCCATGTTGGGATCGCCGACCTGCAGCTGGAAACCGAAGAAGGCGCGGTAGAGGAAGGTGCCGAGAATATCGGTTGAATAGTTCGGCCCGGCCAGCGCGCCTTGCGCGGTATAGATCAGGTCGAAAGCGTTGAAGTTGCCGACGAAGGTCAGGATCGAGATGATGCCGATCGACGGCAGGATGAGCGGCAGCTTGATCTTCCAGAACTGCGCCATCCCGGTGATGCCATCGCATTCGGCCGCTTCGATCACCTCTTCGGGAATGGACAGCAGTGCCGCATAGATCAGCATCATCGGGATGCCGACGAACTGCCAGACCGAGATCAGGCTGAGCGCGGTCAGCGCATATTGCGCCTTGCCGAGCCAGGGCGTGAACAGGCTTTTCAGGCCGACAAGGTCCATCATATGCGGCGCCACGCCCCATAGCGGCGACAGGATCAGCTTCCAGGCGAAGCCGACGATGACGAAAGACAGGATCGTCGGCACGAAGATCGCCGTGCGGTAGAAGGCGGAAAACCGTAGCCTGGGGCTGGACAGAAGTGCGGCCAAAAGGACGCCGATCGGGTTCTGCACCAGCATGTGGATGATGAAGAACCAGACATTGTTCCTGAGCGCGTTCCAGAAATTGACCGACCAGTTGGGATCACCGAACAGCATGCGGAAATTTTCCAGTCCGACGAAGACCTGCGACTGGTTGATGTTGCGGAACAGCGATAGCTGCAGCGTGCCGGCCAGTGGCAGGATCATGATCGCCGTATAGACCAGCAGCGCCGGCGCCAGGAAAACGCCGATATGCCAACGGAACGGTCTTTTCGGTGCTGCGGCCATGCGTTCGGTCCCCGCCGATCAGGTCTTGCTATTGCCGCCAAAGGGCGCGGCGCCTCCCTCCCCCTCGAGGGGAGGGTGCCTCGCAAAGCGAGGCGGGTGGGGTCGGCAGAGGCAGCGCGCCATCGTCGTTCGACCGTGCTTTCCAGCAGCGATCAAGCCGCAGCCTGCCTCGACCGACCCCCTCTGTCGCCTTCGGCGACATCTCCCCCTCGAGGGGGAGACAACGCTTCGCCGCGCTTTACTTCGCCGGCTTGTACCAGCTGTCGAGGCCGTCCTGCAGCTTCTTGGCGGCAGCTTCCGGCGTGTCGGTGCCGTTGATGACGTTGGCCGATTCAACCCACGTCTCGTTTTCGAGGTTCGGCGTGCCGCGCGACAGGATCTGGTAGGTCGAGCGGATCGTCGACTTGCACTTGCCGCGCCAGGAGACGAATTCCTGGGCCAGCGGGTCTTCCATCTTCACCGGGGTGTTGTTCAGGCTGAAGAAGCCCGGCAGCGCGTTGGCGTAGATGGTGGCGAAATCCGGCGAGGCCACCCAGGACAGGAAGGTCTTGGCCGCATCCGCTTTCTTCGAGGCCGCATTGAGGCCCATGCCGATGTCGGTGTGGTCGGAGATGTAGCAGGTGTCGCCGGCCTTCTGCACCGGCGGCGGGAAGGCGCCCATCTTGAACTGCGCCTGCGTGTTGAACAGGCCGATCTCCCACGAGCCGGCCGGGTAGATGGCGGCGCGACCGAGCGTGAACAGGTTTTGGCTGTCCGGATAGGTCTGCGCCTCGAAGCCGTCGCCGAGATAGTCCTTCCACTTGGCCAGTTCCTTGAAGGGCTCGACCCACTGCGGATCGGTCAGCTTCTGCTCGCCCTTGATCAGCGCCAGGCGGCCTTCCTCGCCCTTCCAGTAGTTCGGGCCGATGTTCTGGTAGCCCATGGTCGCCGCTTCCCAGAGGTCCTTGGTGCCCATCGCCATCGGGATGTAGGTGCCGTCGGCCTTGATCTTGTCGAGCGCGGCGAAGAATTCGTCGCGCGTCTCCGGCACCTTGATGCCGAGCTTGTCGAAGGCGTCCTTGTTGTAGATGAAGCCATGGATGACTGAGGCCATCGGCACGCAGAAACTCGACTTCCCGTCGTCGGTCTGCCAGGCGGCCTTGGCGACGTCGGAGAAGTTCTCCATGCCGGGCAGGGTCGAGATGTCGGCGAGGTTGCCCTTCTTGAAGAGTTCCAGCGACTTGTCGAACGGGCGGCAGGTGATCAGGTCGCCGGCCGAGCCGGCGGCGAGCTTGGCGCCGAGGGCGGCGTCATATTCGGTTGGCGCCGACGGCGCGAACACCACCTTGATGCCCGGGTTCTTGGCTTCGAAGGCCGGGATCAGCTTGTCCTTCCAGATGGCAAGGTCGTCGCCGCGCCAGCTTTCGATGTTGAGCGTTACGTCGTCAGCATAAGCCACCCCGGCGGAGCCGAGAATGCTGGTGCCGAGAAGAAGTGCCGTCAGTAGCTTCGTTGTCATGCTCAGTCTCCCTGTTGACCTTTTTCAGGTTCGGTTTTGATGAGAACAGAGGCATTGCGCCCCTTGCTCCCCTCGATCGCGGAAAGGGCCGGCCGCAGCTTGTGGCCGGTCCCTTCCAATATCTTCTCGGCTGCATCGGCGCTGGCGGCGCCGGCGGCGAGCAGAATAGCGGTCTTGACGACGCCGCCGCTCCTTTCGAGCAGGCGCGCCGCCTCGTCCTTGCCGCGTCCGCTGACGGCGGCGACGATGCGTGCGGCGCGGTCGCGCAGCTTGATGTTGTCGGCCATGAGGTTGACCATGTAGCCGTCATGGACATGGCCGAGATGGATGGCGGCGAGCGTCGACAGCATGTTGAGCGCGATCTTCTGGGCGGTGCCTGCGCCCATGCGCGTTGAGCCGGCAATCAGCTCCGGCGGCGTTTCGAGCAGGATGGCGATGTCGGCCAGCCGCAACAGCGGCGCATCCCTGTTGTTGGCGATGGCAATGGTCGCCGCACCGCGGCGCCTGGCGTCCTCGATCGCCCTGACTGCATAAGGTGTCGAGCCGCTGGCCGAGACGGCGATCAGGCAGTCGCCCTTGCCGATGCGGGCGGCGGCAACTGCTGCCGAAGCTTCCTCGGTGTCGTCCTCCGGCCCGCCGGCCAGTGTCTTGAAGGCCTCGTCGCCGCCGGCGATCAGGATGGCGATGCGGTCGCGTTGGATGCCGAAAGTGCCCGGCAGCTCAAGCGCGTCGGCCAGTGCCATCAGGCCCGAACTGCCGGCAGCCGCATAGGCGAGCTTGCCGCCGCTTTTCAGTCTGCTTGCGATGATTTCGGCTGCCGCGGCAATGGCAGGAATGGCGCCGTGCACGGCCTTGGCGGCCTCGATCTGTGCGTTGGCCAAAGAGGAAAGGACGGCTTCCGGGGCCTGGATATCCAGTCCCTCGGCATTCTGGTGAAGCGCTTCGGTGCGCGTTTCGGCCATCCGCTTTCCTCCAATCGAGAAAACCATACCAAAAAAATACCACTTGTCCACACGCATTAATGAAATCCTTGCGGCAGTGCAGGCTTGCGAACGAAATTGGCTGATTTTCCAACAAACTACGCCTTAACTTTTTTGAAACGGAAATTAATCCTTGGCTATTGGTATTTTATTGGTATTATCCGCCCGGAGGAGAAATCGCGTGAAATTCGTGCTCGGCATCGATGGCGGCGGCACCAGCTGCAGGGCGGCCCTTGCAACGGCCGACGGCATCGTCCTCGGCCGCGCCAAAAGCGGTGCCGCCAACATCCGAACCGATCTCACCGGCGCCAGGACGAACATCGTCGACGCAGCGCAGCAGGCCTTTGTCGCCGCGGGCAAGGATCCCGCACTGATCCCGCAAACTCCGGCCGTTCTCGGTCTTGCCGGCGCCAATGTCGGCACCTACCGGCAGCAGCTCGAAGCGATCCTGCCGTTTCGCATCAGCCGTGTCGAGACCGACGCCGAGATCGCGCTGGAAGGCGCGGTTGGCTCCGGCGACGGCGCCATGGCCATACTCGGCACGGGCACCGCCTATATGGCACGCAAACAAGGCAAGTCGCGCGCCATCGGCGGCTGGGGGTTCCAGGTCGGCGACCAGGGCAGCGGCGCCCGTATCGGCCGCGACCTGCTCGAGCAGACGCTGCTCGCCTATGACGGCATCCGCCAGGGATCGCCGCTGACGGAGACCATGCTCGCCATCTTCCGTAACAATCCCGAGGATCTGGTCGAATTCACCACCAACGCCAAGCCCGGCGATTTCGGCGGCTTCGCGCCCAAGGTGTTCGAACATGCCGAAAAAGGCGACGTCGTCGCTATCTGGATCCTCGACAAGGCGGTCGCCGATGTCGAAGCAGCGCTTGGCGTGCTCGACCTGGGCGGCGGCGATCCGCTCTGCCTGCTCGGCGGGTTGGCGCCGCTTTACGCGCCGCGCCTGTCGGCCCGCTACCGGGCGCTGCTGAAACCGCCGCTCGACGACGCGCTGGGCGGCGCGGTTCAGATGGCGGCTCGGATTTTCGCAAACACGGCGGAGGCAGCTCGATGAGTGAGGCCGCCGACCAGATATTCGCGGCGCTGAAACAATCGTCGCAGAGTGGCGCGCCGCTCTATCTGCAGCTCAGGAAGAGTATCGAGGATGCGGTCAAACGCGGGCTGATCGGACCTGGCGATGCGCTGCCTTCCGAGCGCGACATCGCTAGCAAGGCCGACATTTCGCGCGTCACCGTGCGCAAGGCGGTGCAGGACCTGGTCAAGGGCGGCATCCTCGTCCAGCGCCATGGTTCCGGTACCTTCGTTGCGCCACGTATGGAGCGCGTCGAGCAGTCGCTGTCGATGCTGACCTCGTTTACCGAGGACATGGCACGGCGCGGCATGGCGGTGCGTTCGGCTTGGCTCGACCGCGGCCTCTATCCGCCGTCGCCCGACGAGATGATGGTGCTCGGCCTGGCGTCGAACGAATTGGTGGCGCGCGTGGCGCGCCTTCGTATCGCCAACGACACGCCGCTGGCGATCGAGCGCGCCTCGCTATCGACAAGCGTGCTGCCCGATCCGGCGGCGATTGGTTCGTCGCTCTACGCCGCGTTGGAAAAGACCGGCAACAGGCCGGTGCGGGCGGTGCAGCGCATTTCCGCCACCAATCTCGGCGATAGCGACGCACAGCTGCTGGAAGTACCGCCGGGCATTGCCGGCCTGCACATCGAGCGTATCTCCTATCTGGCGAGCGGCAAGGTGATCGAGTTTACCCGCTCCATCTACAGGGGCGACGCCTATGATTTTGTCGCCGAACTCCGGCTGAGCGGGCCGGGCGAAGAGGGCCGGCCATGACCGCGACAACGACCCATATGCGGCGCGAGATCGAGGAGATCCCGGAGGCCACCGCCCGTCTGCTCGATGGCTCGGCCGCGGTGCTGACGGAAGCTGGACGCGGCATTCGCGAGCGCGACCCGAATTTCGTCGTCACCGTGGCGCGCGGCTCGTCCGACCATGCCGCGACCTTCATGAAATATGCCGTGGAGTTGACCGCCGGGCTGGCGGTTGCATCGGTCGGCCCGTCGATCGCCTCGATCTATGGCGCCAAGCTGAAGCTGGGCGGCTCGGCCTGCCTGGCGATCTCGCAGTCCGGCAAGAGCCCGGACATCGTTGCAATGGCGCAAGCGGCGAGGACCGGCGGTTCGCTGACCGTCGCCATCACCAACACCGCCGATTCGCCGCTGGCGCGGGCTTCGGACTACGCGATCGACATCCTGGCCGGACCGGAGCGCAGCGTCGCGGCGACGAAGACCTTCGTCAATTCAGCCGTCGCAGGACTCGCCTTGATGGCGCATTGCACCGGCGACGACAAACTTCTGGTGGCGCTCGCGCGCTTGCCGGAGCATTTTCGCAAGGCGATCGCCTGCGACTGGATGGCGCTGGCCGGGGCGCTGGAGACGCAAAAGTCGCTGTTCATTCTCGGTCGCGGCCCGTCGGCGGCCATCGCCAACGAGGCGGCGCTGAAATTCAAGGAAACCTGCGCCATGCATGCGGAAGCCTATAGTGCCGCCGAGGTCATGCACGGCCCGCTGGCGCTGGTCGGTCCCGGTTTCCCGGTGCTGGCGCTGGCTGCTCGCGATGCGTCCGAGCCATCGGTGGCCGATGCCGCCGACAGCCTGGCCGGCAAGGGCGCTGCCGTCTTTGTGACGTCGAACAAGGCAAAGAGCGCTCAGCGCCTGCCGCATGTCGCAACCGGTCATCCGCTGACCGACCCGCTGACGCTGATCGTGTCGTTCTATGGTTTCGTCGAGGCTTTTGCCCGCCATCGCGGCCTCGACCCCGACACGCCGCCCAATCTGCGCAAGGTAACGGAAACCCTATGAGCGACCGTTTTGCCCTGACTGGCGCCCGGATTTTCGATGGCGACGACTGGCACGACAATGCGGCGCTTGTCGTGCGCGACGGCCTCGTCGAGGCCATTGTTGCCGCCGGTGCCATTCCATCCGATGTTGCGCGTATCGAGACCGGTGGCGGCATGCTGGCGCCTGGCTTCGTCGATCTGCAGGTCAATGGCGGCGGCGGCGTCATGCTCAACGACCATCCGGACGTCGCCTCGATCGAGACCATCTGCCGGGCGCACGCACCCTTCGGCACGGCGGCGCTGTTGCCGACGCTGATCACCGACACGTCCGAGATCACCGCCGCGGCGGTTGCGGCCGGAGCCGAAGCGGCACGGAGGAAGGTGTCGGGGTTCCTGGGCCTGCACCTCGAAGGGCCGCATCTGTCGATCGCCCGCAAGGGCGCACATGACCCGGCTTTGATCCGGCCGATGCTAGACTCCGACCAGACGATGCTGATCGCCGCACGGAAAGACCTGCCCGTGCTGCTGACGACGGTGGCGCCCGAATCCGTCGAGGCCAGCCAGGTGTCGGCGCTTAGCAAGGCCGGCATTGTCGTCAGCATCGGCCATTCCGATACCGGCTATGCCACGGCTCGCGCCTTAGCCGAGGCCGGCGCAACGGTGGTCACCCATCTGTTCAATGCGATGAGCCAGATCGGCAATCGCGAGCCGGGGCTGGCGGGCGCCGCAATCGATACAGGCACATTCTATGCCGGCATCATCGCCGACGGTATCCATGTCGATCCGGCCACCATGGCCATCGCCTTGCGCGCCAAGCAGGGGCCGGGCAAGATCCTGCTCGTTACCGATGCCATGGCGACGATCGGCACCGACATGACCTCGTTCACGCTGAACGGCCGCACCATCCACCGCAAGGATGGCAGGCTGACACTTGCCGACGGCACGCTGGCGGGCGCGGATCTCGACATGATTTCCGCGGTGCGCTTCATGCACCGCGTCGTCGGCCTCGACCTCGACGAAGCCTTGCGCATGGCCTCGCTCTATCCGGCGCAGGCGATCGGCCAATCGCACCGGCTCGGGCGCTTCGCCAACGGTACCGCGGCCAACATCGTTTCGCTGTCGGACGATCTGGACATTAAAAGCGTCTGGATCGATGGTGCCAGGGTTTTTGCAGGCAGCCCTGCTCGTTAGGGTTAGCCGGCTTTGGACGTATAGAGGTCCTTGTAGGCTTCGCGCAGCAGGTTCTTCTGCACCTTGCCCATCGTGTTGCGCGGCAGTTCGTCGACGAAGATCACCCGTTTCGGATGCTTGTACCTAGCGAGGCGCCCGGCGATGGCCTCGACGATCCCTGCGGCGCTGATGGTCGAGCCCAGCGCCCTCACCACGACAGCGGTGACGCCTTCGCCGAAATCCGGATGGGCAACGCCGATGACAGCGCTTTCGGCGACGCCAGGCAGTGCGTCGATCTCGCTCTCGACTTCCTTTGGATAGATATTGTAGCCGCCGGAAATGATCAGGTCCTTGCCGCGGCCGACGATGTGGACATAGCCGTCAGCATCGATCAGTCCGAGATCGCCGGTGATGAAGAAACCGTCGTCACGGAACTCCGCTTTGGTCTTTTCCGGCATGCGCCAGTAGCCGCAAAAGACATTGGGACCCCTCACCTCGATCATGCCGACATCGCCCTTGGCAAGTGTTTCGCCGCTCTCGGGGTCGGTGATGCGCAGGGAAACGCCGGTCAGGGGAGACCCGACCGTGCCGGCACGCCGCTCGCCATCATAAGGATTCGACGTGTTCATGTTGGTCTCGGTCATGCCGTAGCGCTCGAGGATGGCGTGGCCGGTGCGCTCTCGCCAGGCTCTGTGCGTCTCGGCCAAAAGCGGCGCCGAGCCGGAAATGAACAGGCGGATGTTTTTCGCCGCTTGCCGGTTCAAACCGTCCTGCTGCAGCAGGCGGACGTAGAAGGTCGGCACGCCCATCAGCACGGTGGCCCGCGGCAGCAGCGAGACGATGCGGGCCGGGTCGAATTTGGTTTCGAACAGCATCGAGGCGCCGGCCATCAGGACGACATTGGTGGCGACGAAAAGGCCATGCGTGTGGAAAACCGGCAGCGCGTGAATCAGCACGTCTGCGGCAGTGAAGCGCCAGAGGTCGACCAGCACCCGCGCATTGGAGGCGAGGTTTTCGTGGCTGAGCATGGCGCCTTTCGAACGGCCGGTGGTGCCGGATGTGTAGAGGATCGCAGCAAGGTCGTCCGGTCCGCGCGCCACGTCGTGGAAGTCCATGGCCGTCTCGGAGGCGCGATCGGTCAACGAACCCTCGCCCTTGCTGCCGAGTGTCACGACCGCAGCGCCCGAGGCCTGCGCCAAAACGCCGATCTCGGTCACTCGCGCCGGGTCGCAGACGATCAGTCGCGGTTCGGCATCCCTGAAGAAGTAGTCGAGTTCGGTCAGCGTATAGGCGGTGTTGAGCGGCAGGAAGATCGCGCCGGCACGCAGACAGGCGAGATAGAGGAAAATGGCCTCCGGGCTCTTCTCGACCTGAACGGCGACGCGGTCGCCGGCTTCGACACCCAGCTGCGACAGCACATGTGCCAGTTGAGCGGAGCGCGCCAGCATTTCGCCATAGCTGATCGAGCGCCCGTCCTCTGCCTCCATCAAAAGGCGTCCGGGCGTGGGCATCCGGGCACGGAAAGCATCGAACAGATGGTTGCTCAAAAGTCCCCCCGAGCGGCTGTCTCCGGCCGAACGGCGGCGGTCAGCCGGCCGCCTTGTCCGCCGCTGCCCTGATTGCCTCGATGTTTGCCCGATAGGCTGCGACGCTGCCGCCCTTGAAAATGGCCGCACCGGCGACCAGCACGCTGGCGCCGGCGGCGGTGACCAGGGGCGCAGTTTCCGGCGAAATGCCGCCGTCGATCTCGATCCGGATCGGCCTGTCACCGATCAGCGCCTTCACCCGCTTCACCTTGTCTACGATCGCCGGAATGAAGGCCTGGCCGCCGAAGCCCGGATTGACCGTCATGATCAGGATAAGATCGAGCCGGTCGAGCACGTATTCGATCATCGTCTCCGGTGTCGCGGGGTTGAGTGACACGCCGGCCTTCTTGCCAAGGTTTTTGACCGTTTGCAGCGACCGGTCGAGATGTGGCCCGGCTTCGGCGTGCACTGTGATGCCATCGCAGCCGGCCTCTGCGAAGGCGGCCAGATAGGGGTCGGCCGGGGCGATCATCAGATGGCAGTCGAAGAAAGCCTTGGTGCGGTTGCGGATCGCCTTGATCACCGGCGGCCCGAAGGTGATGTTCGGGACGAAATGCCCGTCCATGACGTCGAGGTGGATCCAGTCGGCGCCGGCGGCCGCCACCGCCTCGACCTCGTCGCCGAGCTTCGAGAAATCGGAAGCCAGCACCGATGGCGCGATCAGGGTTTTTTTGCTCATGACGCGGTTTTCCCGAACGCCTCGGTTTACGGCCCCTCTGTATCGCCTGCCTAGACCATGAGTCGAGTCCGGAAAGTGGAAGCCGGTTTGTCCTTCCGCTGATGCCACGGCTTCAGGTTTTCGCTGCTCTTTCATCTGCCAGCCAAAGAAAAACCCGCCGGATCGCTCCGGCGGGGTTTTCTTGATCGAATGATCACCGTTTTGAAGTTCGCGTGCGATCCTATTGCTCGAGCTGCGGCTTGCGCCTTGGCAGCTGCTGAAGAACATCTGGATTCAGCAGCAGGCTCGGTTTACGGATCGGCTGGCACTGGCCATTAATCGGCCGCGCGCCCGGTGCGCACTCCAGCCGCGGTTTGCGGCAGGCGCCGTCGCGCAGCTCTGTCCCACGCGGGCAGACGCAGACGCCACGCTTGTTGTGGATCTGACCAGGTATCGAGCACTCCACCACAACAGGCTTCTTGCGCCTGCAGGCATTGCCTTGCACTTCCGTGCCTTTCGGGCAGACGCAATCGCCTCCGGCGTCGTGGATCTGGCCGCGGATGGTGCACTGCTCCGGCTTCGGCTGGATTGGCCGGCAGACATTGCCCCTGACTTCCGTACCCCGCGGGCAGACGCAATCGCCAGCGGCGTTATGGATCTGGCCCCGAATGGTGCACTGCTCGGGTTTTGGCTGGATTGGCCGGCAGGCATTGCCTTTGACTTCGGTGCCCCGCGGGCAGACGCAATCGCCGGCAGCGTCGTGGATCTGGCCACGGATGGTGCACTGCCCGGGCTGCGGCTTGCTGCCCACGCAAGCGCCGTTCTCCAGCTCGGTTCCGCGCGGACAGACGCAGCGTCCGTCTTCGGTACGGATCTGGCCTTTGAGCAGAACGCAAGGTTTTGGCTTCGGCACGATGACCGTGCCGCCCCCGGACGAGCATTGGCCATTGCGGAAGGTCGTGCCGGGCGGGCAGACGCAGTTGCCGGCGTCGTTCATGACGAAGCCTTGCGAGCATTCCTTCTTCACCTCATTCCTGATGGTGAAGGGATGGCAGGCATAGGCCTTGCCGCGATCACCCTGCACGTCGGCCGCACCGCGGGACAGCACGTCGCCACCGCCTTGCACCGGCGTGTTCGGGGACAGCACGCCGACACAGTTCTGGCCGTTGACAGTGCCCTGCAGATTGGCCAGACGGCCATCGTCCGGAATGATCACGGTCACCGTGTGCACGTGGCTTTCCCCGGCGCCGAGCGTGAGTTGGGCGATGCAGGACAGAGGCAAGATTGCCGGCTCCGGCGAGCAGCCGAAGGGCGGATCGATCGAGGTAATCGCAACGCCTTCCAGCCGGCCGAGGCCTTCGACGCCGATCGCATCGCCGAGGCGAACCGGACCGGAGAAGGCGCTCGCGCCATCGTTCGTGATGGTGATCTCGAACGAGCAGGGCTGGCCGGGCTTGCACTCGGCATCACCGGTCTTCTCGACGCGGATGGTCGAGGCGCCGCTGCCCTTGGCGCAGGCCTGGCCGATCGGATAGACGATGTCGTCTCCCGGAGCCGGGCCGTAGGAGCCGCGTGCGCAGTTCTCGAATTCGCCGTTCGCGGCAACCGTCACGTCGAAATGGCGGCTGGTTCCAGGCGTCATGACGGCGCCGGGAATCTGGCACGACAGCGCATTGGCCGGAACCGGTCCGCAAGTCCATTCCGCGCCGTCTGGGGTGACGGTCTGGATCTGGACCGGCGCTCCGCCGGCTATCAGCGTCGCGGCATCGTTGACCCGTACCGGACCGGCCGGGGCAGTGGTGCCGAGACTGATGACGGTAATGCGGCAGGAAACGACCGCAGCACCGGCCAGCGAACCATTGCAAACCTTGGTGATGCGCAGGGCCGGCTGGCCGGCATTCGGATGACGGATGCGTTCCTTGGCGCAGGCCCTGTTGTTGGTGATGTCGTTCTCACCGGGAATAGCTTTCACCTCGGCGCAGTTCTCGACACTGTCGGGCCGGTAGTTGGCCGGCATCACCGCCCTGACGAAGATCGGCGTCGAGGCGCCAGGCAACAGCACGATGCCGGCATTGTCGCAGCGGAACTGGCCGGGGCCGTTCGGTCCGCATGTCCATGGCGGCGTCGGGCCGAAGGTCGAGGATGCCGGCACGCCGCCCGGATAGGTATCGACGACCGTCAGCGGCCCATTATAGGGGACGCTGCCATTGTTGATTATGTCGACCACGAAGGTGCAGACGCCATCGGCCGAACAGAATTCGGTGCGGGCGCGCTTCTTCAGGATCAGGTCGACCTTCTTCTCCACCGGCGGCCGGCAGTTGCGGTCACGATCGCCACGCCGGCAGACCGGGATCGAAGCACAGCCGCGATCGTTTTGCTGGCTGCCGAAAAGCGGCTTGCCGCTGGCGCCGTAATTGTAAGTGGCGCAGTTGCGCAAGGCGCTGCCTCGCCAGCCTGCGGCCGGCTTGAAGCCGAGCTTGAGGTCGACAGAGGCACCCGGATTGAGCGTGGTCACCGGATGAGTGCAAATCATCGGGGTGGTTCCAGGCGCGCAGACCCAAGGCGGGTTCGGCCCTGAATCGAGGGTGGAGCCGGCCGGCAGGGTGACTTCGTTGAGCACGATCTTGCCGTGGTAGGGTGCATCGCCGACATTGGTGACCCTGATGGTGAAGTCGCAGCCGCCACCCATCGTGCAACGTTGCACGTCGGCGCGCTTTTCGACTTTCAGATCCGGTTCCTTGTCCTTCGGTGGGCAGCGCTGATCACGCGGGATGACGATATCGACAGTCTGCGTACAGCACAGGCCCCAGCCCTCCCTCGGGCCGGCATAGGTTTCGATACCGGTGACGATGATGTGGATGACGTCGCCGGGTGAAGCGCCGACGATCTTCCAATTGAGCACACCGCCGCCGGCCGGCACCAATTGCGTGTCGGGAATGATGGTGATGCCGGGTGTCGTCGTCGAAAGCTGCACCCATTTGCCAGCCATCTCTGGGCCGACCGGCATGTGGTAGATGAAGGCGCCGCCGCCGGGCACGCAATCGACCGTGCCGCGCTCCACCTTGAAGCATTCCTTGCCGGGAGGTGGAGGCGGCGGGTTGCACCTGGTGACGTCGATCTTGATCGACGTCTTTGCACCCGTGAGATAATTGCCGTCGTCCGGCTTGCCCGGATCCTGCGACGGGATTTCGACGCCGGCGCCGCGTTCGCGGCTCACCTTAAGCACGCTCTGGTTGTGAACGGTCGTCGGCGACGGAAACGCCGCATGGTCAATCTTGGCGGTGATCTGGAAGGTGACGACGCGCTCGTTCGCAGCGCCGATGCCGTCGAGATCGCTGGCGGAAATCCGGAAATCGGACACCGTCGCGGTATCGTCCGGGCCAGCCGAACTGCTGATCGCAGCACCAGGCAGCGGTCCGTCGGACGCATCGGTGCCGTCGCCGGTCACATGCACGCCGACGATGCGCAGGCCGTGCGGGAGTTGGTCCCTGAAATCGAGCCTGACCTTTTTCAGCATGGCGGCGAGGTCCGGGCTGGCAAAACCCTGCGGATTGCCGCGCAAGCCAAAGCTCAGCGAGTATACGACATAGTCGCAGCCTCTCTGGGTGCCTTTCTTGGTGAACAAGGGCACGATCCGGCCCGGCTCCGGATTGACGATGCGAGGATTGTCGAAATCGAGCCTGGGATCTGTAACGGCAGTGTAGATGCCCGCATCGGCAGGCTTGGTCTTGGCCGGAGCAAGGTCTTCAGCGAAGCCTTGCAGCGGACTCAGCATGGCGACCGCGATACCGGCCGCCATCAGCCAGCGCACACCGCGCCTGGCGAGTGACAGGGGTTTCATGATGGTCTCGATGACGAATGATTGTTTGCCGGTTGATTGGCTGCTCGTCGCAGGCGGGAAAAATGCGAGATTGCTCATCTTCCCCTCCTCACGGTTCGCAGCTGACGGCTGGGGTTCTGAGCGGCAAGGTCATCTTGCAGCAAGGGTAGTAGCCACCCTTGTCGCTATCGGACTGCCTGTAGAAGCAGAGCCCGACGTCGACCGTATCGCCAGGGTAATGGCCGGTGATGCCGATCGTGTATGGCGCGCCGGGCGCATGCGACAGAGGTGAAGTCACCCCAACGCCAGGCGTCCTGGACAGAGCCTTGATCGAATCGCCGCCAAAGCCGGCATGGTCATGGAGATAGAGATCGGCCTCGAGGCCGGAGGGTGTGCAGAAATACCTGACATCCTCGACATCGAGGCAAGGAGGCAGATTGCCGGGGGGCGGAAAGTCCGGCGGATAGAACGGCGGCAGATAGCCGCCCGGCACCTGCTCGTAATAGCCGGCACGGCCCTCGCAGGGGCGCCAGACCTCGACGTCGCCGACATGGCCTTCGACTTCCGGGTCTTCGAAATAATTGTCGAAGTCGACGAACCACGAGCCGAAAGGCGGCATGTTGGCCGGCTTGGCCAGTGCCGTCGGCGTGATTTGCACGCCGTGCACGGCGAGCGGCCCGCCGGCTGCGAGTTGTTCGGCAAGCTCCGGGTTGTCGCGCAACTTGTCGCCGGTATCGACCAGCGTGTCAGTGCAGACGCCGATATCGAGATTGCCTTCGGCATCGTAGCCATATTGCAGGTCGAGGCCGCCGGCCGACTGTCGGTTGTCTTGCGGGAAGCCGACCGCATATTCCTGCGGCACTTCCACCCAGGCCGATTCCGTCGCCGGATCGTCCGTATTTTCGCGCCAGTAGCGGATGACCTCACCCTTGCCGGAATCGGCGAACTGGCTGTAGTCGTAGCGGTTCTCCACCGGGCCGCGCTGGGCCAGGTACATGAAGCCTTCGTTGTCGAAGGCGATGTCGGTGACCGCGTAATCCTTGTCGGCCTTGACCGTCAGTTCCCAGCGCGGGTCGCCGGCGAAACTGCCGTCGCCGGCAACGCCCACCGACCAGATCTCCGCCTTATCACCGACCGAATAATAGAGCCGGCCGCCACGATAGGCGACCGACCAGACGCGGCGCTCGTCCTGCGTGTAGCCCCAGCTGTCGGGGTCCTCGCTATCGAAGGCAGCACCCTGGATGTCAATCACCGAGCCGTCGTCGGCAAGGGCGGCAAGCCCGTGCGCCGGGCGGCCGGCTATGCCGTGGTCGAACGTGTCGAGCAGCGCGCCATTGGCGTCGATGCGGTGGATGAGGCCGGTATCGAGATCGCTGGCGAAGAACTGGCGGTGGATATTGTCGAAAGTGACGTCGCCGATGCCGGGACCGCTATTGGCGTCGATATCGGCGAATTTCGAGACGGCGCCGGTGATGCCGTCGATCTTCCAGATCGTTCCGGGGCCGCCGCCGTTTTCGGTGCCGAACTGGCCGTCCATGAAGACAGCGTCAGCCGTGCCGCGGCGCTGCCGCTCCGGCCGGCCGTCGGCGTCGCCGTCTGGCGTGACTATGCGGATGCCGTGCAGCGACGTGGCGCCGGCATAGAGGTTTGGAATGGCCGATGGAACGCCGTCGCGCACGCCGTCGTCGTAGGTGATGCCGAACACCTGGCCGATTTGCCCGGCCGTGACCTCGAACGGTGGCGGGGTGAAGACCAATTGGCCAGACGCCGGCCCGCCCAGCCTTGAGACGTCGAAGATGCGCAAGGTCGCGCGCGCCGTGTCGATGAAGGTTTCGTCGACGGGATCGACGCCCGGCGGCAGGCCTTCCTCGAAATTGGGAATGATGGTGCCGGAGAATCCGGTCATTGCCATCGAGCCGGGATAGATGATCCGGGTTTCCTGAGCCTGTGCCGAGCCACCGAGCCAGAGCCCAGCGGCGAGCGCCAGGATCGACAATCCGCTGGCAGCCTCGATGGCGCGGCGCAAACGGCCGGCACGAGAGCGCACGAACGCGCCGTGGTCGCAAGACATGGATCTCCCCCCACAGGTCATGGGAGAAACATCCGGTCCCGGCGCGCAAATCAGGGCAAGGCGCGGCGTTCCGGCACGTTCATCCCTGATCGAATTGTCTGCTTTCCTCAACGTCACGATACGCCTGGGTCCGCGCAGGGTCAACGGAACCGGCGAAAAGCCCAGCGCATCGACCCGGTCCCGAAGGCGATGGTCGCGCTGAGCTCCTGCTGTTCCCGGAGACCATGGAGCCTCTGGATCTGTGGTCATGGGGCTTTCCTTTCCGGGGCCGCACCACGCGGCACCTGAGCGTCAGTCGCGGGGCGAGGCGGAAAGGTTCATGGGCCGGGGCCGGGCCGGCTGGATCACCGTCGGAAAATACGGGCCTGCCGGTCCCGAATCCGATCAACCGCGATGAATGGTGAACGCCTTGCGCAGAATGCTTGCGCGCCACGCAGCCTGTTCTTATATACGCGCCAAGCCGTCCAGCGCCGAATGCCGGTTGCCGGAGCGGAATTTCTTGTGAACAGGGGCTTTCGTCGGAACGCCTGTACGGGTCCTGAGAGCCTGCTTAGCGGAGAGATTAGAGAAATGGCAAAAGTAATCGGTATCGATCTGGGAACAACCAACTCCTGTGTCGCCATCATGGACGGCAAGGAATCCAAGGTGATCGAGAATGCGGAAGGCGCCCGCACGACCCCTTCCATCGTCGCCATCAACAGCGACGGCGAGCGCCTCGTCGGCCAGCCGGCCAAGCGCCAGGCGGTTACCAATCCTGAGAACACCATTTTCGCGGTCAAGCGCCTGATCGGCCGCCGCTACGACGATCCGGTGACGGAGAAGGACAAGAAGCTTGTCCCCTACAAGATCGTCAAGGGCGACAATGGCGACGCCTGGGTCGAGGCCGGCGGCAAGAAGCAGTCGCCTAGCCAGATCTCGGCGATGATCCTGCAGAAGATGAAGGAAACGGCGGAGGCCTATCTCGGCGAGAAGGTCGAGAAGGCAGTCATCACCGTTCCGGCCTATTTCAACGACGCCCAGCGCCAGGCGACCAAGGATGCCGGCAAGATCGCCGGCCTCGAAGTGCTGCGCATCATCAACGAGCCGACGGCGGCAGCACTTGCCTATGGACTGGACAAGAAGGAAGGCAAGACGATTGCCGTCTATGACCTTGGCGGCGGCACGTTCGATATTTCGGTGCTCGAAATCGGCGACGGCGTGTTCGAGGTGAAGTCGACCAATGGCGACACCTTCCTCGGGGGCGAGGATTTCGACATGCGTCTGGTCGAATATCTGGCGGCCGAGTTCAAGAAGGAACAGGGCATCGACCTGCGGAACGACAAGCTCGCCCTTCAGCGCCTCAAGGAAGCGGCTGAAAAGGCCAAGATCGAGCTGTCGTCCACCACGCAGACCGAGATCAACCTGCCCTTCATCACCGCCGATGCCACCGGCCCCAAGCACCTGACGCTGAAGCTGACGCGGGCGAAGTTCGAGAGCCTGGTCGAGGATCTCGTCCAGCGCACGATCGATCCTTGCAAGGCGGCGCTCAAGGATGCCGGCCTGAAGGCCGGCGAAATCGACGAAGTCGTCCTGGTCGGCGGCATGACCCGTATGCCCAAGATCCAGGAGATCGTGAAGCAGTTCTTCGGCAAGGAGCCGCACAAGGGCGTCAACCCGGATGAGGTCGTCGCGTTGGGCGCCGCTATCCAGGCCGGCGTGCTGCAGGGCGACGTCAAGGACGTGCTGCTGCTCGACGTGACGCCGTTGTCGCTCGGCATCGAGACGCTGGGCGGCGTATTCACGCGGCTGATCGAACGCAACACGACGATTCCGACAAAGAAGAGCCAGGTGTTCTCCACGGCCGAGGATTCGCAGTCGGCGGTGACCATCCGCGTCTTCCAGGGCGAGCGTGAAATGGCCGCCGACAACAAGGCGCTCGGCCAGTTCGATCTGGTCGGCATCCCGCCTGCGCCGCGCGGCGTGCCGCAGATCGAGGTCACCTTCGACATCGACGCCAACGGCATCGTCAACGTCTCGGCCAAGGACAAGGGCACCGGCAAGGAGCACCAGATCCGCATCCAGGCGTCCGGCGGCCTTTCGGACGCCGACATCGAGAAGATGGTCAAGGACGCCGAGGCCAATGCCGAAGCCGACAAGAAGCGGCGCGCGCTGGTCGAGGCCCGCAACCAGGCCGAGGCGCTGGTGCATTCCTCGGAGAAGTCTCTGAAGGAATACGGCGAGAAGGTTTCCGAGGCCGACCGCACGGCGATTGCCGATGCGATCGCGGCGCTGAAGACCGCTGCCGAAGGCGACGATGTGACCGAGATCGAGGCCAAGACGCAGACGCTCGCCGAAGTCTCGATGAAGCTCGGCCAGGCCATGTACGAGGCTTCGCAGAAGGAAGCCGCCGAGGCCGACGCCAAGGCTGATGCCGCCAAGGACAGTGACGTCGTCGATGCCGACTTCGAGGAAATCGACGAAGACGACGAGAAGAAGAAGTCGGCCTGAACCGCCTGACGGTACAGGTAAGGGAAAAAGCCCGGCGCACAGCCGGGCTTTTTTGCAACCCTTTGCCGGAAAAAACGCTGAGCTGCCCGAAAAAATGCGGACAAAGCCTCGTAGACACTGGCATCGCGGCTCCATCACACCTAAATCGGAACAGCGTGCCGGCAAACGACGCAACGATGCTTCAAGACGTTGACTATCCGGACTGCGGGAAAACATGAAAGCTGATTTTTACGAAACGCTAGGCGTGCAAAAGGGCGCCGACGAGAAGGAGCTCAAGAGCGCTTTTCGCAAGCTCGCCATGCAGTTCCATCCCGACCGCAACCCAGGCGACCATGCCTGCGAGCACAAGTTCAAGGAAATCAACGAAGCCTACGAGACACTGAAGGACCCGCAGAAGCGCGCCGCCTATGATCGCTTCGGCCACGCCGCCTTCGAGCACGGCGGTATGAATGGCGGGGCGCAAGGCTTTGGCGCCGGCGGCTTCGCCGACATTTTCGAAGACATTTTCGGCGACATGATGGGCGGGCGCCAGCGCCGCTCGTCCGGCGGCCGCGAGCGCGGCGCCGACCTGCGCTACAATATGGAAATTACGCTGGAAGAGGCATTTTCCGGCAAGACCGCGCAGATTCGGGTGCCAGCCTCGATTTCCTGCTCGGAATGCTCGGGCAGCGGCGCCAAGCCTGGCACCCAGCCCGTCACCTGCTCGATGTGCAACGGCCACGGCAAGGTGCGCGCCACGCAAGGCTTCTTCTCGATCGAGCGCACCTGCCCGCAATGCCAGGGGCGCGGCCAGACCATCAAGGATCCGTGCCCGAAATGCGCCGGCCAGGGCCGTGTCACCGAGGAGCGCTCGCTGTCGGTAAACATCCCTGCCGGCATCGAGGATGGCACCCGCATCCGGCTGGCCAATGAGGGCGAGGCCGGCCTGCGCGGCGGCCCGTCGGGCGATCTCTACATCTTCCTCGCGGTCAAGCCGCACGAATTCTTCCAGCGCGACGGGGCCGATCTTTATTGCAAGGTGCCGATCTCGATGACGACGGCAGCGCTTGGCGGCTCGTTCGAGGTGACGACACTGGACGGTACCCAGACGAAGGTGAAGGTGCCGGAAGGCACCCAGAACGGTCGCCAGTTCCGCCTCAAGGGCAAGGGCATGCCTGTGCTGCGCCAGCCCAATATCGGCGACCTCTACATCCAGACCGTGGTTGAGACGCCGCAGAACCTTTCGCGCCGTCAGCGCGAATTGCTGGAGGAATTCGAGCAGCTTTCCTCAAAGGACAATTCGCCTCAGTCGAGCGGATTTTTCGCCCGCATGAAAGACTTTTTCGAAACGTTCGGCGAGCACTGAAGCTGATCCCTGGAAAACGCTTCCCGAGCGTCATCAACACCTTATCCGGGGATTCGCCTTGTCTTGCACCTCGTAACTGCTAAGTAGCATGCGAGGGAGCGTTGAGGAGGACTTTCGATGACGCGTAGTCCCGGACTGCGAAAGACGCTGGCGGAAAAGTTCGACGACGAGCTGAAGTTCTTCAAGGGCTGGATCGACAAGCCGAAGGCGGTCGGTTCGATCGTCCCGACCAGTTCCATCACCGCTGGCAAGATGGCCTCGATCGTCGATCCGACATCCGGCCTGCCGGTGCTCGAGGTCGGACCCGGTACAGGCGTCATCACCCGCGCCATCCTCGCCCAGGGCATTAAGCCTGAGAATCTCTACGCGGTCGAATATTCCACTGATTTCGTGCGCCATCTGCGCCAGCTTTATCCAGGCGTCAACGTCATCGAGGGCGACGCCTTCAATCTCGACGCGACGCTCGGCGACAAGCGCGACCTGATCTTCGATTCCGTGATATCGGGGGTGCCGCTGCTCAATTTCCCTGTCGCCCAGCGCATCGCCTATGTCGAGAGCCTGCTCGACCGTATCCCGGCGGGCCGGCCGATCGTGCAGCTGACTTACGGGCCGCTGTCGCCGATCCCGCCGGGCCGCGGCGACTATACGGTCGAGCATTTCCATTTCGTCATCCGCAACATTCCGCCGACGCAGCTTTGGATCTACCGACGCGGGGCCGCATGAATTGAAGCGTTGGGTTTGAATGGCACTTGTCTTATACCCATCGGGTGACAAGGCAGACCCATGGCTGTGATCCCGAAAATTCTCGTCGTCGCCGGTTCGGTGCGCAGCGGCGCCTATAGCGGCAGGACCGCCGACGTGGCACAGAAGGAACTTGCCATGCAGGGCGCCGAGGTGACCCGCATCTCGCTCGCCGACTATCCGTTGCCGATCCTCGACCAGGATTTGGAAAAGGAAGAAGGCATTCCCGACAATGCTTTCAAGCTCGGCCGGATGATCGCCGCCCATGACGGGCTGCTGGTCGCGACGCCCGAATATAACGGCTCCATTCCACCGTTGCTCAAGAACAGCATCGACTGGGTGAGCCAGCTGCGCAAGGATGGCGGCCGGACGTTCAGGCCACTTGCCGGCAAGGTCGCCGGCCTCTGCTCGTCTTCCAACGGACCCTTCGGCGGGATACGCTGCATCAACCATCTGCGCGCCGTTCTGGTACGCTGCCGGATGGAGGTGGTGACACCGGAATGCTCGGTGCCGGAGGGCGGCTACGCCTTCGACGACGAGGGCAAGTTCAGGGACGAGAGACTACGCCAATCGATGGAGCACCTATGCCGAACGCTGATCGAAACCTCGCGCATGCTGTCGACGCGGATCGAGGCATGATCCCGGACGCCGCGCATGCCGACACGATGCAGGAAAGGCTGATCGTCGGCCTCGACCTGCCGACGCTGAAGGAGGCCGAGAAAGCGGTGCGCGAGCTCGACGGGATCGTCTCCTTCTACAAGATCGGTTACCAGCTCGCCTTTGCCGGCGGGCTCGACTTCGCCCGCGAGCTGGCCAGCGGCGGCACCAGGATCTTTCTCGACATGAAGCTGCTCGACATCGACAACACGGTGGCCAAGGGGGTCGAAAACATCGCCAGGATGGGCATGAGCATGCTGACCATCCATGCCTATCCGAAGACGATGAAGGCGGCGGTCGAGGCTGCCAGGGGCAGCGACCTTTGCCTACTCGGGGTCACCGTGCTGACCTCGATGGACGAGCAGGACGTGATCGACGCCGGCTATGAGTATGATCCGCATACACTGGTGCTGAGGCGCTCCGAGCAGGCGCTGCATGCCGGCATGGGCGGCATCGTCTGCTCGGCCGAAGAAGCCGAGGCGGTGCGCCGCATCGTCGGCCCCGACCTGGCCGTGGTGACGCCGGGAATCCGGCCGAAGGGCAGCGACCATGGCGACCAGAAACGGGTGGTGACGCCGGCGCAGGCGATCCGCAACGGCTCCAGCCATCTCGTCATCGGCCGGCCGATCGTCGGAGCGGCCGACAGGCGGGCGGCGGCGGAAGCGATCCTCGATGAAATGCGCTCGGCCTGAGGACCAATTCCGAAACTTGCTCCTGCAGCCGTCTGACGGCGTTTTCTCCGCTTCCGGTGCTCACGTACTTTAAGTACGCTCCGCTCCGGCACTCGAAAACACCCCCAGCCATCTCACCGGAGCGACTTTCAAAATCGGTCCGCGCACGGCCAAAAACCAGGAGAAATACCATGCCCAAGGGATACTGGATCGCTCGCGTCGACGTGCGCGATGCGGAAGGCTACAAAGACTATGTCGCTGCCGCCAAACCGGCCTTCGACCGCTTCGGCGCCAAGTTCCTGGCGCGCGGCGGCGCGCATGAGAAGGCCGAGGGGCCGGGCCGCGACCGCAACGTGATCATCGAGTTTCCGTCGCTTGCGGCGGCGCATGACTGCTACCACTCGCCCGAATACCAGCGCGCTGTCGCGATCCGCCAGAAGGTGGCCGAGGGCGAAATCGTGCTGGTCGAGGGGATTTAGGCGAGAAGCCGATTCGCCGCTGCCTCCGCCATCGCATCGGCGAGGCTCAAGCCCCATTGCTGGCGACAGTAATCGCGGAAATCGAAGCAGGGCAGGCCGGGGCAGACCTCGAACTCGATGAGGTGGACGCTGTCGTCGGCTTCGACCCGGAAATCGATGGAAAACACATCCCGCAGGCCAAGCCCGACCATCAGGCGTTCGGCGATGCGACGGATTCTTGCATCGGCTTCAGGCTGGCTGCCGGCGACCGGCAGCAGCACCGGCTCGGTATATTTTCCCGAAGCTTTCGCCGCTGCGCCGGCATCGCTGTAAAGCGCCAGGCTGTCCTGCATGGTCTGGAAGTCGCCGCCCGAATCGACAAAGGCGATGCCCAGCGCCTCGACGCCGGTATCCGGCCTCAATCCGAGAAAACTGACGCGCGCGTTGCGGCCGGCGACATAGGGCTGGACGATGACATCGTCGCGATAGGCGGCGAAGACGCGCCGGCTAAGCTCCAGCGCGTGGCCGAGATCGTGGCAGTGCGAATCTGGCCAGATGCCGATCTTGGCGCCGAGCCGGTTCGGCTTGACGAACCAGCCGGTGGGCGAAGCCGGCGGCGCGACCAGCCAGGCGCCGTCACGGGCAAGGCCCGCCTGCGGCACCGGCAAGCCGAGCGCGCCGAGCACGGCGCCGGACCGGAACTTGTCCTGACAGAGCGCGAACAGCGCATCGTCGGCGCCGATCGCCTTGAGGCCATTCAGCCGTGCCAGAGCCGGTGCCGCGCCGCCGCGGAAATAGGCGACGCCGTCGGTCAGCGTCCAGACAAGCGTGGTCTTCGGGTCCTCGCCGCCGAGAAGGCTTGCGGCGTCGTCGAGCGCCAGCGGGGCAAATGACAAGCCGCGCTTCTGGCAAGCGGCGGCAAGTGCGTCGAATTCAGCAGCGAAGTCGGTCGATTGCGCCAGATAGGAGGCGATTTCGGCGGCACGCTCCGGCACGTGGTTATCGGCGACCAGCCGATCGAAGCAAGCCTTTTCTGGCTCGTAGACAAGGATCAGCTTCGGCTCGCGGCTTGACATGATCGAAACGATTTCCCGGCAGCACGATTGCCTAAAGCAATTCCAGGAAAAGCGTGAAACGGTTTTCCGTCCGGAATTGCGTCAAAACAAAGAGATAGAGCGGTTCAGCGTTCCTGCGAAACGATGAAGCGTTCAAGCATCGCACGGCGAGCGCATTCGGCTTTCGCGGAACCGACGTCAGCTGGACGCCTGCACGACAGTGCTAGATATGGGTCTAGCCAATCAGCACACGCGGCTCGAAGCGACCATTGACTGGAATGTCGAGCATGAATGTCATGCCGGCTTGCGGGTCGAGCAGGCGCTGCTTCTCGCTCTTGCCCGACCAGGCGGAGGTGACCGCCAGCCGGTCGGCATTCCTGCCGACGAAAGCCGGACAGGAAGGCTGCGTCGCCGGCATCGCCACCGAACGGACGAGCTTGCCGTCGGGTCCATAGGCTTCGACGACGCTGCCGCCCCAGCAGGCGTTCCACAATATGCCGTCACGGTCGAGCACCGAACCATCGATATAGCCCTTGGCCGAACGGTGGTCGACGAAGACCTTCGGTTCGCCAACCGGCAGTCCGGTCACCGGATCGCAGCCGACGCGCATCAACAGCCCGGTGCTGGTGTCGGTGTAATAGGCGATCGTCCCATCCTCGGAAAAGCAGATCGAGTTGGGCACAGTAATGTCGGCATAAAGCCGGCGCAGCTCGCCCTTGAAGAACCAGTAGATCGAACCGGCACCCTTCTCCTCGCCCTTGCCCATGGTGCCGACCCACAGCGCGCCGCAAGGGTGAACGCGTGAATCGTTCGAGCGGGTGACCGCATTGTCGGCCTCGATCGGCGTGTGCAGCGTCAGCTTGCCGGTCGCGACGTCGCGGACATGCAGACCGGTCTCGGTGGCGATCAGCTGGCGTTGGTCGTCGATGATGCAGATGGCGCTGGCCATCTGACCGAGCTCGTGGATTTTGACAGCACCGCCCGACAGGCGCTGTTCGAGGAGCTGGCCGTTGACGATGTCGAACCAGTAGAGCGTGTCGGTGGCAGGGTCATAGCTTGGTCCCTCGCCGAGTTGGCAGACATGGTCGGAAAAAACCGAAACAATGGTCTCGCTCATCATGCCGCTCCAAACGCCGCGTCCCAGGCCTGAACTGCGGCTTTCGCTCGCGCTGCCACTTCGTCGACGCTCATGCCCGGCTTGAAGAGGCTGGAGCCAAGACCGAAGACGCTGACGCCGGCTGCCTTGTAGCCGGCAAAATCCTTATCTGAAACGCCGCCGACCGCGCCGACCAGCACACTGGCCGGCAGCACCGCGCGCATCGCCGAAATGCCTGCCGCGCCAAGCACGCTCGCCGGGAAGAATTTCAATGCCGAGGCACCGAGCCGGATTGCTTGAAATGCCTCGGTCGGCGTGAACACGCCGGGCATCGTCACCATGCCGTAGTGCATGGCCCGGCCCATGACCTCGGCATCGATATTCGGGCTGACCAGCAGCCGCCCGCCGGCCTTGTGCAGGCCGTCGACATCGGCGGCGCTGAGCACCGTGCCGGCACCGACCAAGGCTGTTGGAGGAAGCGCTCCGACAATGCTGGCGATGGAGGCGTAAGGATCGGGCGAGTTGAGCGGCACCTCGATCGCTTCGATACCGGCGCCGAAGATCGCCTGGCCGATCGCCACCGCCTCGCTTGGCTTGAGGCCACGCAGGATGGCGACCAGACCCCGCTCGAGCTTTGGAAAAGGTGCGGTTTCGGTCATGCGGCAACTCCATTTCCAGCGATCATGCCATTTTCGCGCGCGGCTTCAGCAAGACCGGCACGCACCGCCTCGTCGGCGTCGACCACCCTGACCGCGAGCCCGGCAAGGCCGAGGGCGTCGGCATAGAGCTTGCCGAGTGCGCCCGACGCGATCAGCACGACGGGCACGGCACTCGCCCCATAACGGCGACTTGCCGAAGCGATCTCGCCGCCGATCAGCAGGCCGGACAGGCAGGCGGCGGCATCCTCGGGCTTCAGATCCTGCAGCAGGCTGGCGGCGCGGATCGAGAACAGTCTTGAACCGATGTCACCGCCTTCGGCCAACGCCTTCAGGCACCACTCCCGGAAAAATGGATTTTCGGCGGCAACCGGCTTCGGCGGCTCGCCCAGCGAATGGCGCAGGATCGAGTGCGCGGCCAGCACCGAAAACAGCTCGCCGGTCGGCCAGGTGCCGAAACCGGCAACAGAGCCGTCCTCGACCAGCACCCATTTCGAATGGGTGCCAGGCATGCAGACGAGATGGCGTCCCTTTGCCGGCAAACCGGCGCCGGCAAGCTGCGTCTCCTCGCCGCGCATGACATCCGGGGCGTCGGCCAGACGCTGGGCAAGGCCGGGCACGATGCGGATGTCGCGGCGCTGGCCAGGAATGCGGGCAGCGCCGGCGAGAATAGCGCCGATCGGCGCCGGCACGCTGACATAGGGTGCCTCCAGCCAGCCCTGGCGCGAACCGGCCATGCCGCAAATGATGACCGGCAGCGCCTCGGCTGCGCCCAAGGCAGCCAGATGCCCTTCGAGAATGGACGAAAATCCTTTAGCCTGGGCGGTGATCAGCCCGTCATCGCCGCGCCGCTCGGCGAGAACCTTGCCGGCGCCGTCGAGCAGCCAGACCCTCATGCGGGTGGTGCCCCAGTCGACGGCCGCGACGGAAGCTGCCTTGCTCGATGAGATCACAGGAATCCCCCATCGACGATCAGCATCTGCGCGGTCAGCATGCGTGAGGCATCCGACGCCAGGAACAGCACAGTGCCGACAATGTCTTCCGGCTGCATCACCTCTTTGATGCACTGTTTGGCGACATGAGCGGCGAGCGCTTCTTCGGTGACCCAGAGCTTTCTCTGCCGCTCGGTGATCACCCAGCCGGGCGCGATCGCGTTGACACGGATGCCGTCGACGCCGAGCTTGCCGGCAAGACCCTTGGTGAGACCGACGATGCCGGCCTTGGCGGCGGTGTAGGCCGGCATATCGGGATGGTTGATGAGAAACGACGTCGAGGTGAAGTTGATGATCGAGCCGCCGCCGGCCCGCTTCATGCCCGGCGCCACCGCCTGTGCGCTGAAGAAATGCGGGCGCAGGTTGATGGCATGGTTGTTGTCCCAGAACTCCACCGTGACGTCTTCGACGGCATGACGGTCATCCTGCGCGGCATTGTTGACCAGCACCGTCACGTCGCCATGCGCCTCTGCAGCTTTGCCCGCCGATAGCCGCAACGCCTCGATGTCGCGTATGTCGGTCTTGAGATAAAGCGGCCGCCGGCCCAGTTCCTTGTCTAACCGATCGGCCAGCGCCACACTCGGACGGTCCGCGATATCGATGAAGGTGACCTTTGCCCCCTGGCGGACAAAACCTTCGGTCAAGGCAGCACCAATGCCGGAGCCGCCACCGGTGATCAGCACCGAAGCGCCTTCGAGGTCGGCAAAGCGTGCCGATGGCATCATGAAATTCTCTCCCGGTCCAATGATCTCGGTCGGCCGGCGCGCATCCTATCCAGCCGTGTCGGGCGGGCAAGGGCGAAAGAGTGGATTGTCAGGACTTATGTCCGACAAAAGGCCGCACGGGCCGCCGATCGATCAGCTGCCCAGCCGGACGCGGTACAATTCGACGGCGGCTCCGCTGGTCCCGGCAACCGGCTCAAGCCATTCCGGCACGCTGCCGCGCATCAGCCCGGCAAGAAAGCCTGCCGGCGCCTTGGCGGCGAGGAGTTTGCTTTCGGCGCTGCCGGGGCACAGCGCGACGAGGCCGACGTGATGATCCGCCAGGATGGTCCTGGCATCGGCATCGGACCCAAGGAAGGCATCGAGCGCCAACAGGTTGCCGGCGACGTTGCGATGATAGGGCCCGGCGAAGACGCGATGTCCGGAATAGGCCAGGATCGGCGATCCGAGATTGGAAATTGCCAGTATGGTGGTGCCTGGCAGGCGGCCAAGCGCCGCAAAGGAGGCCATGCGCTGGCAAGCGACATCGGCGCCGTCGCCATTATCTGCCGTGGTGTTGCTGTCGTCGAAGGCTACCGAGGTCGCCGCGGCAGCCCCAGTCCAGACCGCATTCACCGAAACCAGCCAGACGGCAGCCATGCGCAGCGCCACACCGCGCGACGCGCTGGCCTCGGCCCGTTGACGCCATTTGGCAATCCAGGCGGCAAGCGGGATGACGGCGAAGGCGATCGAGAATGTCGAACCGCGTACCTGCCAGGCGCTGACGATGAAGGCCACGACAAGCAGCGCGCCGACAAGGCTGTCCTGCCGCCGCCAGCCACCGCGGCCAAGGCGAAGCGCCATCAGCATGAGCGCAATGAGCGGCGTGGCATAGCGCGCCACCACCCCGGCCGGATCTTCAGCGAGCAGCTTGAACAGCGACTGCGCCTCGTCGATGTGATCAAGCCATAGCTCCTTGAGGCGCGGATCGAGGTTGGCGTAGGGCGCTGCCAGGCATTGTGGGAACAACAAGACGACGACAGCGCCCAATAACAGGGCAAGCAGGCCAAGTGAGGCGATGCGCCATTGGCGCGTGCGGCCGGCCGGCTCGACCGACGCTATCGCCGCAAGGCCGGTTCCGGCAATCGCCGCGACGACGAACTGCACGGCCGAGAAGGCGTCGCATTGCGCCTGACCCCAGGCAGACGGCGCAATGGTGGCGACAAAGACGAGAGCGGACACGCCGGCAAAGCCGAGGCCGAAATCCCGGGCGATCAGCCTCTCGCCATTGGCGCCGAGGGCGAACAGTATGGCAACAGAGGCGCCGATGGTGGCCACATAAGGCGCGGTCTCCATGCCGACGGCCAGCATCAATCCGGCGCACAGGCCGGAGAGCAATGCCGCCGGCCTGCGCGTTGGCGCTTCAAGCAACAGGCTCAGACTGGCCATGCTCAGCATCAGCTGGATATTGTGGTGATCGAGCGCGCCAGGCGAAAAAATGCCGAGGAAATACAGTGCGGCAGCGCCGATCACGACAGCGGGCAGCACGGCGCTGTCACCGGCAAAGCTGCGCGCGGCGCGAGCCGTGAAAAATACGGTCAGGCAGAAGAGCAGCGCCGGCCACAGCACTTGCGCAACATTCTCGGCAAAGGCCGCGCTGCCGGTCAGGGCCGATACGGCGATGATGATGGCGGCGATCGGCGCATCGACCAGCCGCGACCAATGCATGACGAAACCGCCTTCCAGGCCCATCCTGTACTGGTGGAGATCGAACCACCTTTGGCCGGCCAGCATGTCGCGAACTTCGACGAGGCGCAGCAGATTGTCGTTGTCGCCGCCGGCATTGGTCAGTGCCGGGAAGCCGGCAAAGGCATTGACGGTAAGCGCCAGCGCCGTGGCAAGCAGTGCCAGCGCGATATCGGACCTCCAAATGGAGGCGCCATCGTCGGCTGTGCTCATATCGGGACCTTTGGAAGGAATACGGTGCGGTTTAAACCTAGCCTTAACAGCTTCAATAAATAGTAAAGCCGCCCGAGCGAGGCCGGCGTTTGAGCGGTCAGGGGCCTTACAGGGCATCCGGAGACGAAAATGCCACAAGAAGTGCGCCATGAGCCGAGCATCGCCGTGCTCCTGCCTTGCTACAATGAGGAGCTGACGATCGGCGAAGTGGTGCGGCGCTTTCGCGAAACGCTGCCTGCCGCCGCGATCTATGTCTACGACAACAATTCGCGCGATCTGACGGCGCTCCGAGCCCGCGCCGCCGGCGCCATCGTGGTGCGCGAGCCGCGCCAGGGCAAAGGCAATGTCGTGCGCCGCATGTTCGCCGACATCGAGGCCGACATCTACCTGATGGCCGACGGCGACGGCACCTATGCACCGGAGGACGCGCCGCAACTGATCAACACGCTGCTGACCGAGCGCTCCGACATGGTGGTGGGCACCAGGCGCGGCGTCGCCAACGACGCCGGCAGGACAGGCCACGCCTTCGGCAACCGCATCTTCAACAGCCTCTACAAACGTTTGTTCGGCTCGGACTTTACCGATATCTTCTCGGGTTACCGCGCCTTCACCAGGCGCTTCGTCAAGAGTTTTCCCGCCGTTTCCGGCGGTTTCGAGATCGAGACCGAAATGTCGGTGCACGCCTCGCAGCTCAAATTGCCGGTCAGCGAGATCGGACTCGACTATGGCCGCCGGCCGGAAGGCTCCTCGTCGAAGCTGTCGACCTTTCGCGACGGCGCGAAGATCCTGTGGATGTTCGCCATGCTGATGAAGGAGACGCAGCCACTGCGTTTCTTCGGCGCTTTTTCGGTGTTCTTCCTGGCATCAAGCCTGTTTCTGATGGCGCCGGTGCTGATCGAGTTCGCCGAAACCGGGCTTGTGCCGCGCATGCCGACGTGGGTGCTGTCGGTCGGGCTGCTGCTGCTGTCGATGCTGGCGGCGGTGACCGGGGTAATCCTCGATTCGGTGTCGCGCGGCCGGGCCGAACAGAAGCGCATCTTCTATCTGTCGATGCCTTCCGGCCGCGTCGAACGCGAACGCGCAAGTGCGCTCGCGACTTTGAAGACCGGACCGCGCAAGACCCCGCGGGCGGCTTAGAGCCCTAAATGGGACGCCTCGCCCGCTTCATTGTCGCCGGCGGCATCGGCTTCGTCGCCGACGCGGCGGCGCTTTGGCTGGTGTTGGCGATAGCGCCGCTTGGCCCCTTCGCGGCTCGCATCATCTCGATCGGTTTTGCCTTGTCCGTCACCTGGCTGATCAATCGCCATCTGACCTTCTCGCCTTCCAGCCGCGGCGTCGCGCAAGAGGGCGCACGCTATGGCGGCGTCGGCATCGCCACCAGCCTCGTCAATTATCTCGTCTATTGCGCCATGCTGTTCGCGCTGCCGATGGTGCCGCCGCTCGTCGCCCTTGCGGTCGCCTCGCTGGTTGCCATGGCGCTGTCCTTCCTCGGCTATTCCAAGCTGGTCTTCGACCGCTGAACGCACATCGCATTGGGGTCTGCGCCAGAAGCGCAGCCTCATCATGACCTTGGCCGATTGGCAGAGGCCGCCGATTTCCTTATATCGCTCTCGTCGATGCATCGGCCCGAAAAATCGGAAATGATTTTCGGAAAGCACGATGCATGGATTCAAAGTGTTGGAGCGTATGTGCGTCCGGGTGGACGCACGTTTGTTGCAACTGCGCCGGAGAGCACCCATGCCCCTGAAAGTCGCCGTCCAGATGGACCACATCTCTACCGTGTCGATTGCCGGCGACACGTCGTTTGCGCTGTCGCTGGAAGCGCAGCGGCGCGGGCACCAGCTGTTCCACTACACGCCCGACCGGCTGTCGCTGCGCGAAGGCAAGGTGTTTGCCCGTATCGAGGCGATGCAGGTCCGCGACGAGAAGGGCAACCATTATTCGCTGGGCGAGAAGGTGCGCACCGATCTTGCGGAGATGGACGTCATCCTTTTGCGGCAGGATCCGCCCTTCGACATGAACTACATCACCACCACGCATATCCTCGAGCGCATCCACCCAAAGACGCTGGTGGTCAACGACCCGGCCTGGGTGCGCAACAGCCCGGAAAAGATCTTCGTCACCGAATTTCCCGACCTGATGCCGGACACGCTGATCACCAAGGACCCGCTCGAGGTCGCCGCCTTTCGCAAGGAGTTCGGCGATATCATCGTCAAGCCGCTCTACGGCAATGGCGGCGCCGGCATCTTTCACCTGCACGAGGCCGACCGCAACCTCGCCTCGCTGCTCGAAATGTTCGGCCAGATGTTCCGCGAACCCTACATCGTGCAGCGCTACCTCAAGGAGGTGCGGGCTGGCGACAAGCGCATCATCCTGATTGACGGCGAGCCTGTCGGCGCCATCAACCGCGTGCCGGCCGAGCATGATTCGCGCTCCAACATGCATGTCGGCGGCCGCGCCGAAAAGACCGAATTGACGGAACGCGAACGCGAGATCTGCGCCCGCATCGGCCCCGCGCTGAAAGAGCGCGGCTTCATCCTCGTCGGCATCGACGTCATCGGCGACTACATGACCGAGATCAACGTGACCTCACCGACGGGCATACGCGAAGTGCAGCGCTTCGGCGGCGCCGACATCGCCAGCCTGTTCTGGGATGCCGTGGAGGAGAAGCGCAACTAGCCTCGCTTCGCGAGCGGCCGCGTTGCAAACCATTGCAGCCGTTGCGCTCAGCTGTTCCCCAAATGTTCTTGCCTTCGCCGGAAATCTGTGGTTGTCTCCGGTGACGCCGTTCGCGGCATGATCGCAAAGGCTTGGGGCAAAGCCTGCATCCGGGGTGAAGACATGGTGGCGCGGGTTCGCACGGTTGCTTTCCAGGGCATCGAGGCCGTGCCGGTCGACGTGCAGGTGATGATCGCGCCGGGCAAGGTCAACATGCACATCGTCGGCCTTGCCGACAAGGCTGTAGCCGAAAGCCGCGAGCGGGTGCAGGCAGCGCTGCATGCATCCGGCCTGTCGATGCCGTCGAAGAAGGTCACGGTCAATCTGGCGCCCGCCGACCTGCCCAAGGAGGGCAGCCATTACGATCTGCCGATCGCGCTCGGTTTGATGGCGGCGCTCGGCGCCATTCCGGGCGACATGCTGGCCGGCTATGTCGTGCTTGGCGAATTGTCGCTCGACGGCACCATTGCCGCGGTGGCGGGCGCGCTGCCGGCGGCGATCGGCGCCAATGCCGAAGGCAAGGGCTTGATCTGCCCGTTCGCCTGCGGGCCGGAAGCGGCGTGGGCCGGCAAGGATTTCGACATATTGGCGCCGCGCAGCCTGATCGCCATCGCCAATCATTTTCGCGGCACGCAGGTTTTGTCACGGCCGGAAGCCGGCATCCATGCCGCGGCGCGCGACCTGCCCGATCTCGCCGACATCAAGGGCCAGGAGACCGCCAAGCGGGCGCTGGAGGTGGCGGCCGCCGGCGGCCACAATCTTTTGATGGTCGGACCGCCGGGGTCGGGAAAGTCGATGCTGGCGCAGCGGCTGCCGTCGATCCTGCCGCCGCTGGCGCCCAAGGAATTGCTCGAAGTCTCGATGATCGCCTCGGTGGCCGGCGAACTCGGCGAAGGAAAACTCACCGACCGGCGGCCGTTCCGCGCGCCGCATCATTCGGCCTCGATGGCGGCGATGGTCGGCGGCGGTCTGCGCGTGCGGCCGGGCGAGGCCTCGCTTGCCCATCACGGCGTGCTGTTCCTCGACGAGTTCCCCGAATTCTCGCCGCAGGCGCTCGATGCACTGCGCCAGCCGCTCGAGACCGGCGACTGCATGATCGCGCGCGCCAATCATCGCGTCACCTATCCGGCGCGTATCCAGCTGGTCGCGGCGATGAACCCGTGCCGTTGCGGCATGGCCGGCGAGCCGGGCTATCGCTGCCTGCGCGGCGATCGCTGTCGCACCGACTACCAGGCGCGCATTTCCGGCCCGCTGCTCGACCGTATCGATCTCAGGATCGAGGTGCCGGCGGTCTCGGCCAGCGATCTGATCCGGCCGGACCGGGCGGAGAAAAGTGCCGCCGTCGCACTACGTGTTGCCCGCGCCCGTACGATCCAGCGAGAGCGCTTCGAGCGGCTCGGCGCGACCTCCGCCACCACCAACGCGCATTGCTCGCCGTCAGTCATCGAGGAGATCGCCATGCCCGACGCCGCCGGCCTGTCGCTGCTGAGGGATGCCAGCGAAAAGCTCGGCTTTTCCGCACGAGCTTATCACCGCGTCTTGAAGGTGGCGCGGACCCTGGCCGATCTCGAGACCAGCGAGACGGTCGGCCGCATCCATCTGGCCGAAGCGATTTCCTACCGCATGAGCTCGGAACGGATGGCACAGGCGGCGTGACGTTCCCCTCCCCCTTGAGGGGAGGGTGGCCGCGAAGCGGCCGGGTGGGGTCGCCGGTGAGACGCTCGGCCTGTCGCATTTCGAAACCGGCCGAGGTGCGGAGCGTTGCGATGCTCCTCCTAAGGCGCACCGTCAGAATTGGGTTGGCGCACTGCGTTGGCGACCCCACCCGGCCCTTCGGGCCACCCTCCCCTCAAGGGGGAGGGGGACGCCGGCGCTTACCCTTGGCCGGCGTGCATCGTGCTTTCGGTTCAGCCGTTATCCCGCGCCTTCAGCTCCAGCCGCCGTGCGTGCAGCACTGGCTCGGTGTAGCCGTTGGGTTGCACGCGCCCCTTGAAGACCAGGTCACAGGCGGCGAGGAAGGCGATGGACTTGTCGAAATCCGGCGCCATCGGCCGGTAGAGCGGATCGCCGTCGTTCTGGCGGTCGACGATCGCCGCCATGCGTTTCATCGTCTCCATGACCTGCTCGGGCGTGCAGACGCCGTGATGCAGCCAGTTGGCGATGTGCTGCGAGGAGATGCGCAGCGTGGCGCGGTCCTCCATCAGACCGACGTCGTTTATGTCAGGCACTTTCGAACAGCCGACGCCCTGGTCGATCCAGCGCACGACATAGCCCAGAATTCCCTGCGCGTTGTTGTCGAGCTCCTTCTGGATGTCTTCTGGCGACCAGTTCGGCCGCACAGCGACCGGCACCGACAGGATGTCGTCGAGTTTTGCCTTGGGCCGGCTCTTCAGCGCCGCTTGCACGGCATGGACGTCGACCTTGTGGTAGTGCGTGGCGTGCAGCGTTGCCGCCGTCGGCGACGGCACCCAGGCGGTGTTGGCGCCGGCCTTGGGATGCACGATTTTCTCGGCCAGCATCGCCGCCATCAGGTCGGGCATCGCCCACATGCCCTTGCCTATCTGGGCGTGGCCGGCCAACCCACATTCCAGCCCGATGTCGACGTTCCAGGCTTCGTAGGCGGCGATCCAGGCGGCCTGCTTCATGTCGCCCTTACGGATCATCGGGCCGGCTTCCATCGAGGTGTGGATCTCGTCGCCGGTGCGATCGAGGAAGCCGGTGTTGATGAAGACGACGCGTTCTTTCGCGGCGCGGATCGCCTCCTTGAGGTTGACGGTGGTGCGCCGCTCCTCGTCCATGATACCCATCTTGACGGTGTTTTTGGGCACGCCGAGCAGCGCTTCGACGCGGTCGAAAATCTCGACGGCGAAGGCGACTTCGTCGGGCCCGTGCATCTTGGGTTTTACGATGTACATCGAGCCGGCGCGAGAATTGGCGCGGCGCCCGTTCACGCCGATGTCATGCAGCGCGATCAGCGCCGTCAGCGCCGCATCCATGATGCCTTCCGGCACCTCGTTGCCGTCGCGGTCTGATATCGCCGGATTGGTCATAAGGTGGCCGACATTCCTGACCAGCATCAGCGAGCGGCCGGGCAAGGTCAGCGTGCCGCCATCGGGCGCTGTATAGGTGCGGTCGGGGTTGAGCCTGCGGACAAAGCTCTTGCCGGCCTTGGTGATCTCCTCCGCCAAGTCGCCCTTCATCAGGCCGAGCCAGTTGCGGTAGACCAGCACCTTGTCCTGCGCATCCACTGCGGCGATCGAATCCTCGCAGTCCTGGATGGTGGTCAGTGCCGATTCCAGCACGACATCGGCAATGCCGGCCGGATCGGTGCGGCCGATCTGGTTGTTGCGGTCGATGACGATTTCGATATGCAGGCCGTTCTTGGTGAGCAGCACGGCTTCGGGGTCGGCGGCATCGCCGCGATAGCCGGCAAACTGTCTGAGGTCGGCAAGCGTGGTGGCGCCGGCACCCTCGCCGAGCCGCAACATGCCGTTGGCGACCGAAAGCCCGTTGACGCCGGCCCATTTGCCTGTGGTGAGCGGCACCGCCTCGTCGAAGAAGCTTTTCACCCAGGCGACGACCTTGGCACCGCGCGCCGGATTGAATTTGTTGCCTCGCTCGGCGCCGGCCGTCTCCGGGATAGCGTCGGTGCCGTAGAGCGCATCGTACAGCGAGCCCCAGCGCGCATTGGCGGCATTCAGCGCATAACGCGCGTTCATCACCGGCACCACCAGCTGCGGCCCGGCAACCAAAGCGATTTCCGGGTCGACATTTTCGGTGGTCACGCTGAACGCCGGCCCCTCGGGCAGGAGATAGCCGATCTCGCGGAGGAACGTCTTGTAGGCCTCCATGTCGACGGGCGCGCCATTGTCGCGATACCAGCGGTCGAGTTTGTCCTGCATGGCATCGCGCTTTTCGAGCAGCGCCCGGTTTTTTGGCGAGAGATCATGGACGATCGCCGAAAAACCGCTCCAGAATGCCTCCGCTTCAATGCCGGTGCCCGGCAGCGCCTCGTTCACGACGAAATCATGAAGCTCGCGGGCAATCCGCAATCCGGCGATCTCGACGCGATCGGTCATCAGGGCTTCTCCAGACGAAAGGCTAGGCCGGGCCTTTGGCATGTCACGGTGGCAGGGTCAATTCAGCTCAGGGTGAAGGTAGGGCGTTTTCGCTGCCGATCTCCCCCTTGAGGGCCCCTTGTGGGGGAGATGGCCGGCAGGCCAGAGGGGGTCGCCTCGCGTGGAAGTGCAACCTCTTCTTTGCACCAAATCGCGTCGCGCTTCATGCGAGGCGACCCCCTCGGTCGCCTTCGGCGACATCTCCCCCTTGAGGAGGGCGATTACGCGCTCACACCGCAATCCTTGGCCGTCCCGACGCCACCGCCACGACATGCGCCTCGATGAACATGCGCTGGCCCTCTACTGTGGAGACGCGGAACTCGCTGGCGATTTCGATTTCGGCACTGTCGGTGCCGGCGTCCTTAGCCCGCCCGGCGGCAATCGCCCGCACATCCTTCTCCGCCGCGGCGATCGCCGCTGCTTCGTCGTTGAAATCGCGCACGCTTTCACCGGAGGCGACGCGGAACAGGCCTTCCTTGGGCTGGCTGACCCGCGCCTCGGCCGAAACCCGGACCTGGCCGACGACGGCGCCGAGCGCGTTGGCGACATCGGTATCCTGCGGCACCACGCATCGATTGCCGACCAGCTCGGCGAGGCCGGCATAATGCAGCGGTGCCGAGGCGCCGAGGCCGATGACCGGACGGTCGAGCGCGACGCTCAAGCGGGCGATGCCGGGATGCGCGTCGACGGCGCGCTGGACCAGGGCATGGGCGACGGTCGCCGCGCCATCCAGCCCGTCCTCGGCAAAGGCGGTTTCGAGGATGACTTCGGCCGACAGGCGGGTCAGCGCGGTCAGCACCCGTTCCGAGATCGCCTCCGGCGAGGCGGCGATGAACTGGCCGCGGCCGTCGCGCCTGCGCGCGAACAGCTCGGCACCCAGACGCGCCGCGGCCGCATCCCAATTGGCCTGCCTGCCCAGCACATGCGCGGCGTCCGACGGCGTGAAGCCGGCGACATGCACCAGCCCGCGCGACACCAGCCGGTTCAAGGTGGCGTTCTGGGCGTTCGAGGTCAGCAATCTGTCGAGAGCCTGCGGCACAGCACCGATCATCTCGTAAAGCTTGGCTTCGGCGCCGGTCAGTCCGGCCGCCAGCCGCTCCGGCACGCCGGTGCGCACCGCGAGGCGGCCATCCATGCGGCCGGAATTGGGTGCGCGCAGCTGGCGCTCGAGCTCCGCCGTGACGGCCTCGCCATGCATCAAGCCGGCCAGCGCCAGCGGCACCAGGCGGCGCGGGCCGAGCAGGATTCTCGGATTGAGCGCGCCGTCCTCCAGCGCCACTTCGGAATCGCCGCCGAGGCCAAAGGTGCGCATGGCGACGGCCTCGACCATGGTGCGGAACCCGCCGACGGTGGCGCCTTCCGGATCGAGCCGCGGCCGGCCCTTGTCGAGCACGGCGACGTCGGTGGTGGTGCCGCCGATATCGGAGACCACGGCATCGTCGATGCCGGTCATGTGGCGGGCACCGACGAGGCTGGCGGCCGGGCCGGACAGGATGGTCTCGATCGGCCGCTGGCGGGCAAAGGCAGCCGAGACCAGAGCGCCGTCGCCGCGCACCACCATCAGCGGGGCGGCAATGTTGCGCGCGGCCAAAAAGCCTTCCGTTGCCGCGACCAGCCGGTCGATCATCGAGATCAGCCTGGCGTTGAGCAATGTCGTCAGCGCCCGGCGCGGGCCGCCGAGCTTGGCCGACAGTTCGTGGCTGGCGGTGACCGGCAGGCCGGTCCTGTCGCGGATCAGGTTCCGCGCGCTTAGCTCATGCGCCGGGTTGCGGGTGGCGAAATAGGCGCAGACGGCAAAGCCGGACACCGACTTTTCCAGTTCCGGCAAAGCTGCCTCCAGCCCGGACAGATCGAGCTTTGCCGCATTGCCGTGGACATCGTGGCCGCCGGGGCAGAACACCACCGGGTCGGTGCCAAGCGCCGCCTTCAGCCCGTCGCGGGCAAGGTCGCCCTCGGCAAAGCCGATCATCACCAGCGCCACGCGGCCGCCCTGGCCCTCGACCAGCGCGTTGGTGGCTAGCGTCGTCGACATAGATACCAGTTTGATCGCTGCCGGGTCGGTGCCGGCCATTTCGAGCACCGCATCGACCGCGCCGGAGATGCCGACCGCCAGATCATGGCGCGTGGTCAGCGCCTTGGCCTTGGCCAGCACCTTTCCGCTTGGCCCGCCGGCCTCCGACCACAGCACGGCGTCGGTATAGGTGCCGCCGGTGTCGATGCCGAGGAACAGGGGTGAGGGTTTGGGCTTGGCGGTCATATTTGGGTCCGGAGAATTCGTCTCCGCCCCTTAGCGGATATGAACGGGCCGATAAAGGCACGAGCGCTGGGCCAAGGCAGCGTAATCTCCCCCCTCGAGGGGGAGATGGCCGGCAGGCCAGAGGGGGGCGTCTCGCGTGGAGCGCCGGCATTCTCTGGCCGCGATGGCGTTGGCGTCAGGACGTACCGACCCCCTCTGTCGCCTTCGGCGACATCTCCCCCTCAAGGGGGGAGATCGCTAGGCTACCCCACAAACCCCACGCGCTTGTGCGAGCCATCGCAGAACGGCTTGTTGGCGGAGTGGCCGCAGCGGCAGAGGAAGGTGCGTTGCGTACGGTCGACCGTGTGGCCGGTGCCGGTGACGATTTCGACATTGCCTTCGAGCTTGAGCGGGCCGTTGGTCGTCGGTGTGACGGTCAGCGGGCCATTCCGCACCTCCAGCGCCGGCGTGTCCTTCAGCGCCGGCTCGCCGGTGGCGGTGAAGCCCGCCTTGGCGTGGCTGCCGTCGCAGAACGGCTTGTTTTCCGAGGCGCCGCAGCGGCAGAGCGTGGCGCGGTAAAACGTTTCGCCGCCCAACACGATCTCGGCATGGACGGCAAGCGGACCGTTTTCCCTTATGCGCACAATGTTGACCACCGGCGGCTGTTCCTGCGGCCCGCCATCCTTGCGGACATAGGTGATGGCGCCGGACGGGCAGGCTTCGGCGAGCGCCACGATCTTCTCGACGCTGGCCGCCTCGGGGTGGATCCACTGGCCGGGCGCGTTGGGCACGAAAACATGCGGATCGCCAAGCACGCAGTTGCGCGAATGGATGCAACGTTTTCCCGAAAAGCCGATGTCGATCTTCTCGCCTTCGACCACTGCCATGGGTGGGTCTCCTGTCGGACTACGCTATGGCGACAGTCAGGACGACGTCAAGGCAGCATTCTCCCCTCGTGAGGGCCGACCTCGGGCGCGGCGGTAAGGGAATTCCCATTTTTTGCTCGCAGCACCACATTTTGTTCTTGCTTTGTGCCGGCAGCTATGCTACTAATTTGCGCATGGTGCCAATTGGCTCCAACGACCCGCCCGCCGAGGCGGGTTTTTTGTTTCAGCTTTGAAATTCCGTTGCCGGCCTGCACTCGCGGGACGGCCCTCTCCCCCCTCGAGGGGGAGATGGCCGCGCAGCGGCCAGAGGGGGTCGGCACGACCGGACTCGGCCTACTGCTGCAGAACAGGTTGGCGCTCTATGCGCGGCGACCCCCTCTGTCGCCTTTGGCGACATCTCCCCCTCAAGGGGGGAGATCTGCCACGTCACGGAACCAGATCGATTTCCTCGGTCTCGCCGCCACTGCAGGTGTAGCAGCAATCGTCGCACTTTTCCGTATTGCCGCGGCCGACGCCCCAATAGGTATTCTCGTCGCCGTCGACCCAGGCGCCGTAGCAGATCGATTCGCCGTCACTGCAGGACAGCGGGATCGACTTGGTCTCGCCATCGTTGAGATAGTAATCCTGATTGCTGCCCGGCCAGACGTGATCGCGGTCCTGGCTGTAGAGCTCGACGCGCATGGCGTTCGGATGGCTGTTCTTGATCTCGAAGGTGACATCGCCGGCATGCGCGACGGGCGCAAACAGCGTCACAATGAACAGCGACGCGGCGACGCGGCGCGCGAAAGCGTAGGACGACATGATGATTTCCCCCGGAATGAAGCGGCCTGCCCGGCCGCGAGCGAGAACATGGCATAGAGGATCGAGGGGTGGAAGAGGCGGATTGCGGCATTTGCGTCACGAAAGGCGCGGGGTTGGTAAGGAAGACTCCTCTCCGGCTAGCGCGGTCAGGCGCGTCCACATAGCGAAGGTTTTCGGCGCGCTGACGCTGTTGGAGAACCGTTAGACCGTGCACGAGGATCGCCAATTATCGTTCGTCGCTGCAATGCCTTGTGCTAATGCTTGCGGATGCGCACGGTGTTGACCACCGGCGGCTTCTTCTGGGGGTCGCCATCCTTCCTGACATAGGTGATGGCGCCCGACGGGCAGCTTTCGGCGATCGCCACGATCTTCTCGACGCTGGCCGCCTCGGGATGGATCCACTGGCCCTTGGCGTTGGGCACGAAGACATGCGGATCGCCCAGCACGCAGTTGCGCGAATGGATACAGCGCCGGCCGGAAAAACCGACGTCGATCTTCTCGCCTTCGAGCATGCCTGCCATAGCTGCGCTCCTTTGCTCAAGCCTCACGCTATGGCGGTGGCCCAGACGGCGTCAAGTTAGGAAGGACGCGCTCCTCTTCTTGCGGGAGAAGGTGGAACTGCGAGCGCCGAGACGCCCCGTTTCATGCAAAAACAAGCAATGCAACCCAACTCCCCTTGACATAGACCATCATTCTGGGACGTTGCGGCCGACTTTTCTCTGATCGCAAATTGCAAGGTATCGAGATTTTGATGACCGACGCTCCCCTCGAAGACACTGAAGTCGAAGGCGTCGATGTCGGCGCAAGTGATGGTTGGGGTGACTATCCACTCGATGCCGTCTTTGTCCGAACAGAAACGCGATCCGTTTCTGAAGTCGTGAAGCGGATCGAAAACAAGAGATATGTACTAGATCCCGATTTCCAGCGGGATTTCGTGTGGCCGAATCCGAAGCAATCCAAATTAATTGAAAGTTGCATCATGCGCATTCCCCTGCCCGTGTTTTATGTGGCAGAAGCCCGCGACGGGCGCATCATCGTAGTGGATGGGTTGCAGAGGCTAACAACTTTTGTTCGATTCGTGAGCAACCAATTTCGACTAGTCGGCTTGGCCAGCGGAGAGGGCGGAACAAGCTCCCATGCGCTTGAAGGTAAGTTCTTTCGAGATCTTCCTCTAAACCTTCAAGAGCGCGTTCTAGACACACAGCTCACGATGTATATTCTAGATGCAAAAGCACCGGAGAGAGCGCGCCTCGATATATTTGAGCGTGTCAATAGTGGAGAACCTCTTACTAGGCAGCAGATGCGTAACGCGTTGTATAATGGCCCGGCAACTCAATGGCTAAAACAAGCGGCGGAAGGCGACGCTTTCAGGTCAGCAACAGCGCAGACCCTTAACCCTAAGACTATGCGCGATAGAGAAGCGATTAATCGATTTTGCGCGTTCAAGTTAATAGGGCGAAAGAGTTACACAACCGGGGACATGGACGGTTTCTTAGCATCTGGCCTACTCCTCCTTGGAAGCTCCTCCGATGAAGAACGAGCAGGGCTACGAAATTCGTTCGACCGCGCGATGGTATTAAATAGGACCTTATTTGGTGAACATGCATTTCGAAAATCCCTCGCATCGTTCGACTTGGCACCAAGTCGTAGCGTTATTAATATTTCTCTGTTTGAGGTCTGTGCCGTGACCATGGCTGATTTCCATGTATTCGGAGACGCTGCCGAGGAACATCGCTTAAAACAAATAATTATTGATCTTGTTAGGGATGAGGAATTTTCGCGCTCAATAACATATTCTACCAATAGTACCGTTGCTGTTCAAAAGAGATTTGTAGCGATGGAGGGCGCAATTAGTCGCGCGCTATTTCCTTGATAGACTCTATTGAAATTCAAAACTTCAAATGTTTCGATAATTTGAAGCTGTCTTTTGGGTCCTTAACCTTAATTACTGGATTTAATGGCGGAGGCAAATCGACCGCAGTGCAACCTTTACTTCTGCTCTCTCAGGGATTTCGTTCTTCGACTACACAACGGGTTTTTGAATTAAATGGGGAGCTTGTACGACTTGGCACAGTTGGCGATATATTGCCCGCGGAGACCAAAGATCCCGACGTCAAATTTGGCGTGTTGGGAACGCATGGAGCGCAATTCTGGACCTTCAACCCTCGGGCGGGTGACAGGTACTTGTCTGCCAAGACCGCCGCCGGTTCGGAGAAATCTTCTGAGACTGCGGTCGCAAGGTCGCTGGCGGATCTCGCATATCTGAGCGCAATCCGTGAGGGTACCGCCGAGGCATACCCAATTCCTGATTCCGCCAGCGAGCGTCTTGGCGATGTCGGTTCTGATGGAAGGTTTGCAGCCTACCTTTATGATCGTTCTGTCGACAACGAAGTGTCATCTGCCAAGATGTACCCGGGTGAATCTGCTACGTCTATGCGAAAGCAACTCGACGCGTGGTTCGGTGCGCTGTTTGCCGGCGCGCAAGTCAATGTGCAATCAATTCCGCTGGTCTCTCTCCTGAGCTTGCAGTTTCGATTATCTGAAATTGGAGAATGGCGCCGCCCGGCTAATGTCGGCTACGGCCTTACGTATGCTTTTCCGATCTTGGTTTCTCTGTTGACTGCGCGACCTGGGCAAATTGTCGTAATTGATAGCCCAGAGGCACATCTGCACCCGTTGGCGCAATCACAGATGGGTAGGATTTTGGCTCACTTTGCAGGTTCCGGAGTTCAAATACTCGTGGAGACTCATAGCGATCATCTTTTAAATGGCGCCCGCCTAGCTGTGAAGGAAGCTGTAATTGCTCCGGATATTCTGCGAATTCATTTTTTTACAGGCCCCTCGCCTTCTGGGCATGGTGTCGTGTCTCCGACTATTGATTCTGAAGGCCGTATCAATGAATGGCCCGATGGTTTCTTCGACCAATCCGAAAAGGATCTTTCCCGCCTATCGGGGTGGTCCTGACTTATGAAATGGTATGTGAATGAAACATCGTTACAAGGTCAGTTTTCCGGAAGAGAAGATTTTATCGCAGTTCTTACTGGGATACTCGCTGCCCGCGCTCGGGTAGTTCGCCTTCGCAACGAACTCAGAACAACGCGTATGTTCCCAGAGGGCGTTGTTGCACCAGGGATAACGGTTCGGTCTGCTGTTCAGGGAAGCCGCGATCGGGATTTACTCAGAGCGGTCCTCTCATGGCTTGATCAAACTGGTCCCTTTGTTGAAAATGAACGACTTGAGGAAATCGATGACTACTTCGAATGTATTGAGACCGATGTTACCGATGCCGGCCTAGGAGAGGCGACGCGTCGAGTAAAGTCAAAAGAGCTAGCTTCGGCTTTCAGTTTCCAGGGGGGGCCGTTAAATTTTGCTGCTTCGCCGTTGATCGTTTATCATGGCTTGGAAGGCGACAGACTTGGAGCATATTATGTAGACAACGTATGGTCGACTGAAGAGCTCACGCAACGAGCTATTTTGTCTGGGCCATCTATCTCGTCTTGGCGGACATTGGTCGAGGCTGCACGGGAGCGGTTTCCCAATCTTATTGTAGCTGATTCAGTTTATGAGAACCGTTTGCTCGCTCGGGAGCCCTTTGACCCCGCTATCCGGGAAAGAACGTTGGTTCTTTTCGACCATTTGAACAGTTATATGGCGGACCGGGGCGCAGACGGCGCCGAGGGACCAGTGGCAAGAGGCGTTGTACAAAACTTTTTTGTTGGCGAACGCGCACTCTTTACGGGCGAATCGCAGTCGAACCAAAATATCTTCCGTACTGAACTCACCTTTGCTGATCCTGAGATTGTTGGCGGTGAAATTTTCGCGCACTGGCACGGGAAGATTAGCCACCGTGTCTTCAGAGTTCATTTTGAGTGGCCGGTGCCTTCAACTTCTAGAAAGCTAAAGATATTGTATCTCGGACCTAAAATAACAAAAGGATAGAACACTGGCGATCGCACTCGCGCTCGCCCAAGTTGATGCATCCGGTCGCAGGCGGGATCGCTCTGCCCTCCGCATGGCTCCGGGCGTTCGTCGCTCAAAAGCCAAATCGTTTGCTTTTTGCTGCCTTCGGTCCCCTCACCCCTTGGGGATTAAGCGGGCGGGCCGGCCCGCCTCAGTCGCCCATCTTCAGCGCCTGGATAAACGCTTCCTGCGGGATGTCCACCTTGCCGAACTGGCGCATCCGCTTCTTGCCCTCTTTCTGCTTGTCGAGCAGCTTGCGCTTGCGTGAGACGTCGCCGCCGTAGCATTTGGCGGTGACGTCCTTGCGCAGCGCCGAGATGGTCTCGCGGGCGATGACCTTGCCGCCGATCGCCGCCTGGATCGGGATCTTGAACAGATGATGCGGGATCAGCTCCTTCAGCTTCTCGCACATCTGGCGGCCGCGCTTTTCCGCCGCCGTGCGGTGGACCAGCATCGACAGCGCGTCGACCGGCTCCTCATTGACCAGGATCGACATCTTGACCAGGTCGCCCTCGCGATAGTCGGTGAGGTGATAGTCGAACGAGGCGTAGCCCTTGGAGATCGACTTCAGCCGGTCGTAGAAGTCGAAGACCACCTCGTTGAGCGGCAGATCGTAGATCAGCATGGCGCGCTTGCCGACATAGGACAGGTCGGCCTGGATGCCGCGCCGGTCCTGGCATAGCTTCAGGATGCCGCCGAGATAGTCGTCGGGGGTGAGGATGGTGGCGCGGATCCACGGCTCCTCGATGGCCGAAATCTTGACCACGTCGGGCATGTCGGCCGGGTTGTGCAGTTCCTTTACCGTGCCGTCGTTCAACAGCAGGCGGTAGACGACACTAGGTGCGGTGGCGATGAGGTCGAGATTGAACTCGCGCTCCAGCCGCTCCTGGATGATTTCGAGATGCAGCAGGCCGAGGAAGCCGCAGCGATAGCCGAAGCCGAGCGCGGCGCTGGTTTCCATTTCAAAGGAGAAGGAGGCGTCGTTGAGACGCAGCTTGCCGACAGCGGCGCGCAGATCCTCGAAATCGGCGGCGTCGACCGGGAACAGGCCGCAGAACACCACCGGCTGTGCCGGCTTGAAGCCCGGCAGGGCTTGCGCCGTCGGCCGCTTGTCCTCGGTGATGGTGTCGCCGACACGAGTGTCGGCAACCTCCTTGATCGAGCCGGTGAAGAAACCGAACTCGCCGGGGCCGAGCTCGTCGACATTGATGCGGGCGGGCGTAAAGACGCCGGTGCGCTCGACCAGGTACCTGGCGCCGGTGCCCATCATGCGGATGGTCTGGCCCTTCTTCAGCACGCCGTCGATGATGCGGACCAGCACGATGACGCCGAGATAGGCGTCGTACCAGCTGTCGACCAGCATCGCCTTCAGCGGGGCCGTGATGTCGCCCTCGCGCGGTGGCGGCAGATCGTTGACGATCGCTTCGAGCACGTCGGGAATGCCGAGGCCGGTCTTGGCCGAGATCAGCACGGCGTTGGAGGCGTCGATGCCGATCACCTCCTCGACCTGTTCGCGGATGCGCTCGGGCTCGGCGGCGGGCAGGTCGACCTTGTTCAGCACCACGACGATCTCGTGGTTGTTGTCGATCGCCTGGTAGACATTGGCCAGCGTCTGCGCCTCGACGCCTTGCGAGGCGTCGACGACCAGCAGCGAACCTTCGCAGGCGGCGAGCGAGCGCGACACTTCATAGGCGAAGTCGACATGGCCGGGCGTGTCGATCAGGTTGAGGATATAGTCCTCGCCATTGTTGGCGCGGTATTTTAGCCGCACCGTCTGCGCCTTGATGGTGATGCCGCGCTCGCGCTCGATGTCCATCGAGTCCAGCACCTGCTCCTTCATGTCGCGCAGCTCCAGCCCGCCGGTCGACTGGATCAGCCGGTCGGCAAGCGTGGATTTGCCATGGTCGATATGGGCAACGATGGAGAAGTTGCGGATGTTCTTGATCGGCGTGGTCATGCGGCGCGCTTTAGCAGGGGCACGCTACATCGGCAAGCGGCGGGGCGCGGGTGCGGCGGCGGGGCGGCAAAGTCGTTAAACTTTGATCCATGAGATTAGAGCATAGTTTGCGCCCGGCGTGGTAGCCCACCGGTCTATCGCCGTTTCGGGGGGATCGGAATGCCGCCGTCAGCACGCAAATTTCTCAGATCGGTGAGCGGCTCGTTCGCGCCATTGCTCGCCATCTTGCTTATCCCGATGGTTGCCGCATTGGGTTTTTCCATCGACTATACCTCCGCGGTTTCAACCAGGGCATCGATGCAGAACGCCCTCGATGCAGCGTCGCTGTCGATCACGACGCTTGCGACGACCACGACGTTGGCGGACCGCCAGGTAAGCCTGCAGGACTCATATCTGGCCAATGGCGGGCAAGGCACGGCCAAGCTCGACAGCTTCGTCGTCGCCACCGACGGCGCCGCCAGCATCAAGGCTTCGGCCGGCTTTGCCATGCCGACGAATTTCATGCAGATCGCCAGGATCAACACGGTGCAGGTCGGCGTTGCGTCGGCAGTGACAAAGCGGCCGGCATTGGTGGAGGCCACGTTCAAGGTCGACAAGATCTCTGGCTGGTGGGACAAGACGGTGACGCTCTACGGCACCAAATTCGGGGACACGGTGGCCAACAAGCTGATGAGGATCTCCTACGCGTACAACAGGTTTGGCGATCCCAAAGGCTACGGGACGTCCTCTGTTTACACGATCAACGGAACGACGGAGACGCTGGTCCAGAAACAAGTATGCACGACCGTCACGGTGACCAGCTTCTATGGCTTGCCCACCGGCACAATCACTCAGATCAGCGGTACCAGGAAATACGCAACCACCTGCGTCAACACGATGTATCCCGCGACCGGCGCCGGTGCGGTGATCGACGTGAAGGACATGGATAACCTGTCTCTGGAGATGAAGATTCCGAATCCCAATCCTGGTCTTGGCGGCGGCTATCTGGCCTCGGGCACGAAAGAAACCCTGCGATCGGACGATCCGGCCACGTCCGACCGATTGTTCATCGACAAGGTCAAGACACTGGCCAATACGACTGTCGACATCTTTGAGGCCGTGCCGTGCGGCATCACCAGCAGTCAAGCGTGGGAAGATGGCGGATCACTTACCAACAACACCATAGACGATGCCGATTTTTCCTATTTTGTGACCGGCAAGTGCGCGTTCAACAAGCGGCCTTCGGAAACCGTGCTCACACAATAGGGGCGACTTGAGTGCCGACCTCCCCCTTGTGGGTCCTCAAGGGGGGAGATCGGACATTGCCTCGGCCCTCGCTAATGCTCTAGGAACTCGGACTTCTCCTCAATCACGAAGCGGTGATGCTGTAACGAAGCGTGCGTCGGCGGCGAAGTGTGGACATGAAACGATGTCTGCGCAGGAGAAATGCGATGCCCGGATCGACAGCGAAACGACGCACAGCCCTGATGGGGCTCGCCGCGGCACTGTTTTCCGCGACTGTGCTGTCGGCAACCAGCGCGGCCGCCGGACAGACGCTGACGGTCGTAGAGCTGTTCACCAGCCAGGGCTGCTCGTCCTGTCCGCCGGCCAACGCCAATCTGATCAAGGTCAAGGACCGGCCCGGCGTGCTGGCGCTGTCCTTCAACGTCACCTACTGGGACTATCTCGGCTGGAAGGACACATTCGGCAAAGAAGAATTCACGCAGCGCCAGGTCCGCTATGAACCGTCGCTCGGCCGTTCCGGCCCGTTCACGCCGCAAGTGGTGGTCAACGGCAGGGCCGATGCCGTCGGCGCCAGGCCGGGCGAGATCGAGCAGCTGATTTCGAGTGGCGGCCACGCTGACGGACCTTCGCTGTCGCTCGCCGGCGGGAAGGTCAGCATCGGCGCCGGTCCGGTGCCCGGCGGCAGGGCCGATGTCTGGCTGGTGCGTTACGACAAGGGCGTCGTCGAGGTGCCGGTGGCGCGCGGAGAAAACACCGGCCGCACGCTGCCGCACGCCAATGTCGTGCATTCGCTGACCAGGCTGGGCAGTTGGACCGGCGACACCACCGCACTGCCGCTGCCGGCGGCGACGGGCGGCCTCAGCACAGCGGTGCTGGTGCAGGTGCCGGGCGGCGGGCCGATCCTTGCTGCCGCTACGAACTAGAAACCCTGCCGAAATTTTCACAACGCGCAGCGGCGCCGCCGCATGCGATCAACCCTGCCAGAACCCTAGGAGATCATCATGACCAATCGTTTGACCAATCGCCCGACCCTGGCGGCACTCGCCTTCGCACTTTGCTCGACGGCGCTGTTCGCAGGAGGCGCGGCGCGGGCCGAAGATGCGATGAAGCCGGCCATGGCGACAAACGCCATGAAGCCGGCAACGGATGCCATGAAGCCGGCCGGCGCCATGGCCGCTGACGCGATGGCCACGACCGCGATGAGGGCGGGCGATCCGATGAAGGCCGACTGCATGAACAAGGCCGCCGCCGAGACGGACGCCATGAAGAAAGCCGAAGCGACCAAGGCCTGCGATGCCATGGCTCCGACCAAATAGGCGATGCGCACAGCAATGTGAGAGCCCGGCGGACCTATCCGTCGTATAATCCAAACCAGCATCATGGGAGATCAGACATGACCGGAGCCGTGAAACGATCGTCGATTTTCGCAAAAGCAGCACTTGCCGCGCTCATCCTCACGGCCGCCGCGGCCGGATTCTGGCAGACGCCGGCAGTCTCGGCCGAAGACGCGGTGGTGATCCCGCCGCCGGCAATGGACGAGAAGGCCACCGCCGGCACCGAAAAGGCGGTCTTCGCCGGCGGCTGCTTCTGGGGTGTGCAAGGCGTGTTCCAGCACATCAAGGGCGTCACCAGCGCCGTTTCCGGCTATGCCGGCGGCGACCAGGACACGGCCATCTATGAAATGGTCGGCACCAGCCGGACGGGCCATGCCGAATCCGTCGAGATCACCTACGAGCCGTCCAAGGTGACCTACGGCCAGCTGCTGCAGGTGTATTTCTCGGTGGCGCACAACCCGACGCAACTGAACTACCAGGGCCCGGACACGGGCACCCAGTACCGTTCGACGATCTTTGCCGAAAACGACGCACAGAAAAAGATCGCCGAAAGCTACATCGCCCAGCTCGACAAGGCCAAGGTGTTTCCCAAGCCGATCGTGACGACGCTGGAGACCGGCAAGACCTTCTATCCGGCCGAGGACTATCACCAGGATTTTCTGACGCTCAACCCGACCTATCCCTATATCGTCTACAACGATTTGCCCAAGGTCGAGAACCTGAAGCGGCTGTTCCCCAACCTCTACCGCGAAAAGCCGGTGCTGGTGCTGGCCGCTAACAAGAGCTGAGCTTTTGCAGGGCCTGCTGATCTCCCCCCTTGAGGGGGAGATGGCCGGCAGGCCAGAGGGGGTCGGTTCGGTTGGCGCGACGCGGTCCGGCATATCGAGGAAGACGAAGTTGGCACTCCACGCGCGGCGACCCCCTCTGTCGCTTTCAGCGACATCTCCCCCTCAAGGGGGGAGATCAGCAGTTTCCGCGCTTCGCACTAGTTCCCCTTTTTCCAAGGCAGGCTCCAGCGCACCTTCTCCAGCGTCGCCTTTGCCTCGGTCGAGTCCGGATCGGGCTCTGTCTCGCGATAATGCGCCGAGCCCTCAGGCGGGTAGGCAAGTGTGTTGTTGAGGGCGAATTTGTCGATCTGGCTGAAGTCGGGGAAAGGCAGGTTTTCCGTCTCGCGCCAATCGCTGACCCTTTTCTCCGCGGCGATGCGTTTTTCGTCGTCGACCGGAAGGTCGGTGGCTCTGTATTCCAGTGACGAAGGGAAGGCGAACTGCGCGCCGGCATCATCCATGATGTTGATCATGGACAGCAGGATGTCCTCGCGGATGGCTTGGAACTCGGCCACGTCGGCGGTTTTGACGTAGGTGAACACGTCGATGTCGAGCGAATAGGCGCCGAAGCCGGCAAAGCGCACGCGGCACGGCTCATCGATGACGCGCGGATGGGCAATCAGCAGCTTGCGCAGCTCGGCCAGGACGTAACGTAGCTGATCGGGCGTCGTTTCGTAGCGCAGCTGCAGCGTCGTCGCGAACCGGGTGCGATCGCGATGCGCGTAGTTCTCGATCTGCATGCCGGCGAAATCCGAGTTCGGCACCGAGATGATCGTGCGGTCGAGCGACCGGATGCGGGTGGAGCGCATGCCGATATGCTCGATCGTCCCGGACTGGTCGCCAAACTTGCAGAAGTCGCCGACGCTGACCGGCCGATCGGCATAGAGCGTCAGGCCGGAGAGGAAGTTCTGCAGCGTCGGCTGCGCGGCCAGCGCCACCGCCAAACCGCCGATGCCGAGACCGGCAATGACGCCTTCGTAGGGGATGGCGAGCACTTCGGCCAGCAGCAGGAAGGCGACGACCAGCACGGCGACGCGCGCCACGCCGGTGGACAGCGAAATCAGCGTGTCGTGATAGCCGGGCACCTGCCACAATCCACGGTAATGGTCGGCGACCTTGCCGATCAGGTGCCAGACCACCGGCACGGCGCCAATCACGACCAGGCTCCAGGCGATTGCCTTGACCGGGGCGGCGACCACTTGCGGCAGACCGAGCGGGCGCAGCGTCAACAGCAGGAAGAAGCCAAGCACGATCGAGCGCACCGCCCATTCGACGATGCGGAAGAAGGCAGGGCTGTCCGTCCTTCGCACAAACAAGGAAATCAGCGCATTGGCGATGAAACCGAAGACGATGCCGGCCAGTGCGGCAAGGCCGAGCATCGACCATTGCCAGCGCTCCATCGGGCCGGCGCGGGTGAGCAGGCCGGGGCTGATCTCGCGGGCGAGGCCACGGGCGATGAAGAACGGGTCGGTGCTGGCGAAGGCGGCGAATTCCGGCGCCACCGGCACGTCTTCGACATCGGCGTAGAGCGCGCGGATGTGGGCGAGCGTCTCGGGCGTGAACTGCCAGATCTTGCCCTTCTCAGTCTCGACCGGGCCGATGACGATGTTGCCGGCGGGATGCTCGAAATAGACGAAGGGGGTGTTGCTCTTCGGATCGTCGGGGATCTCCTGCCAATAGACGTAGCCGATGCGGTCGATGACCTTTTTGAGATAGCGCTCAAGCAGGAACGCCTCGTCGCCACGCACCGCCTGACTGTAGTTGCGCAGGTCGAGCGCCGCCTGGGCCGGGTCGCCGGCTTCGGTGAGGCCGCTCAACAGTACCTTGAACGTGTCGCGCGGCGAGGCGAGCCTGCTCGGATCGTCGACCATGTCGACGGCTTCGCCACGCGCTTCCTGGAATTCGGCGAGCTTTGCCTGGAGCTGGCCAAGTGGCGGCCCGACGATGAACCAGTCGCCATTCTTGCGGCGAAAAGTGACGGCGAAGGAGACCCTGGTGCCGTATTGCGGCAGCGTCGCCGTCACCTCGTCGCCGGAGATCGCATCATGCGGCAGGCTCCACAGACGGAACGTCGCGTTGTCGATGACGGTGAACAGAAGCTTGGTGTAATCGGGCATGTTGAGGCCGCCGCGGTCGGCCTCGGTGACGTCGACGAGACCCGCTGCCAGACCGGCAAGACCCATGCCGCCGCCGGTAGCGCGCGGCACGTTGTCGGCGCCGCTCTCGTTCATCGTCTGCAGGAACGAGCGCATGGTGCTCATCGGGCTCGACTGGTCGACGCGGACGTCCTCGACGGCGCTGACGCGCACACCTGTCCACCACTCGGCGGTGGCGGCATCGAAGCGGCCCATGAAGCTGCCGCCGTCGGGCGATTGGACGAAGGTGAAGGCGCCCTGGCGGTCGCCTTCGAACCAGTGGCCGACAAGCTTGTCGCCTTCGGCCTTGGCCTCGATACGGCCGTTATAAAGCGGGTACACGCCCTTTACGTCAGTGCCGGTCTGCTCGAACTTGATCTGGGCGCCGCCGCCGCGCCACTTCGTGTCCCACACGCCCGTCCAGTTGGCCGCGTCCTGGGCATGCGCCTGCGGCATGGCCGGCAGCAGGCCGGCAAGCGCGAGTGCGCCGATCAGCGCGACCGTCCGGATCAGCAAAAGCAGCAGCCGATCCTGTCCTGCCGCAGAAAAGGGGTTCATTCTGTTGCCCTTCTTCTTGCCGGCGATTCTGCTGGGCCGGCCAGAGAAGGTTATTCCGCTTGAAGATGAATATTCTGTTTCAGGCTGCGACGGCGATGCCGGTCAGTCATAGGTCAGATCCGTCGCCTTGCCGGCGAACACCCGGTAGGCAAAGAACGAATAGAAGATGATGATCGGCAGCACGACGACCGTCCCGACCAGGATGACGGCCAGGCTTTCGGGTGCCGAAGCAGCCTGCCAGATGGTCAGCCGGTCGGGCACCACGAAGGGGTAGAACGACCAGGCGAGGCCGGCAAAGCCGAGCGTGAAGATCGCGGCCAATGTCAGGAACGGGAGCAGCGCGTGGCGGTCGCCGGGTTTCGGCAGATGGAAGGTCTGGCGCCACAGCCACAGGAACAGCACTGCCGACAGGATCGGCAGCGGCGACAAATAGAGCATGGCCGGCCAGACGAACCATTTGTCGAAGATGCGCGCGCTGGCAAAAGGCGTGGCCAGCGATACCGCGACCATGCCGAGCGCGGTCAGCACCAGCGCCGTGCGCAGCCACAGCACCGCCTTCTTCTGCAGATCGCCTTCGGTCTTATAGATGACCCAGGCCGCGCCCATCGCCGCGTAGGCCGCGGCAAGGCAGAGCGCCACCAGCGCGCCGAAAGCGACGCCGCCGGGGCCGACGTCGAGGCCGAGCACATAGACGCCGAGCATATAACCTTGCGCCAGCGACGCGACGACCGAGCCGAGGAAAAAGATGCGGTTCCAGCGGTGCTTCCTGCCGGCCGGCACCTTGGCGCGGAAATCGAAGGCGACGCCGCGCAGGATCAAGCCGACCAGCAGCACGAAGACCGGAATGTAGAGCGCCGTCAGAATGGTGCCATGCGCCAATGGAAAGGCGACCAGCAGCAGGCCGACCGCCAGCACCAGCCAGGTCTCGTTAGCGTCCCAGAACGGGCCGATGGCGGCGATCATCGTATCCTGTTCGGTGTCTTCGGCTGCGGCGAACAGGATGCCGATGCCGAGATCGAAGCCGTCGAGGATGACGTAGATCAGGATGGCGAGGCCCATCAGGCCGGCGAAGATCAGAGGCAGCAGGGTCGGCCAGTCGAAGCTCATGATGTTTCTCCTGGTTGCGCAACCGGCTGCGACAGCGGCCTGTTCATGACGCCCGGTAGCGGCGAGGTGTCACCATCCTTCGCCGCCTTCAATGCCAGATGCACCAACACGCCGAGATAGGCGATCAAGAGCAGCACGTAGAGGATGAGATAGACCGCGAGCGACAGCGCGACATGGCTGCCGGCGACCGGCCCGACAGCATCGGCGGTACGCAGCACGCCGGTGACCAGCCAGGGCTGGCGGCCGATCTCGGTGGTGTACCAGCCGGCCAGCGTCGCCAGCCAGCCGGACAGCGCCATCGGCACCATGACGAGCGCCAGCGGCTTGGGCAGGCCGTGGCGGCGCTTGAGGAAGAAGGCCGCCGACCAGGAGACGGCGAGCATCAGGAGGCCGGTGCCGACCATGATGCGAAAGCCCCAGAACACCGGAAATACCGGCGGATGGTTGCCGGCATAATCGTTCAGACCCGGCACGATGCCGCCGGCGCTGTGCCTGAGGATGAGGCTGGCGCCATCCGGAATGGTGAGCTCGAACCTGTTCTGCTTGGCCGCTTCATCGGGAAGAGCAAACAGCACCAACGGCACGTTGGGACCGGTGTTCCAGTTGGCTTCCATGGCGGCGATCTTCTGCGGCTGGTGTTCCAGCGTGTTGAGGCCGTGCTGGTCGCCGGCAAAGATCTGGATGGGAATCAGGATAGCGGCGGTGAAGACGCCGGTGCGCAGGGCCTTCCACATCGATTCCGAGCGATCGCCGTAGAGATAGCGCAGCGCCGACAGGCCGGCGATCAGGAACGAGACGGTCAGCCCCGAAGCAAGCAGCATATGAACGAGCCGGTAGGGCATGGACGGATTGAAGACAACGGCCCACCAGTCGGTGGCGTGCGCAACACCATTGCGCATCTCGAAACCGGCCGGTGTCTGCATCCACGAATTGAGCGCGATGATCCAGAAGGCGGACAAGGTGGTGCCGCCGGCCACCAGCACCGTCGCCAGCGTATGGACGCGGTTCGAGACGCGGCGGAAGCCGAACAGCATGATGCCGAGGAACGCCGCCTCGAGGAAGAAGGCGGTCAGGATTTCGTAGGCCAGCAGCGGGCCGGCAATGTTGCCGACCGTCTCCATATAGCCCGGCCAGTTGGTGCCGAACTGAAAACTCATGGTGACGCCGGAAACCACGCCCATGGCGAAGGACAGCGCGAATACCTTAACCCAGGTGAAATACGCGCGCATCCAGGCGGAATCGTTTGTCGCGTTGTAGCGGAGCTTGAAGAACAGCAGCACCCAGCCGAGCGCGATGGTGATCGCCGGGAACAGGATGTGGAACGAGATGTTCGCGCCGAACTGTATGCGCGACAGAATGAGCGGGTCCATGGCGGCTCCGGCTGCTGCTTGTTTGTTGAAGGATAGGCTTGATGCACCGGACGGTCAAAGCGGCGTCCCGCCGCGAGGCGGAACGCCGCAGTGCGGTTAATCTGCTTTTGCGTGGAATTTGGCTGGACGACCGGGCAGGTGTTGCCTATTCCGGCGAACCTCGATGTCCAGAACTGTCGGGAGCGCCATTGACATCCGGATTTGCGGACCGACATTCAGCGGATTAAATCAACAACTCTGTTTCAAGCAGTCGTTTTCAGCCATGCAGCCGATCATCTCGATTTCCGGGGTCACCAAGACCTACGCCACCGGCTTCAAGGCGCTGAAGGAGATCAATCTCGACATCGTGCGCGGCGAGATCTTTGCGCTGCTCGGGCCGAATGGCGCCGGCAAGACAACGCTGATCTCGATCGTCTGCGGCATCGTCAACCGCTCGTCGGGTTCCGTCACCGTCGACGGCCATGACATCAACCGCGACTACCGCGCCGCGCGCAGTCTGATCGGGCTGGTGCCGCAGGAACTGACCATCGACGCCTTCGAGAGCGTGTGGGCGACGGTCAACTACAGCCGCGGCCTGTTCGGCAAGCCGGCGGACAAGGCGTTCGTCGAAAAGGTGCTGCGCGACCTGTCGCTCTGGGACAAGAAGGACGCCAAGGCGATCACGCTGTCCGGCGGCATGAAGCGCCGGCTGATGATTGCCAAGGCGCTGTCGCACGAGCCGCGCATCCTGTTCCTCGACGAACCGACGGCAGGCGTCGATGTCGAGCTGCGCCAGGACATGTGGGCGATGGTGCGCCGGCTGCGCGAAGACGGCGTCACCATCATCCTGACCACGCATTACATCGAAGAAGCCGAGGCGATGGCCGACCGCGTCGGCGTCATCAACCGCGGCGAGATCGTACTGGTGGAGGACAAGGCCGAGCTGATGCGCAAGCTTGGCCGCAAACGGCTTGTGCTGGAACTGCGCAGTCCCCTGGCCACCGTTCCCGATGCTTTTTCGCACTACGCGCTGGAGCTTTCGCCGGATGGCGGACAGCTGACCTATACTTATGACAACCAGAGCGAACGGCCGGGCGTCGCCTCGCTGATCCGCGAGCTCGAGGCGGCCGGCATCCAATTCCGCGACATCGATACGGAAAACAGCTCGCTCGAGGAGATCTTCGTCAATCTGGTGAGGAAACCGGCATGAACCCGCGCGCGGCTATGAATCTTCATGCGGTATGGGCGATCTATCGGGTGGAGATGGCGCGCGCCCTTCGCACTGTGCTGCAGAGCATCGTTTCGCCGGTCATTTCGACGTCGCTCTATTTCGTCGTCTTCGGTTCGGCCATCGGCTCGCGCATCACCGAGATTGACGGCATCAGCTACGGCGCCTTCATCGTACCGGGGCTGATCATGCTGTCGCTGCTGACGCAATCGATCTCCAACGCCTCTTTCGCCATCTATTTTCCGAAATTCGTCGGCTCGATCTACGAATTGCTGTCCGCGCCGGTGTCCTATCTGGAGATCGTCATCGCCTATGTCGGGGGCGCGGCGACAAAGTCGATCGTGCTTGGCCTGATCATCCTGGCGACGGCCTCGCTGTTCGTGCCGCTGACGATCGAGCATCCGTTCTGGATGCTCGCCTTCCTGGTGCTGACGGCGGTGACCTTCAGCCTGTTCGGCTTTATCATCGGCATCTGGGCGAAGAGCTTCGAGCAGCTGCAGCTGGTGCCGCTGCTGATCATCACGCCGCTGACCTTCCTCGGCGGCAGCTTCTATTCGATCAACATGCTGCCCGGCATCTGGCGCACGGTGACGCTGTTCAACCCGGTGGTCTACCTGGTCAGTGGGTTCCGCTGGAGCTTCTACGGCAAGTCCGACGTTTCGGTCGGCGTCAGCCTCGGCATGACGGTGGTCTTCCTGCTCATCTGCATAACGATCGTCGCCTGGATCTTCAGGACCGGCTACCGGCTGCGCAACTGATCGAACGGGCCTCGTCCAGGCGAAGCAGCCTGATCGATCGACCTTTCCTTGCCGAAGGCGATAGGCCTGGAACCCGGCGCTTGAATGCCTCGATGTTGCTTTTCATGCATTGTTATATATCATGTTATCGATGTTCATGGGGATGAGTTGGCCTATGGAAGACGTCATACGATCGCTTGGCTTTCTGTGCCTGGGCAGCAGGCTGAAGCGTATAGGCGAGCAACTGCAAGCGGAGGCGCAGCGCCTGCTCGACAGGCTGGATGTCCCGGTTCAGGCGAGCCAATACCCGCTGCTGGCCGCGCTCGACAGGCTGGGTCCGCTGTCGGTCGGGGAACTGGCGCAATCCCTTGGCATCGCGCAGCCAGGCGTAACGCGAAGCGTCTCGCTTCTGGCCGAATTGGGACTGCTCGAAGTCAGTCCGTCGACCGATGACCAGCGGCGCAGGATCGTCTCGCTTACTCGGGACGGCCGGCGGCTGGTCGATGTCGCAAAGCGCGACGTCTGGCCTTGCATCGAGAACGTGGTCGCGGATTTGTGCGCAGGTTTTTCGGGGCCGCTTCTTGAGCAGCTGGCTGCCATCGAGGACGGCCTCGCCGCTGCCCCTCTCGACCGTCGTGTAAATAAGCCTCAGGGTGCCGCGCAATGAGACATCTGCTCGACCGCCCTATCTGGAGCGCGCTTCAGACGCGACATCGGGCCTTCGCGGAGGGTGACAACCTCGCCATGCGATATCGGCCGTCGATCGTCCCTTTCGCCGCCACTGGCGCGGACGACCCGGAAAGCCTGCGGGCGCTCGAAAACCTTGTCTCCCCGGGCGAGAGTGTGATCCTGCTTCAAGCGGACGCGATTGCTCTGCCCACCGGGCTTTCCGCGACTTCGACCGCAGCCGGGGTTCAGATGATCGCCGAGCAGCCATTGCAGATCGTCTCCGACCCGCGCGTGCATCGTCTGACCCGAGACGATGCTGCTGAGATGCTCGCCCTGGCATTGCTCACCAAGCCTGGCCCATTCACGCTCGAAGCCTTGAGCCTGGGCGATTTTTGGGGTGTGAAAATCGAGGGCAGGCTTGCGGCAATGGCCGGCGAGCGCATGAAGCAACCTGGCTATTCCGAACTCAGCGGGGTGTGCTCACATCCGGAATTTCGCGGCGGTGGCCTAGGAAAGCTGCTGTCCCTATTCGTGGCAAACCGGATAGTGGCGCGCCGCGAAGTTCCCTATCTCCACGCCTATGCCAGCAACGCCGCGGCCACAGCGTTATACGAGTCCATCGGCTTCAGGTTGCGAAGCACAATGAATGTCGCCGTGGTTCAGCGCACCGAATGATTAGTCGGCGCCTGATGCGCAGCATGGATGCATCCGGTATCGGATGGAAGGATTTCGTACGGCCGAAATCCTTCCTTGAGACTGCAAGACCTTGCTGCGTGTCAGACCGCGATCTTGCCGCCGCCTTGCCTGGTGATGGCAACGACCGCCGGGCGCACCGGCATGTCCGGCTTGAAGTCGGGCCAGCGCGTCGACAAATCCTCATAGTAGGACGGACGGCCGAAAGCCTCCCAGTCCTCGCCGCCGTCGCCCGGATGCTGGACGGCAACGAAGGCGGTCTGGTCGTCCGGCGCAAACAGGGGACCGCACATTTCGGCGCCGATCGGCACGCGGAAGAACAGCTTTGATGTCGCCCGTGCCGTCCCCTCCGTATCGACAGCCCACAGACCATCGGTGCGGCCGGTGGCTTTCGGGCCTTGGCCGTCGGTGGCGACCCAGAGGCGGCCAGCCGAATCTACTGTGCAATTGTCCGGCATGCCGAACCAGCCATTGGCGGTGGTTGCGGTCGAGAAGGTGGCGCCGACGTCGGCCACAGCGGGATCGCCGCATTTCAGCAGGATTTCCCACCTGCCCTTTGTCGCGGTGAAATCACCGCCGTCCTCGACGATCTCGATGATGTGGCCAAAGGCATTTTCGGCACGCGGGTTGGCAGCGTCGACCTGGTCGGCCTTGCGCTTCGAATTGTTGGTCAGCATGACATAGACCTTGCCGTTGGCGGCATTGGGCTGGATGTCTTCCGGGCGGTCCATCTTGGTGGCGCCGAGCAGGTCGGCGGCGCGGCGCGTCTCGATCAGCACGTCGGCCTGGCTGGCAAAGCCGTTCTCCGCCGTCAGCGGCCCTTGGCCGAAGACGATCGGCAGCCATTCGACCGAACCGTCGTCGGCAAACTTGGCGACATGCAAGGTGCCGTCGTCGAGCAAATCCATGTTGGCGGCGCGGTTGTCCGGATCGAACTTGCCTGTGGTGACGAACTTATAGACATAGTCGAAGCGCTCGTCGTCGCCGAGATAGAAGACGACACGGCCATCCTGGGCGACGATCGATTCGGCGCCCTCATGCTTGAAGCGGCCCATGGCGGTGCGCTTCCTCGGCACCGAAGTCGGATCCTGGACGTCGACCTCGACGATCCAGCCGAAGCGGTTCGGCTCGTTAGGCTCCTTGCCGATGTCGAAACGGTCGTAATGCGCTGCCCACTCATAGGCACCTTCGGGAATGCCGAGGCGCTTGTAATTGGCGGCTTCCTTATGCCCCTGCGGCAGCTCGCCCGAGAAATAGCCGTGGATGTTCTCCTCGGCCATGACATAGGTGCCCCACGGCGTGACGCCGCCGGCGCAATTGTTGATGGTGCCGATGACCTTCGTGCCGGTCGGATCGGCGCTGGTCTTGACGCGGTCGTGGCCGGCGACCGGGCCGGAGAGCGCGATCTCGGTGTTGGAGGTGATGCGGCGGTTGAGCTTGCCGTCGCGAACGACCTGCCATTTGCCTGATACCTTGCGTATCTCGACGATAGTGCCGCCATGCGCGGCCATCTCGACATCGACTTGCTCCTTGCTGAGGGGCGCCTGCTTGGCTTTGCCATCGACGATGGTGACGAGACCCGGAAACATCAGGTGCGGATTGGTGTATTCGTGATTGACGACCAGCAGGCCGTGCTCGGCCGAGCCGTCGATCGGGATATAACCGACATAGTCGTTGTTGTAGCCGAATTGTCTGGCCTGGGCTTCCGCCGACTGTTTTGTCGGATCGAATCCCGGCGAATCGGCGAACAGCGGATCGCCCCAGCGCAGCAGCACGTCGGCGTCATAGCCAGGTGCGACGTGATGCTTGTCGTCGATGCCGGCCTCGAGCTCGTCGAAAGTGAAGGCGGAGCCTTTGGCGGCGCGGGCGTTGTCGGCGGTGATCAGCGCCAGCGGGCTGACGGTAGCGGCTATGGCCGAGACGGCAAGCGAACCCTTGAGGAAGCCGCGGCGCGAGAACCGCGCGGCGATGATCTCACCCATGGTGCGGTTGTCGGTGGGATTGGCTCCTGGCCCATCGTTTTCCTCGAGCAGGCTGGTGCGGAAATGGGCGTCAGGGGTGCGATGTTCGGTCATAGGGCCTGCCTCTGGCTGGATGGATTGCTGGAGCGTGTTGCCTGGCCAATCCGGTATTACCGGCAGGTCACAGTTTGATGACATGCCGGCTAATTGCCACCTGCGATTTCGTATCCAACATCGGCCCCGCTTGACCGCGACCGGCGCTTCGGAAACAAGAGCTGCGGCAGGCGGTAGGGACCGCATCGGGAGGAACAAAGTGAGTTTCTGGGGACTTGGGCAGCTCTGCGTTTCGACGGTGATCTTCCTGCTGGCGGCGATGGCCGCAAAACAGTGGGGGCTGGCGCCGAGCCTCGGCAAGATTGTGCTGACGTTGGCGCTCTATTCGCTGGGCAATCTGATCATGCTGAGGCTGATCCGTGAATTCGGCATGTCGGTGTCGTTCAGCCTGTCGGCGGTGATCCAGCTGGTGTCGGTGAATGTGGTGGCGCTGGTCTTCTTCGGCGAGCGCGTCAATGCCTTACAGGCAACCGGCATCGTGCTTGCCATCGCAGCTGTGGCGCTGATCACGCTCGGGCCCTATCTGCAAAGGCTGTAACTGCGATCGGGCCGATGAAGAAGATTGCAAGCAGACTGCGCAACTGGCTGGAGTTCCCGGTTCTGCTGGCCGGGCTGGTCATTGCCGGCGGGCTGTGGGGGTTCGAGGAGCTGATGGAGCTGGCGCGGGCCACCACGCCGCATGCCTTCGACACCGAAATCCTGCTTGCCTTCCGCAAGGCCGGGCAGCCCGACAATCCGATCGGACCGGCGTGGCTGGAAGGGGCGATGCGCGACATCACCAGCCTCGGCAGCGCCAGCGTACTGGTGCTGATCACGGCAGCAATGATCGTCTATCTGCTCCTTATCCGCAGGCCAGGCGCGGCGCTTCTCATGTTCGTCGCGGTAGCGGGCGGCCAGCTCCTGTCAAGCGTGCTGAAATTTGACATCGACCGGCCGCGCCCCGATCTGGTCTCGCATCTCGCCGATGTGGCATCGCTTTCGTTTCCGAGCGGCCACGCCATGCTGTCGGCGGTGACATATTTGACGCTGGGCAGCATGGCGGCGCGGTTTTTGCCCGGGCGGACAACGAAGATCTATGTACTCGGGCTGGCGGTGCTGACGACGGTGGTGGTCGGCATCAGCCGCATCTATCTCGGCGTCCACTGGCCGTCCGACGTATTGGCCGGCTGGTGCGCCGGCTTTGCCTGGGCGATGCTGTGCTGGCTTGCGGCACGGTTCCTGCAGCGATGGCTTGGGCGGGCCGACGGCACCTGACTCAAATCAGCCTGTTGATCAGGCCATGACCGCAGCCTGCCAGCAGGAAAACCATCGACAGCAAGGCTGTCGAGGTCGCCAACGCTTTGAAGATCTTCACCGGCTCATCCTTTTGAAGTCGTGTCTGTGAAATCGGGGTCGCAGTGGATGTCCAGCCAACGATGCCGAGGTTTGTAGCATGACAGCGCATCGGCTGGCAAAGAGTGCCGCATGTTTGGAGGCAGACGATCAATCCTTGGTGCAGGAAGACGTCGCCGACCGCGCCAGCGCAGGAACTTCATCCTCGACTGTTCGGCGGTGCCGTTCTTCGATTCAACGGCGGCCAATGTCATCGAGGGTGCGGCCCACAAGGCGAGCCGCGCCGGCGTTCGCTTCATTATATCAGGCGCTTCGCCGCAGATACGCCGCATGCTGATCACCCACGGCGTCAAGCGGCCGCTGGTGACTTATGCCGCCTCGATCACGGATCGCGGGCGCAGCTGAGGAAAGCCGCGCCCGCCGCCTGAGCTGGCAACTGCCGGCTTAGTCGAGGCCCAACGCTGAGACCTCGCCCTCGTTCATCAGCGGCACGAAGATTGTCGACCTGCCGTCGGTGCCGATGTCGGCGCTGCCCGGTTTGAACGTCGCAACCACTTGCGGCGCACTGCCGGCTTTGTAGCGGTAGAGCGTGCCGGTCATATAGGCAGTGGCGTAGATGCTGCCGCCGATGGCAACGACGCCATCGAGGTTGGCAAACTTTTCCGCGCCAGTCAGTGGCGAAACGGCCTTGGTAGCAAGATCGACCGAGAGCAGGCCGCCCGGCTCCGCGGTGCTGAAGTCGGGCTTGATGCCCTTGCCCCAGGAAGCGACGATCAGCCGGCCGCCATCGGCGAAGATGCCATTCGGCGAAGCAAGCGCCGCATCCCTGACGAACAGTTCGGGCCGGTCGCGGTCGATGCGATAGATCGTATCGGCAAGCATATCCGTGACGTAGACCTTGCCGGATGCGTCGGCGGTCATGTCGTTGAGAAAGACCGCGTTCGGCACGTCGATCGTCGATGTTAGCTTGCCGCTTGCGAGGTCGACGACGCGCACATGGGTGAGGTCGGCGACGTAGAGTTTGCCGCCGACAATCGCCATGCCCTTGGGCGCGTCCATGCCGTCGGTCCAGTGTTGCGTGACGAGCTTGCCGTCCATCGACAGGATCGACAGATAGCCGTTGCCGTCGGCTTCGCCGGGATTGCCGACGATGTTCGAGACGATAACGCGCTGGCCGGCGGCGTCGAACAGCGCCGATTCAGGCTGCTCGAGGCCGCCGGTGCGCCAGAGTTCAGCGGCCTGAACTGCCGGCGCGGCGGCGATGCCGACCAGGGCGAGAAGCATCGAGGTGAAGAGGCTCTTCATGGCTAGTCTCCTGCAATGGACTGGCGGAGAGCTAGGCCTTTCGATACTTTTCGGGAAGAGCTATCAGGACTAGTACCGAAGGCTGATACCAAATCGTGCAAAAGAGGTGCATCCCATGAACGGCCTGATCTTCGAAGCGCTGAAGCGGACGCTTAAGGCAAAGGGCATCACCTATCGCGTCCTTGCCGAGCGGATGGGTGTTTCCGAGCCGACGGTGAAGCGCATTTTCCACGAGCGCAACTGCAAGCTCGACCGGCTGATGGAGATCTGCACTGCCGCCGGCGTAGAGTTGGAGAACGTGCTCGGCTCTATGAACAGAGGACCAGGACCCGCCAACCAGATCGCGCCGGAGATCGAGCGCACGCTCGCCGGGCGGCCGGCACTGCTGTTCGTCTTTGTCATGCTTTCCGAGAAATTCACGCCCGAAGGCATCATGCGCTCACAAGGGCTGAGCGAGGCTTCGATGTTCCTCTATCTGCGCGAGCTCGAGGAACTCGGCCTGGTCGCACTCGGTCGCGGCCTGTCGGCAAGGCTGCTGATCGAGGCGCCGATCCAGTGGAATTTCGAGGGGCCATTGCGGCCGCTGTTCGAGACGACCAACAAGAATTTCATCGGCTGGGCCATCACCCATCTTGAGCGCGAGTCGACGTTCGTCAGCTTCTCCAGGCGGATGCGGCCGGAAACGGCGGAAATGGTCAGGCGCGAGGCGGAGGAATTGGCGGAGCGCGCCAAATTGCTTGCTCATCACGACCAGCACACGACGCCTGAAGACCGACTGGTCGGCTACAAATGGACGTTTGCGTTCGGCGCAACGCCGTTCCCGGTGATCATGCCGATCGGGCCGCATCCGCGCGACGCAGGCGCACGGACGGACGATCGAGTTGCGGCTGCCGCAAACGGACGACGTCTGCCGGCCTAGGTCAAAATGCAGAACGACCGAGTCCGGGCTGTTGGCGGCAGCCAGTCTGACTGAGCTTCTTACCCCTGAGTATCGGCCGCAAACCGGTTCTCAGAAGGTCCCCTGCTCAAACACAAGATCGAGCGGCTATTCGGCGGTCTTGTTCGCCACCTTGTCATCCCAGACCATCTGCCGGTAGTCGAAGCCGTATTCCAGCGTCGGCTTGACAATACGGAAATAGGGCGACAGGTCGAAATCGCGCGGCGTGTAGAGCGAGTGATGGCGGATGTGCAGGATTTCCCTGCGCGAAAAGCTCGACTGGGCCGAGGCACGGCCAGGCGCCCGGGTAATCTCCGGCAGGATCGGGTAGCGGATCAGGCCATACGCCTCGGCGATCAGCGACGAGCAGATGGCGCGCGTCGGGTCGCCGGAACCGAAAGCCAGCATGCGGCGGCGCCAGCGCACCGGCACCGGCGGCGTCGGCAAGAAGTAGCGCAGCATGTCGAATATGTTCCTGAGATCGTATCTGAGACCGAGCCTGCCGATCATGAACGCGACGACCGCTTCGCGATCGTTCGGAGCCAGGCCACTCGCCCGGCAGATGCGGGTGTTGTAGCTGCGATAGCGCGACAGCGGCACGGCGATGCAGCCATCGCCGAGCGTGACCTCGATCAGGCGCCGCCGCTCCGATCCGTCCTCCGGCTCCGGCAATGCATCGCCGATATAGAAGGCGGCATGCGACCAGGTCGACTGGGTGAGGTATTTGATCGCCGCCGAGATCTTCTGGTTGCCTTCGATGAGCAGGATGTCGCCGGGCTCGAGCGTGCGGCGCAACGTTTCGGCGTCCGACGGCGTGTAAGGCTCGTAGCCGGACGATTCCTCCTGCAGCCGGCCGGCAAGCCAGCGGCCAAGTCGGTCCAGAAGCGTGTCGCCGGGCTCGGTCATGCCAGACGGCGATTACCACAGGGCGGCAAGTTAGACCATGATCAGCCCACGCCAGGCGTGCCGGCGTCTTCGTGCGCAACTGTGAGATCTTCGCGCGCCTTACGGGCGAACTTCCTCGTCGAGCGCTTCGGGCTGTCGCCGAAAAGCTCGGCCGCCTCGGCGAGGCAGGTCTTTTTCAGGCTCTTTTCCGAACGCTTCAGCAGCTTGGCAAGCAACCGCGTCTCTTCAGCAGGACCGAGTGGCTGGTCCTCGGCATCGAGAAGCGCGCGCATGACGAACACATCGTGCAGCTCGCCGAGCCGCTCGCCCAATTCGTCGACGGCCCTGCGCCGCGTTTTGATCGGCGTCGGCCACAGCCGGCCGAGCAGCGACAGGTGCATGCCATGCGTCTTGGCCGCCTTGCGCAGGTCGTGAAAGTCATCGGCTTCGCCGCGCGAAGCCGCCTTGTCCAGCGCTTTCCTGGCACGGCGCAAAGTGGTGCGCGCGCCTTCGGCGAGCACGTCGGCAGCCTGCTCCGGCTTGTCGGGCAGAGCGAGCTTGTCGATCCGGGCGACACCTTCCTCGCAAGCGGAAATCGCCGCGCCTATCGCAGCATCGAGGCCTCCTCCGCCATGCAGTTCATGCTGGCGCGCGACGAGCCTGTCACGGACGGCACCGAGGCCATCGCCGGCACTTTGCTCGGGAAAGCTTGCCGCCAGCCGGTCGATTGTTTCGACCAGCGCGGTCGCCTCGCGCGGGCCGGCAAGCAGGGCCGCCACCTGGCGGTAGCACTGATTCTCCGTCACGCAGAATGTTTCGTCTCCGGAACGGACAAGGCGCAGCAAGGCGCGGACGTTCTTCAGCCGTTTGCGGCATTTGTGCAGCCCCGGTTCGGGCCTGTCACGCGCCGCGTTCAGATGGTCGATCACCTTGCCGATCTCCTCGGCGAGGATGCGCCTGACCTCTCCGGTCAGCGACATGCGCGGATCGATACGAAAGCTCATGCGACGATCTCCGGAATCCCCCCAAGGGCGAGCGACGCGTTGTAAAATCTCGGCTCGCCGGTGACTTCACGGCCGAGCCAATGTGGCAGCATTTCGTCCTGTATATCATCCGGCGTCTCGAGCTCGGCGATCACCAACCCCGCAAGCGTCCCGCCGAAGACATCGACTTCGTAGCGATAGCCGCGATGTTTAACATGGTGGCGTGTCTTCTCGATGACATGTCCGATGGCAAAGGCCTGCATCTCCTGCGCCTCCGCCAAAGGTACCGGATATTCGAATTCATCGCGCTCGCGTGCCTGGCTGCCGAACTTGAGCGTCAGCTTGGCGGCCGCATCGTTGCTGATGCGAACACGAACCGTACGGCTGGGTTCGGCGACAAGATAGAATTGACGGATATGAATGTCCGCCTCGACCATTGCCCGCCATTCCTCACCTGAGACCAGGAATTTACGCTCGATTTCCTTGCCCATGGCCAGGCACTAAAGCGCGCACGGCCAGAGTTGGCAAGCCGCTTGACCGCACTTGACTTTAATCATTCGATTGATTAAATTGTTGGCCATGATCAAATCGCCCAGCGCCAGCGGCCTTCCTCATGAGGCGCCCAAGACCGCCGCCGATATGACGCGGGCGGCACTTGTCCGCGCGGCGTTGAAACTGTTCGGACGGCAAGGTTTCGACGGCACCTCGACGCGCCAGATCGCGGCGGAGGCCAAGGCCAATATCGGCTCGATCGCCTATCATTTCGGCGGCAAGGAAGGGCTCCGCAACGCGGCGGCCGACTACATCGTCGACACCATCCAGACCGTTGCCGGCCAGGCGATCGGCAATCTGCAGGCGCCGGTCGCGGCATTGGCCGACACCGAGGCCGCGCGGGCACATTTAGCCGTCGCACTGGAGCGGATGGTCGCCTTCATCGCGGCAAGGCCGGAAGCCGGCGAGATTGTACAGTTCGTCCTGCGCGAGCTGTCGCATCCTACCGCGGCGCTCGACCGTATCTATGACGGCGTGTTCGAACCGGCGCATAACCGGCTCTGCCTGATCTGGGAACAGGCGACGGGCGAGCCGGCCGAGAGCGAGCGCACAAAACTCACCGTGTTCACGCTGATTGGCCAGGTCGTCTATTTCCGCATCGGCCGCGAGGCGGTTATGCGCCGCATGGGCTGGCGCGAGATCGGCAATGACGAGGCCGGAAAGATCGCGGCGGTGGTGACGGATAATCTCAGCGCGATTTTGGCTCGGCGCGATTTGGCTGCCCGAAAGGATCGTGGATCATGAGCCTGCTCTGTTCTTTGCCGCTTGCCGCCCAGCTTTTCAGCGCCTGCGCGCCGGCAGCACCGCTCGCCGTCGGCTACGTCGAGGGCGACTACGTCCTGCTCGCGCCGATCGAGGTGGCGCAGGTCGAGACGATTGCGGTCAAGCGCGGCGACCGCGTCGCGCCCGGCACGCCGGTGGTGACGCTGGAAAACGCCGACGCCAAGATCGCCATCGCACAAGCCGAGGCGGCCCTTGCGCAGGCCCAGGCGCAACTTGCCGACCTGCAGGTCGGCAAGCGGCCTGAAGAGATTGCGGTGCTCAAGGCGCAGCTCGACATGGCCAAGGCGCAAGCCGCCGACGCCAAACGCCGTTACATCCGCGCCAGCGATCTGTTCAAACGCGGCACCGGCACACAGGCCGACTACGACACGGCTTCCGCGACGCTGGAGACGGCCAACGCGCAGGTCGGCCAGGCGGAGGCCAATCTCGCCGTCGGCGGCCTGCCGGCACGGCCGGAGACGATCAAGGCCGCCGACAATCAGGTCAGGCAGGCGCAGTCGGCGCTGGAGCAAGCGCAATGGCGGCTGTCGAAGCGCGTGCTGACGGCGCCCTCGCCCGGCCGGGTCAACGATGTCATCCGCTATCCTGGCGACACGGCCGGGCCGACCGCGCCGGTCATCTCCATGCTGCCGGATGGCGCGGTGAAGCTCAGCGTCTATGTGCCGGAAAGCGCGTTCTCCTCGGTCGACGTCGGCACGCTGCTCAACGTCCGTTGCGACGGCTGCGGATCGGGCGTGAAGGCTCGCGTCAGCTACGTGTCGCCGGATCCGGAATTCACGCCGCCGGTGATCTACTCGCTCGAAACCCGGCAAAAGCTGGTCTATCTGGTCGAAGCGCGGCCGGAGGGCGACGCCAGCGCATTGCAGCCCGGGCAGATCGTCGACGTCGATCTGGCGGACATCGGAAAATGAACGTCATCGACGTGCACGGCCTGGTCAAACGCTTCGGCGACAAGACCGTCGTCGATCATGTGACTATGGCTGTGGCCGAGGGCGAGATCGTCGGCTTCCTCGGGCCGAACGGCTCGGGCAAGACGACGACCATCCGCATCATGTGCGGCTTGCTGACGCCGGATGAGGGCGAAGGCACCGTTCTGGGCTTCGACATCCGCACCGACAGCCTGCGGATCAAACGCGAAGTCGGCTACATGACGCAGAGATTCTCGTTCTACGAAGATCTCACGATCGGCGAGAATCTCGAATTCGTGGCACGGCTCTACCGGCTGACGCCGCTCGACGAGCACGTTGCTAAGACGCTTGAGGGGCTCGGCCTGACATCGCGCAGGAACCAGTTGGCTGGCACCCTGTCCGGCGGCTGGAAGCAGCGGCTGGCGCTGGCCGCCTGCATCATGCACAAGCCGAAACTGCTGCTGCTCGATGAACCGACGGCGGGCGTCGACCCGAAAGCGCGACGCGAATTCTGGGACGAGATCCACCGGCTGGCGAGCGGCGGCCTGACCGTGCTGGTCTCCACCCACTACATGGACGAAGCCGAGCGCTGCCACCGCATCAGCTACATCTCCTACGGCAAGATGCTGGCCACCGGCACGGTCGAGGACGTGGTGAGGAATGCCGGGCTGACCACCTTCGTCCTGCAAGGGCCACGGCTCGATCAGGTCGCTGCCGCACTTCATGGCCGCCCCGGCGTCGACCAGGTGGCGCCGTTCGGCGCGACGCTGCATGTCGTCGGCTCCGACAGGACGGCACTTCAGGCAGCGCTCGCCGATGTCGAGAAAGAGCACGAGGGCGTTACGGTGACGCCCGGCGAGACCAGCCTGGAAGATGTGTTCATCCAGTTCATGTCCGGTTCGAAGGACAACATGGGATGAAAAATGGGATAGACAGCATCTTTTCGTTCGCCAGGCTAGGCGCGCTGCTGATCAAGGAGTTCATCCAGATGCGGCGCGACCGCATCACCTTCGCCATGATGCTCGGCGTACCGCTGATGCAGCTGGTGCTGTTCGGCTATGCCATCAACAACGATCCGAAGAGCCTGCCGGCAGCGCTGGTGACGATGAGCAGCGATCCTTACACGCGAGCCATGGTTTCGGCGCTGCAGACCACCGGCTATTACCGCTTCGACCATGTTGCGCAAAGTGCCGCCGAAGCCGAATTCCTGATGGCGCGCGGCGACGTCGCCTTCGTCGTCACCATTCCCGCCGATTTTGCCCGACGGGTCGAGCGCGGCGACAGCCCGCAGATCCTGATCGAGGCGGATGCGACCGACCCGGCCGTCGCCAGCGGCGCCATCTCGACGCTCGGCACCGTCGCCAATCAGGCGCTGCTCAGGGCACGCGGTATGCAGGAGACGGCGGCCGAAGCTGCCCGGGGCCAGCTCCAGGTGGTGGTGCACCGGCGCTACAATCCGGAAGCCGTCTCACAATACAACATCGTGCCCGGCCTGCTCGGCGTCATCCTGCAGATGACGATGGTGATGATGACCTCGATCGCGCTGACGCGCGAGACCGAGCGCGGCACGATGGAGAACCTTCTGGCGATGCCGTCCAGCCCGCTCGAGATAATGCTGGGCAAGGTGCTGCCCTATCTGGCGGTCGGCGCCGTGCAGGTGCTGGTGGTGCTGGCAGCCTCGAAGCTTCTGTTTGCCATCCCCTTCACCGGGTCGATGTCGCTGCTGTTGACGGCGGTCCTTATCTTCGTCTTGGCGCTGGTGCTGCTCGGCTACACGATCTCGACGATCGCCCGCACGCAAATGCAGGCCCTGCAGCTCACTTTCTTCTTCTTCTTGCCGTCGATCATGCTGTCCGGCTTCATGTTTCCCTATCGCGGCATGCCGGACTGGGCGCAGATTTTCGGCGAGGTGCTGCCGCTGACGCATTTCCTGCGCATCATCCGCGCGGTGATGCTGAAGGGCGCCGAGCTGCCGGCGGTGGCAACGGAAATCGGCTGGCTGGTGGTGTTCGTGGCGCTGTTCGCCGGTATTGCGCTGGTGCGGTTCCGCCGGACGCTGGATTAGGGTCGAACTCGATCCGCTTGTGCAAGTGATCGAGATTTACACGGACTTGGCCTGGCCCGGGACCGGTGTCAATTCAGGCGCATTGAGCCCTTCGAAGGGATCGCGCCAGGCGTCGATTTCTTCGAGTTCAAGATACCAGCGACTGACAGAGGGATAGTCATCGAGCGGCAATCGGGCGACATCGTTGAAGGGCAGAAACGTCGCCATTCGAAAGTCGGCATAGGAAACCGAAGCGCCAACCAGCCATTCTCGCTCAGAAAGCTCGGCATCAAGTATGGCAGCGGCCGTGCGGAAGTCGCTCAGGCCCTCCTCAACCCGCGCCTGATCGATCGGGCCGAGCCCATAGCGCTGTTTGGTCCCGCGTTCGAAATGCACGACATCGCAGGCTCTTGCGAAGTTCTCTTTCCCCCAACTCAGCCATCGGATCATCTCGGGCTCGTCGTCGCCAGCGCGCCAGAAATCCGAATGCATATCGCGCGAAAGCCGACAGGCTATGGCGTCGGCCTCCCATAGGCTTTTTCCCGAACCTATAAGGATGGGCAATGAAAGATTTGGATTGAGCGGCCGAAATCGCTCGGCCTGGCCCGGAGCGAAGGGAGAGGCGAATTCAAACTCGACCTTGGCGTTGAGATACCGTGCCACCGCGACCGCGAGGCGAGGATTGGGATTGCGGCTGAAGAACAGTTTCATTGATCTCAGTCTTTGAAGGGTACCGGTTCGGCTGGGCGCAACGGAGGCTCGAGCGCCTCGAACCGGCACATGACCTGGAATTGGTTGCTATCTTAGCTGGCAGCAATGATCTCGGCATAGGTGCTGAGATCGACATTGCCGCCGGAGAGCACCACGGCAATGCATTTCCCGGCAAGGTCGATCTCGCCTGACGACAGCGCGGCCAAGCCGACGCAACCGCCGGGTTCGACCACCAGCTTCAGACAAGCCATCGCATCGCGCATCGCCTGTGCCACCGCCTTGTCGGAAACGGCGATGGCGCCCGCGAGATTCTTGCGGTTAATCTCGAAAGTGATGGCGCCCGGCTCGGCGACGAGAAGGGCATCGCAGATCGAGGTGTGGCCGGGCGCGTTCGACACCCTGGCGCCTTTGATCAGCGAGCGGCGTGTGTCGTCGAAATGCTCAGGTTCCACGGCCCAGACGGCGGTGCCCGGCGGGGCATCCTTGACCGCGATCGAAATGCCGCTGCTCAACCCGCCGCCGCCGCAGGGAACCACTACCGCATCGAGGCTGACGCCAAGCGCTCTTGCTTGGCGCATCAATTCGAGGCCGATCGTGCCCTGGCCGGCGATGATGGCCGGATCGTCATAGGGCGGCACCAGGACCATGCCCTTTTCCACGTAAGAACGGACGACGGCAGTGCGATCGTCGCGGACCCGGTCGAAGGTGATCACTTCCGCGCCCATCTTCCTGACATTGCCGACTTTCATCGCCGGCGCATCGGCGGGCATGGCGATGACGGCCTTGACGCCGAACATCGCCGCTGCGGCGGCAACGCCTTGCGCGTGATTACCCGACGAGAAGGCGACGACGCCGCAGGCGCGTTCTTCCGCCGAGAGCGAGGAGAGCTTGTTGTATGCACCGCGGAACTTGAACGAGCCGGTGCGCTGCAACGTCTCCGGCTTGAACAGGATCCTGGCGCCGAAGCGATTGTTCAACTCCGGCGATTCGATCAGCGGCGTTTCGACGATCAGTCCGGACAATCGCGCTGCTGCACTGTGAATATCGGCGATGCCGGGAGGGGTGATCATGGCTGGGTCCTGCAAGAGATGAGACGGCCTATGGTGCACGGAAAGGGAAGCCGCGCACCAATGAAAAAATGTGACCGTTACAATTCGACTTGGAGGCAGGAGTGGGCGTGACTGTCACCCACCTCTCCTCCGCCCTCCGCCATGCACTCGTCATTTCGACAAATCGCTGCCGATTTACCGGCATTGCCGGCCGCCCCTCACCCCAACAGCGTCTTTTGCCGTTTGGGGCCGCCGATCTTGCGCCAGGTGTTGAAGCGATGGGTGGCAGCGGCGAAGGAGATCTTCATCTGCTGAGCGACCGAATAGCGCGACTTGCCTTCGTCGAACAGGCGATAGCAGCACTCGACGCCCTCCTCGGTCAACTTGCCGTCGGGAGCCTTGTTATGCGGATTGGCGGGATCAAATTTTTCGACCTGCTGCTCGACCAGCCCTTTCAGGCGCTGCAAGTCCGCCTCGATGTTAGCGATCAGGTCGAGAACCGGCTTGGGGTCAAACGGCTGCTGTTTTTCCAGCATCTGCGGGTTCCTTTCTCTTGGTTGAGATTCGGTTATATAGGTGAACGTTTGCCGATAGCAACGGCGATGTGTTCGGGATTTTGAAGCCTGTACCTTTGAGCATGAGTGGAGCGGGCACGATTGACCGAGGATGTGCGAAGCTCTAGTTTAGAACCGTTCTAAACTAGGGTGAATTTCTCATGCTTTCCCGCGTTTTCGGCTTCGGCCGCCGTCCCTTTGAATCGCTCTCGGAACAGGAGATCCTGGCGCTCGCCATCTCCTCTGAGGAGGATGACGGGCGCATCTATCGCGCCTATGCCGACGGGCTGGCGGAGAGCTTTCCGCAATCGGCCAAGGTGTTCGAGGAGATGGCGGAGGAGGAGGACGGCCATCGCGATTCGCTGATCGAGCTTTACCGCAAGCGCTTCGGCGAGCGCATACCGCTGATCCGGCGCGAACATGTGAAGGGCTATTACGAGCGCAAGCCGGACTGGCTGGTGAGGCCGCTCGGCATCGATCATGTGCGCAGCCAGGCCGAGGCCATGGAGCGCCAAGCCTACCTGTTCTATATCGAGGCGGCCAAACGCACAGGCGATGCGTCGACGCGAAAGCTGCTCGACGACCTGGCGATCGCAGAACAGGGCCACGAGACACTGGCGCAGCGGCTGGAGCAAAAGCATGTGCCGGGCGCGGTCAAGGACGAAGAGGCGGCGGCCGAGCAGCGCCAGTTCATCCTGACCTATGTGCAACCGGGGCTGGCCGGGCTGATGGATGGCTCGGTGTCGACGCTGGCGCCGATCTTTGCCGCCGCCTTTGCCACGCATGATACGTTCCAGACCTTTCTGGTCGGGCTTGCCGCCTCGATCGGCGCTGGCATCTCGATGGGTTTCACCGAGGTGGCTTCCGACGACGGCAAATTATCTGGCCGCGGCTCGCCGGCAAAACGCGGGCTGACCGTCGGCGTCATGACGACGCTGGGCGGGCTCGGCCATGCGCTGCCCTATCTCATCCCGCTTTTTTGGACGGCGACCATTGTCGCCGCCGTGGTGGTTTTCTTCGAGCTGTGGGCGATCGCCTTCGTGCAGAACCGCTACATGCAGACCCCATTCTGGCGCGCCGCCTTCCAGGTGGTGCTGGGTGGCGCGCTGGTGTTTGCGGCAGGGGTGCTGATCGGGAATGCTTAACCATTCACCGCCTGGCTGTCCTGAGGCGCCTCGGCGCGTTCGGTCAGGCCGTAATCGCGCACGACATGAGCGATACGCAAACGATAGTCCGCAAAGATACCGCCGCGCCCGGCCTTCTGCGCCTGCCGATGTTCCTGCGTGTTGCGCCAGGCCTTCACCGCATCCTCGTCGCGCCAGAAGGACAGCGACAGGATGCGGTTCGGATCGGCAAGGCTCTGGAAGCGCTCGATCGACAGGAAGCCGTCGATGCCGTCGAGCAGTGGGCGCAGATCGGCGGCGATGCCGAGATAGGCATCGCGCATGCCCGCCGCCGGCTCGACCTCGAAGATGACGGCGATCATGGTTTCACCAAAGGAGCATGTGGCCCGGAGGCCAGCTTGAGGAAGGTGCGGTCCTCCTTCAGGATGAATTTTTCCCGCCGGGCGAACTCGTAATTCGCCTTACCGGCGGGATCGGCGGCGAGCCGGGCGCGGTAGGCTTCGTAGGCCGCAAGACTGTCGATGTTGTAGGTGGCATAAGCCCTGGTGGCCGAGCCTTCGTGCGGCGCGAAATAGCCGATCAGATCGGCGCCGCAACGCGGGATCGCCTGCCCCCAATTGCGTGCATATTCCTCGAACGCCGCCTTGCCGAACGGATCGATCTCGTAGCGGATGAAGCAGGTGATGGTCATTTTCGCCTCCTTGGCGGTGGATGTTTTCTTGCGGTCACAGTTCGAGCCGGATCGAAACGTTCCGAAGATCGATATGCTAGGCAAATCCTTCGCTGATCATGCCTGCCAGAACGATTTCGCGCATTCGCGGCGGACGTCTTCAGGTGTCAGGCCAAGGTCCCGCAGCAGATGATCGTCGATCTCGGCGAGGTCGAGACGCTGCAGATGACGGTCGTACCACCGCTTCAGGAGCCGCAGCCGCAAGCGCCGCAAGACAATGAACGGGAACGGCCGGCGAGCAGGCGCGGCGCCGTGAATGGTCCTTGCAGGCATCGTTGTCTCCTTGATTTGCATCGAGACTAATGCTTTTCTGACGAGGATGCTTCGATGAGGAACGAACCATGCGCGAAGGACCTGACATAGCCCGCATTGCCAGCCTGGTGGGCGATCCAGCGCGGGCAAACATGCTGTCCGCACTGATGGGCGGCACGGCACTGACGGCGAGTGAACTGGCACTCGAGGCCGGGGTGTCGCTTCCGACAGCGAGCTCCCATCTGTCGAAGCTGATGGAAGGCGGGCTGCTGACGCTGGCAAGCCAGGGACGGCATCGCTACTACGGCCTCGCCGGCCCGCAGGTAGCAGGCATGATCGAGGCGATCACAGGTGTTGCCGCTGCGGCCGGGCCGCAACGAGTGCGGCCTGGCCCACGCGACGCGGCCATGCGCGTGGCGCGGGTCTGCTACGACCACCTCGCCGGCGAGCAGGCGGTGGCGATGCTGGACCGTCTCGTCGCTCGACAAGTGCTCCTGCGAGATGACGAGGAGATTCAGCTTGGGCCGTCGGCCGCCTCGCATTTCGCCGCGATCGGCATCGATGTCGAGGGCAAGGCGCGGCGACCGGTGTGCCGGGCCTGCCTCGACTGGAGCGTGCGGTGTTCGCACCTCGCCGGCACGCTGGGCGCCGCCATTCTCGACAAGATCCTCGCCGAGAAATGGGCGCGGCGCGAGAAGGACAGCCGTGCGGTGATTTTCTCGCCGACAGGCAAGCAGGCGTTCGAGAAGACGTTTCTCGCCTGACGGCTCGCTTCGACGCACTAGAACGGCTCGTCGTTTCACGGAAACACCGAACCGCTCTATCTTTTTTGTTTTGACGCAATCCCAGACGGAAAACCGTTCCACACTTTTCCTGGAATTGCTCTAGCCGCGCTTGAGCGGCTTGGCCTGCTTGAAAAAATCCTCCCAGGGATCGGCTTGCCCAAGCCGCTTCAGCGTCGTCTTGTCGCCGATCGGAAAGGCGTTCGGCGGCAATCCGGCCTCGATTTCCGCCCAGGTCACCGGCATTGATACCGTGGCGCCTTTTTTGGCGCGCGACGAATAGGGCGCGACCGTGGTCGCGCCACGGCCATTGCGCAGATAATCGACGAATATCCTGCCGGTGCGCGCCTTCTTAGACAGCGTCGCCGTGTAGCGGTCGGGTGCGGCTTGCTCGAGCGCTCGGGCGAACTCATGGGCGAAGCCTTTGACCTCGTCCCAGTCCGCCGACGGCTTCAGCGGGACGAGGACATGATAGCCCTTGCCGCCCGAGGTCTTGACGAAATTAGGCAGGGACAGTTCGTCGAGCCGGCTGCGGATATCGAGCGCCGCGGCACGCACCGCCTTCACGTCGACACCCTCGTCGGGATCGAGATCGAAGATGATCTGGTCTGGTTTTTCCAGCTCGTCCGTGGTCGAGCCCCAGATGTGGATCTCGACGACGCCGAGTTGAACGAGGGCCACGACACCGTCGAAATCGCGGATGAACAATATCTCCTCGCCGTCGGTGGGGTCCTTCATCACGGCGATCTTGTCGTGCATGCCGGCCGAGGCATGCTTCTGGAAGAACCGTTGGCCGCCAACACCGTCCGGCGCCCGCACGAGGCTGAGCGGCCGGTTGATGACGAATTGCTTCATGCGCGGCCAGACCAGCGCGTAGTGATCGACCAGATCCTGCTTCGATACGTTCTCCTGCGGCCACAGAAGCTTGTCGGGGCGGGACAGCGTAACCGAGGTTTTCGCCGCGCCGGCGGGTTCGGCGGGCTTTGGCCTCGGCTCGGCCGTGGCTGAGCGTGCTTTCGGTTTCTCCTGCACGACTTCCTCCGCCGGCTTGTCCTCGCGCAATCCCTGGAACGACGCGTGGCGTATTATACGGTCCGACGTCCAACTGCGAAACTCCACTTCGCCGACAAGTTCGGGCTTGACCCAGACCAGCCCCTTGCCCCTTGGCACCGCCCTGTCGAAGGGCGAGGTTGTCGTCTTCAGCGCATCAAGCCTCCTCTTCAGCTCGTTGGTGCTTTTGGCCGTGAAGCCGGTGCCGACGCGGCCGGCATAGCGCAGCTTGCCGCCCTCGTGATAGCCGACCAGCAGCGAGCGCAGGCCCCGCCCGGTCTTGTCCGACGGCATGTAGCCGCCGATGACGAATTCCTGGCGCGCCGTACATTTCGACTTCACCCAGGACGGGACACGGCCGCTGCGGTAGGGCGCATCGGCGCGCTTGGAGACGACGCCTTCGAGCCCCAGCCGGCAAGCATGCTCCAGCATGATCTTGCCGGGCTCGGCAAAGTGGTCGCTGAAGCGCACGGCCTGATCCTCGGCCTGTCCGGCGAGCAAAGTGCGCAGCCTTTCCTTGCGCTCGACCAGCGGCTCTGAACGGATATCCTCACCGTTGAGACGCAACAGGTCGAAAACGTAGTAGATGAAACGATCCGTACGGCCCGCCGACAGATCTTGCTGCAGCAGCGAGAATGATGACACGCCATTATGCGCCAGCACGACGATTTCGCCGTCGATGATAGCATCGGTGCATTTCAGGCCGCCAAGTGCCGCGACAATTGCGCCACCGAATTTGTCGGTCCAGTCGAGGCCGGCGCGTGTCAAAAGCCGCACCTCGGTGCCGGCAAGCTGCGCCTGCATGCGATAGCCGTCGAACTTCACCTCATGTAGCCAGTCCTTGCCGGGCGGGGCGTCCCGCTCCAGCGTTGCGAGCGCCGGTTCGATGAATTCCAGCCGCCTTGCCGCGACGGCCTTCGCTTTGCTGGCGGCCGGCCTGTCGGACTGCCAGACGCTTGGCTTCTTGCCGTCGGCGGTCTTGCCTTCGCCGACCTCTTCGATGGTCAGGCCGGATTTCACCGATTGCGGCGCCTCCTGCAAAATGTCCTCGCCCGGACGCGCGGCGGCATCGTCGGATTTGATCAGCAACCAGTTGTCACGCTTTTCGCCCGGACGCGGCTTCAGCCGCACCAGATGCCAGGCGCCATGCAATTTGTGGCCATACAGTTCGAAACTGATATGGCCTTTCTTCATCGCCCTTGCCGGTTCGCCATCGGGGACCCAAGTTCCCTCGTCCCAGACAATGACCGAGCCGCCGCCATATTGGTCCTTCGGGATAGTGCCTTCAAACGGCGCATAGTCGATCGGGTGGTCCTCGACGTGCACGGCGAGCCGCTTTTCGTGCGGGTCGAGGCTCGGGCCTCGCGTCACGGCCCAGCTCCACAGCACGCCACCATGCTCGAGACGAAGGTCGTAGTGGAGCCTGGTGGCGGCATGCTTGTGGATGACGAAGATGCCACCCGCCACGGCTTTCTTGCCGCGCGAAACCTTGCCGGCTGGTTCGGCCGTCTTCTTGAAATTGCGCTTGGCGTGATACTGCTCGAGGCTGGCCATGGGCGGATCCTAAGCAGATTTGCGCCGGGCGGCTTTGGACTTGGCGCCTTTTCCCGGGCGTCCGGTCTTTGCCGGCGCACCGGCTTCCGACGAAAGGCTCTTCTTCAGCGCATCGAAGAGGTTGACGACGTTGGAGGGCCGTGGTTCCGCCTTGGCCTTCGGTGCCTTCTTGCCGGCCTTCTTGGCGCGGACCAGCTCGATCAGGGCATTTTCGTATTTGTCCTCGAATTCGGAAGGATCGAACCCCGCCTGTTTCTCATCGACGATGTGTTCGGCCAGCCTGATCATCTCGGCGTCGGTCTTCACCGTCTTGATGTCGCCGAACACTATCTCGGGCCTGCGAACCGTATCGCCATAGCGCAAGGTCGTCAGCAGCAGACCCTTGCCCAACGGCTCGATGACCACCGGACGTTCGCGGCGATAGAGCACAATGCGGGCTAGCCCCGCCGTCTTCTTGGCGGCCATGGCGTCGCGGATGACGGCGAAGGCCTCTTCCGAGACCTCGTCCGCAGGCGTCACATAATAGGGCGCGTCGAGATAGATCTGTTGGATCGAGGATTTTTCGATGAAACCATCGAGGCTCATCGTGTGCGAGGATTCGATCTGCACGGCTTCGATCTCCTCCTCCTCGATTTGGACGAAGTCGCCGTCGCCGATTTCGTAGCCCTTGATCTCGTCGCCTTCATCGAGCGGCTTGCCGCTTGCCGAATCGACATAGACGCGCTTGACGGTATTGCCGGTCTTGCGGTTGAGCACGCGGAATGAGACTTTCTCCGCCTGGGTGACGACATTGGTCAGTTCGACGGCGCAAGTGACCAGCGAAAGCTTGAGATACCCTCTCCAGGCCGGGCGCGGCGCCATGACAAACTCCCTGCACGACAATGTTCAACCGAGAACGGGCAAAGTCCGTTCCGGTTCCGGCGGCGCAAAAGGCAAGTCCGGGCTTTCAACCCAGCCTTGCCTTGTTCTCGCTCACTGCGCTACTCGGCGGCTTGCAGGTTGACCTTGCTTTCCGCTATCTCGGTAAGCTTGCGGTCGGTTGCCTGCTCCTCCTTGAGGTTGTTGGCCAACACATTGGCGCAGTCGCTGCGGCCCAGTTGCTTGGCCCAAGCAATCAGGGTGCCGTAACGGGTCATCTCATAATGCTCGACCGCCTGGGCGGAGGCGATCAGCGCAGCGTCGAGGACCTCCTTGTCGGCGATGTCGCCGCTGACGTCGTCGGCTTCTTCGAGAATGCCGTCGATGGCTGGGCAGTCGACCTGCTTGGCCTTCACGCCGTGCAGTTCGAACACCTGCTCGACACGCTGGATATGACCCTTGGTCTGAGCGAGATGTTTCTCAAAGCCGGCTTTCAGCTGCGGATCACTCGCCTTGTCGATCATCTTCGGCAGCGATTTCTCGATCTGTTTTTCAGCGTAATAGATGTCGCGCAGCGTGTGCACGAAGAGGTCGTCGAGGGTTTTGATATCCTTCGAAAAGAAACCCATGGCCTTTGCCTTTCCATTGCTCTTGCGGTTTCGGATTTTTTGGCTGCGGCCCACCCGAGCACCACAGCCTGCGGAGCCGGTTCGTCCCGGCACTGGGAAATCAACGTGCGGCTGACGGGCCGGTTCCTGGTTTTCCGGCCGCGTGCACGGAAATTTCGCGGTCCGGCAAAACCTGAAACAAAACCGCGCCTCTGCGACATTCAGGCGAAACATATGTGATGCAAAAGTCACACTGGACGAAATGCCGACGGACTGCATGGAAACACCGCGAATCAGCCGCATTCCAGCCATGAACAAAGGCATTTTCGACCAGAGATTAACATCGCGTTCACCGACTATTCACGCCTGGACGCTATGATCCCCGCAATTCGGAAGGGAAGCGGGACAGGGACCGAGTAAAATGAGCTTCTGGAATCAAATCGCCGGCTATGCCGCCGCCATCCGCGAATTCGTCGCTCCGACCTATCGGCCTGAGCGCTATTATATGCGCGGCCCAGGCCCCGCCTGCGCGCGCCGTGGCAACACGCTTGGGATCAGCGTGCACTGATGATGACCACGGAAAGCCGTCACGACAGCCGGATCTGCCGGCCCGACGCCGACAACCGGTCAACGACCTATCGCGCCGAGCGCCCTGCGCTGACCGACAGACGGCGTGCGACAACGCCAAGGCCCTGACATTCCGGGCTTTGATCCAGCCGCCGGCAGGCCTAGTTTCATCTGACACCAGCTGTCAGGCGCCACGTGACCGTCAAGCCGAACCATTCTCCTGAGCCGCCGGAATTCGATGCAAGTCGCCCGTTGATCGTGTTCGACGGCGTCTGCGTGTTGTGCTCGGGCTTTGTGCGCATGGTGGTGAAGCTCGACCGCAAGGGCCACTTCCATTTCGTAACGGCGCAGTCACCGTTCGGCGAGGTGCTGTTCAAGAAATACGGGCTGCGGACGGATCGCTACGAGACCAATCTCGTCATCGTCGATGGCGCGGCTTTCACCCGCCTGGACAGTTTCGTTGCCGTCATGGCCGAACTCGGCTGGCCGTGTCGGTCGGCGCGGATCCTGCTGCTGTTGCCGCGCCCGCTTCGCGACTGGCTCTACGGCCGCATCGCAAAGAACCGCTACGCCCTGTTCGGCAAGAAAGACAATTGCGAAATCCCTTCCGCCGAGGTCAGGGCAAGGTTGATCGGCTAGGGTTCGTTGCCGTCGCCGGACGTAGCGAGCGGGCGGCGCGCCGGCACTTTGGGGGAACTGCGAATGAAGGTTCTTATAGTCGGCGGCTATGGCACCTTTGGTGGCCGTATCGTCGAGCTGCTTGAGGACGAGCCGCGTCTGATCCTGATCGTCGCCGGGCGTTCGCTTGCCAGGGCCGATGCCTATTGCAAGAAGCGCGCCCCGACAGCAGCCCAGCTGGTGCCGGCACTGTTCGACCGTGACAGCGATCTCGCCGCGCAACTCGCTGCATTTGAGCCTGATATTGTAGTCGACGCGAGCGGTCCGTTCCAGGCCTATGGCGAGGGACGCTATCGCCTGATCGAGGGCTGCATCGCCCGGCGCATCAACTATCTCGATCTAGCCGACGGCTCGGATTTCGTCGCCGGTGTCTCTGCGTTCGACGAGGCGGCGCGAAACGCCGGCGTCTTCGTGCTGTCCGGCGTGTCGAGCTTTCCGGTGCTGACGGCGGCAGTGGTGCGTCGCCTGTCTTCGGACCTGACGCGGGTCGACGGCATTCGCGGCGGCATCGCGCCGTCGCCCTTTGCCGGAGTCGGCGAGAACGTGATTCGGGCTATCGCCGGTTACGCCGGTCAGCCGGTGCGGCTTGTTCGTAACGGCCGTCCCGAACAAGGCCATCCGTTCACAGAGCAATTGCGCTACTCCGTCGCGCCGCCGGGCCGGCTGCCGCTTCGAAACACGCTGTTCTCGCTGGTCGACGTTCCGGACCTGCGCGCTCTGGCCAAGCTTTGGCCGGAGGCGAAGACCATCTGGATGGGCGCCGGGCCGGTTCCCGAGACGCTGCACCGCGCCCTGATCGGCCTCGCCTGGCTGGTGTGCGCCGGATTGATCGGTTCGCTTTCGCCGCTGGCGCCGCTGATGCATCAGGCAACGAACCGGCTGTGCTGGGGCGAGCATCGCGGCGGCATGTTCGTCGAGGTGGAGGGATCGGACCGGGCGGGCGCCATCGTCAAGCGCTCGTCGCATCTCTTGGCGGAGGGCAATGACGGGCCGCTGATCCCGTCGATGGCGGTCGAAGCGTTGGTCCGCAAAGCATTGGCCGGAGATCAGCCCGCGCCGGGCGCACGGGCTGCCGTGCGCGATCTGGAACTCCGGGATTACGAAGCCCTGTTCGCTGGCAAAACGATCTGCACCGGGTTCAGGGACGAGCCCAGCGACGAGAGCGAGCCGCTTTATGCCGAGCTGCTCGGTGCCGCCTGGCAAGGCCTTCCCGAGGCAATTCGTTCAATGCATGACCGTACGATCACGGCGGCAGGCCGCGCGTGCGTCGACCGCGGGCGCAATGTTCTTGGCCGGCTAATGGCCTGGACGGTCGGCTTCCCCGGGGCAAGCGGGGCCATCCCGGTTCATGTCCGCTTCGACACCGACAAGGACGGCGAGACCTGGACGCGGACATTCGGCAAGCACAGTTTTTCGAGCGTACAGTCCGCTGGCCGGGGTCGATCGCAGCGCCTGCTGTGCGAACGCTTCGGCCCGCTGACCTTCGCGATGGCGCTGGTTGCAGAAGACGGCCGGCTGGCGCTGGTCTTGCGCCGCTGGAGTTTTTTTGGCCTGCCGCTTCCGATGTGGCTCGGTCCACGCTCGACTTCCTACGAAACGGTGAAGGATGGCCGCTTCCGCTTCCATGTCGAGATCTCGCATCCGCTTGCCGGCATGATCGTCCGCTACCGCGGCTGGCTGGAGCCCTCCGGCCCGCACGGCTCCAGCGAGATCGTGCCGCCTGCCAGCTTGGCCAATTCGCGACAGTCCTGCGCCGTGCACAGCGTCCAGCCCTGACCCGTTGCGCCCGAGGCGGCGAGCGCGAGGCGCCGCTGTGGCCCGACCTTGGGCGCATAGACCCACCAGCCGTTTCTCAGCACCGAGCCTTGCGGCGGCTCCATCCCGGCGCCCGATCCCTTGATGCGGGCCTCGACGAGCTGCAGGCCGGACGGCAGCACCTTCCAGTCTTCCTGCCACTGGGTCTTCTCCACCGAATGCACCCAGGAGAGCGTGAAGGCAGCGACCGCGAGCGTTACCGTCTTGCCGGCCGCGACGATGCAGAGGCTCATGCTGAATTAGCCAGCGAAGCCTGCCGCGCGCGCCAGCAGTGCCAGCCGATCCAGACAAGGGACAGCGCCCAGCCCGCCTCGTCGGTGAGCGGCAGCGCCGCAACCAGCAGCACGCCGGCGGCGAAGGCGACGAGGCGTTCCCACCAGGCCATGCGCCGGGCGAGAAATCCGACGGCCGCGGCGCCCCACAGGACGATACCCATGCAGGCTTTGATGACGATATAGGCGACCTCGACGGGATAGCCGAACTGGGCGGCGATCGGGCCGGGGTCCTGCAGCATCAGCGCCGGGGTATAGACCGCCATGAACGGCACAACGAAGCCGGCAATGGCAAGCTTGGTGGCCTGGACGCCGATCTTGAGGCCGCTTTCCTTGGCCATGGGTGCGGCGGCGAAGGCGGCCAGCGCCACAGGCGGGGTGAGATCGGCCATGATGCCGAAATAGAAGACGAACATATGGCTGACCACCAACGGCACGCCGAGCGACAGCAGCGCTGGCCCGGCCAGCGACGAAGTGATGATGTAGTTGGGAATGGTCGGTATGCCCATGCCGAGCACCAGGCAGGTGAGCATGGTCAAAAGCAGCGACAGGAACAGATTGTTCTCGCCGATCGAGATGATCCAGCCGATGAAGGTCGAGGCGATGCCGGTAAGCGTCAACGTACCGATGACGATGCCGACAATGGCGCAGGCAATGCCGACCGGCAGCGCGTTCTTTGCTCCTTCGGCAAGCGAATCCACGCATATGCGCAGCGTCTCGCGCCCGCCCTTGAAGGTGAGGCAGGCGGCGACCAGCACGGCGATGACCAGGCTGAGGATGTTGACGCCGAATTTCATGAAGGAAGCCGCGGCAAGCCCGAGCGCCAACCAGAAGACGATGCGGAAGGCGAGCGGCCCGATCGATGCTGCCAGCGGCGTGCCGAGGATAAGCACAATGGTCAACGCCAGGCCCATGGTGCCGGCGAACACCGGTGTGTAGCCGGCAAACAGCAGGTAGATCAGTGCTGCGAGAGGCAGTACCAGCGGCCAATGTTGTCTCACCGCATCCCACGGGTTGGGCAGGTCGGCCTTGGCCATGCCGTGCAGGCCGGCCTTGCCGGCTTCCAGGTGCACCTGCCAGAAACAGGCGCCGAAATAGAGCAGCGCCGGAATGATCGCCGCCTTGACCACAGCGGCATAGGGGATGTTCAGGGTCTCGGCCATGATAAAGGCAACCGCTCCCATCACCGGCGGCATGATCTGACCGCCCATCGACGAGGTCGCCTCGACGGCGCCGGCGAAAGCCGAGCGGAAACCGAAGCGCTTCATCAGCGGGATGGTGAACTGGCCGCTGGCCACCACATTGGCGACGCCGGAGCCGGAAATGGTGCCCATCAGCGCCGAGGACAGCACGCAGACTTGCGCCGGGCCGCCGCGCCATGAGCCGACCAGGCCAAGCGCAAAATCGTTGAACAGCGCGATCATGCCGGCGCGCTCAAGAAAGGCGGCGAAAACGACGAAGATGAAGATGTAGGCGGCCGAGACATAGATCGGCGTGCCGTAGATGCCTTCGGTACCGTAGGCGAAGGTGTCGACGAGCTGGGCGAAATCATAGCCGCGATGGATGAACGGCGGTGGCAGATGATTGCCGGCGAATGCGTAGGCGAGAAAGATGAAGGCAATGACGGCAAGCGGCAGTCCCATCAACCGCCGCGCCGCCTCGAAGACCAGCACGACCAGCACCGCGCCGACGATCAGGTCAGGCGTGGTGAGAAAGCCGGAGCGGCGGATGAGGTCGGCATAGAACACCCAATTGTACAGACCGGTGGCGAAACCAAGCAGGCCGAGCGTCCAGAACACTGCTTTCGCCGGGACGCTTTTGGCGCGCAGATTGGCGATTAGGGCAAAGCCGAGCAGCAGCAGGAAGCCGACATGCATGGCGCGTATGACCTGGCTCGGTAGGCTGCCGTAGGCGGCGATGTAGATTTGGAAGATGGAGAAGGCGATGGCGATAAAAAAAGCCGCCTTGCCAGCGATGCCTTCGCCGAAGCCAGGCGGCAATCCTTCGACAGGAGCTTCCGCTGTGGGGGAAAGAACGGTCGGGGTTGCGGTCATTAGCGGGGTTCCTGGCGGGGCGCTCCCCTCCCCGAGGGAGGTGCGAGCGAAGCTAGGCGGGTGGGGTCGGTGCGGCAGTGTACGGCCTCAACCGACCCTACCGGTCCATTCGCCTTCGGCAGCTGTTCACCTTTTCCTCAAGGGGGAGGGATGGCTCCTTACTTCACCAATCCCTTTTCCTTGTAATACCTCTCGGCGCCTGGATGCAGCGGCACTGGCATGCCGTCGAGCGCCTTGGCCGGGTCGATCGCCTTGGCGGCGGCGTGGGCAGCGGTGAGCTGGTCGAGATGCTCGAACAGCAGTTTTGTCATCTGGTAGGCGGTCTCGTCGGAGACATCGGCGCTGGTGATCAGGAAATTGCCGACGGCGGCGGTCGCAACATCCTCGGTCTGGCCCTCGTAGGTGCCCTTGGGGATGACCACGGAAAGATAGGGCAAGCCGATCTTAGCGACGTCCTCCGCCGGCACGGCAACGATGTTTACCGGCAATGAGGTGGCGAGGTCACGGATCGACGCGACCCCAAGGCCAGCCGACTGAAGCGTGGCGTCGAGCTGGCGGTTCTTGATCAGCTCCACCGATTCGGCGAAGGGCAGATATTCGATCCGCCCGAGGTCTTCGTATTTCAGCCCGGCAGCGGCAAATATCGTGCGGGCGTTGAGCTCGGTGCCTGAGGCCGGCGCGCCGACCGAAAGGCTCTTGCCCTTGAGATCGGCGAGCGTCTTGATGCCGGATTCCTTGCTGGCGACGATCTGGATGTAGTTGGGATAGATGGCGGCAATGCCGCGCAGCTTGTCGAGCTTGCCTGGGAAGCCTGCTTCGGTATTGCCTTCGGCGGCCAGCTTGACGGAATCGCCGAGCGCAAAGGCGATCTCGCCCTTGCCCTGCTGAAGCAGGTTGAGGTTTTCGACCGACGCTTTCGTCGCCTGCACCTGAGTACGCGCGCCTTCGATGCCCTTGCCGTAGATTTCCGACAGCGCGACGCCGAGCGGATAGTAGACGCCGGACGTGCCGCCGGTCAGCACGTTGATGAATTCCTGTGCCTTGACCGATACCGCGCCAAGGCCAAGCGACAGCGCCAGCACGCCGGCTGCAACAAATTTCGTCCTGAAATTGAGCATGCGATTTCCTCCCTGAAAATTCGCCGCCGTGCCCTCCTCGGCGGCACGAAGCGAGTTTAGACAGCGGGCGGGAAATGCCAACCCGCAATAGCAGCGACTAGACGAACGACTAAGCAGTGCCGCAACACGTTGGCGCTTGCGCAAGGTCGCATCGCGGCAGAAAGATTTTTCCAGCGCTTGTCGAAATCCGGCAGGGCCGCGCGACATAAGTCCGGCTCGCAACGATGCGGCCCTCGAGAAACGGGAGAAGACCATGCGATACATGCTTTTGATCTATGGAAACGAAGCGGGGATGGCAGCCGCGCCAGCAGATGCGGTGACACAGATGTCGAGCGCGTACGTCGCCTACACCGAAGCGCTGAAGAAATCCGGCGCCTGGCTCGCCGGCGACCGGCTGAAGCCGACGCAATCCGCTACCTCGGTGCGGATGGCCAATGGCAAGACCAACGTGCTCGACGGCCCCTATGCCGACACCAAGGAGCAGCTTGCCGGCTTCTATATGATCGAAGCGGAGGACGTCGACGCCGCCATTGCCTGGGCGGCGCGCTGCCCGGGCGCCAGCACCGGCACGGTAGAGGTGCGGCCGATCTGGGAACTCACCATGTGATGCCGGAATTGCCCGATACTGCGCGGGCGGCGGCGGAAGCGGCCGCCCGGCAAAGCTACGGCAAGCTGGTCGCTTATCTCGCCGCACGCACGCGCGACGTGGCCGCTGCCGAGGACGCATTGGCCGATGCCTTTGCAGCGGCGCTCGAGCGTTGGCCACAGGCGGGCGTGCCCGACAAGCCGGAAGCCTGGCTGCTGGCGGTGGCACGCAAGCGCCGCGTCGACGCGGTCAGACGGCGGCTGACACGCGAGGCGGGCCGCGACCACCTCAGACTGATCGCCGAGGAGATGGAGGCGCGCATGGCCGAGGAAGACCTGCCGGACGAGCGGCTCAGGCTCATGTTTGCCTGCGCCCATCCCGCGATTGAGGCCGGCGTGCGAGCACCGCTGATCCTGCAGACGGTCCTGGGCTTCGACGCAGCGACCATCGCCTCGGCTTTTCTTGTCTCGCCAGCCACGATGAGCCAGCGCCTGGTGCGCGCCAAGACGCGAATTCGCGAGACAGGCATTCCGTTCCGCGTGCCGGAGCGGGCCGAGCTCGGCGAGCGGCTGGGCACCGTTCTGGAAGCGATCTACGCGGCGTTTGCCGAAGGTTGGTCCGACCCGGCCGGCACCGAAACGCGGCGCCGCAATCTCGCGACCGAAGGCATCTGGCTCGGCCGTTTGATCGCCTCGCTGATGCCGGATGAGCCGGAAGCACTCGGCCTGCTGGCGCTGATGCTGTTCGCCGAGGCGCGGCGTGCAGCCCGGCGCAATGCGGCGGGTGACTATGTGCCGCTGGCCGAGCAGGATCTTGCATTGTGGGACGATACCCTGATCGATGAAGCGGAGGCGCTGCTCGGGCGCGCGGCCGCCGAGGGTGTTGTCGGCCGCTACCAGCTCGAGGCCGCCGTGCAATCCGCCCATACGACACGGCGGCTGACCGGTTGTACCGACTGGGTCGCGATCAAGGAGCTCTACGACGCGCTGTCGGTGATTGCCGGCTCGCCGGTGGTGTCGATCAACCGTGCGGTGGCGATTGCCGAGGCCGAAGGTGCTTCAGAAGGATTGGGCGCGCTTGATCAACTCAGCGGCGACAAGCGGCTGTATGACTATCAACCTTACTGGGCCGCCCGCGCGGGCCTGCTGGCCAGACTCGGCAAAGTTCCACAAGCGAGCGAGGCCTATGACCGGGCTATCGGCCTCGAACGAGATCCGGCCGTGCGCCGGTTCCTGCAGGAACGACGGGCAGGGCTCGGCCGCGCGGAAAGACACTGAGACAAGGCGGAGTGCTTAGGCCGGCCACATGTCGTGGGAAGCATTCAGCCTCTTCATCACCCGATGTTCCCGCAAATTGGCCCACAGGCGTTCGATGTTCGGCCAAGCGGTTGGAACCTTCGCGACCTCCGGATGCCAGGCCACCAGCATGACGAGATAGATGTCGGCCAGCGAGAGTTGGTCGCCGGCCAGCCAGTCGCGGCCGTCGAGGGCGGCATCGAGAATGGCGAGGCTGCGATCCATTTCCGAGACCGCCGCCTGTTTGACAGCGTCCACACCCCGGGGATCGGTCGTGTAGCGATGAGCGTAGAAGAACCGCAGGCCAGCCGAATAGATGACGGAGGACATGAAAAACATCCAGCGCAGGAAGTCGGCGCGGTCAGCCGAACTTGCTGCGGGCGCCAGTCCTGCTTCGGGGTGGCGCTCGGCCAGCAGGATGCAGATCGCCGCCGATTCGGTCATCGAGCGTCCGTCCGGCAAGATCAGGACCGGCACCTGGTTCAAGGGGCTGATATCAAGAAAGGCCTGGTCGGGTCGGCCCTTCGGAACGTCGATCTGGTCGAAAGGCACGCCCGCCAAAGCGAGCGCCGCCTCGACGACAAAGCCGCCGGTATTGGCACGCGTATAGAGCTTGTACATAAAGTCCTCCACCTGCCGGGCAGCGACGATTGATACGGAAGTGACCCGCCGCTCAAGCGAACGACGCCCGCCACAGGTGGTTTTTCAGCGGTCCACGCCGACGCGTGATACTGAGTATTTGATGTCGGAGGGGCATCGCGAAGGATCGCTACTGACCGGTCAAAAACGCTCGTGTCTAAGCGCCCAATCCCTCGAACAGGATCGTCGAGAGATAGCGCTCGGCGAAGGAGGGGATGACGACGACGAGGTTCTTGCCCTTGTTCTCGGGCCGCGAGCCGACGACGATCGCCGCTTGCAGGGCGGCCCCCGACGAGATGCCGACCGGCACACCTTCGAGCCGAGCGACGAGCCGTGCATTAGCAACCGAATCCTCGTTCGAGACCTTGACGATCTCGTCATAGATCGTCGTGTCGAGGATTTTTGGCGCGAAGCCGGCGCCAATGCCCTGGATCTTGTGCGGGCCTGGCTGGCCGCCCGACAGCACCGGCGAGGCTTCCGGTTCGACGGCGACGACATGCACCGAGGGCTTACGCTTCTTCAGCACCTGGCCGACGCCGGTGATGGTGCCGCCGGTCCCGATGCCGGCAACGAAGATATCGACTTCGCCATGGGTGTCGTTCCAGATTTCCTCGGCGGTGGTGCGGCGATGGATTTCCGGATTGGCCAGGTTTTCGAATTGCTGCGGAATGACAGCGTCGGGCAGCGTTGCCGCCAGCTCGTCGGCCTTGGCGATGGCGCCCTTCATGCCTTTCGGCCCTTCGGTCAGCACCAGTTCGGCACCGAGCAGAGCCAGCATCTTGCGGCGTTCGACGGACATGGTTTCCGGCATGGTCAGGATCAGCTTGTAGCCCTTGGCAGCGGCGGCAAAGGCGAGTGCGATGCCGGTATTGCCCGAGGTCGGCTCGATGAGGGTGGTCTTGCCGGGCGTAATCCTGCCCGAAGCCTCCAATGCCTCGATCATCGACACGCCGATGCGGTCCTTGACCGAGGCGATCGGGTTGAAGAATTCGAGCTTGGCCAGCAGATTGGCGACGACACCCTTCTCCCTGGCGAATTTATCAAGCCGCACCAGCGGCGTGTCGCCGATCGTCTCGGTGATCGAATTGTAGATGCGGCCGCGGCCGGGCACGTGTGTGTGGGTGGCGGGCTTGTTCATTGATTTCCTCCCAGAGGTCAAGCGGCAAAAGTCGCGCGGGCATAGGATAGAGCCATCCACCGCGCAAGATAGGCTGTCGATCGAAAAATATCCGAGTGAAGTTCGTGCTGAGTACCCCCGCCCTTGCAAGGCGTGGCAATCCTTGGGCGGATTGGCGAAACAGATCTATTGGCGGGCGGCAATTGCCGCCGCCGCGCCGACCATGAAGCCGGCGGCGGTGCGGTTGAGTGCCCTCAGCGCCCGCGGCGACTTCAGGAACCAGCGCGCCTTGGCCGCCAGCGCCAGATAGGGCACCAGCACGACGAGCAGGACGACGATGGTGAGCGCGACGAGGATGCCGTAATCGGCCAGCGTGATCGTCTTCAGATCGACGATGGTCGGGGTGATGGCAAGATAGAAGATCATCGTCTTCGGATTGCCGAGCGTGACGGCAAAGCCGGCTACAAAGCTGGATGCCAAGCCGCCCTTGCCTTTCTTCGCCTCCACCGTTTCCGGCGTGATGCCGCTCGTCCAGAAACGCCAGCCAAGAAAGGCGAGGTAGGCGACGCCCAGCCATTTGATGGCCAGGAAGACCATGCCGAAAGTCTGTGCGACGAAAGCCAGGCCGAGCACCACGGCAGTGAGATAGGTCAGGTCGCCGAGCATCAGCCCGAACGACATGGCCAGCGACGAGCGGAAGCCGGAACCCAGCGCACGCGCAACAAGCGCGGTGACGCCTGGGCCCGGGATAGCCGCGGCGATGCCGAGGGCAGCACTATAGGCGAGGAACCCGGTGAGTGTCATGATCGGCGCTTGTCGCACAATGTTGAAGTTGGGTGAATTCCCTCGGGCCGGATTCGATTGCGCCAGCGCAGCAGGCGACACCGCCGTTCAGGAGCGGCCGTCTTCGTAGGTAACGCGCCAGATGGTGCCGTTACCGTCCTCTGTGACGATCAGGGAGCCGTCCTTGGCCATCGCGACACCGACCGGGCGGCCCCAGACGGCGTCGTTCGAGATGACGAAGCCGGTCATGAAGTCCTCATATTCGCCTGTCGGCTTGCCATCCCTGAATTTGAGCCTCACCACCTTGTAGCCGGTCCTGGCGCCACGGTTCCACGAACCATGCATGGCGACGAAGGCGTCACCCTGATAATCCGCCGGGAAGTTCTTGCCGTCGTAGAAGGCTATATTCATCGGCGCCGAATGCGCCTGCATCAATACATCGGGGACAGTGGCCTTGCCGGCGAGGTCTGGCCGCTCGCCCTGATGGCGCGGATCCTCGTTATTGCCGATGTAGTACCAAGGCCAACCATAGAATCCGCCGTCCTTGACCGCCGTTGCAAATTCGAACGGCACATTGTCGCCGAGTTCGTCGCGCTCATTGACGACGCACCACAATGCGCCGGTGGCGGGCTGCACGGTCATGCCCGTACAGTTGCGCAGGCCAGTGGCGACAGTTCGGGGATTTTTCCCATCCGGGTCAAAGGCGAGCACATCGGCACGGCCGTCCTCGGAGCCCCAGGCCGCCCCGAGCGGCTTTGATTTGGCCCAGGCGTCGAGGCCGCTATCCGGCTCCTTGCCTATATCCTCGGCTACGTTCGAGGCGGAGCCAACCGACAAATAAAGCGTTTTGCCGTCCTGCGAGAAGGCGATGTCGCGGGTCGTGTGACCACCCGACGGGATTTGGGCGACAATGGTTTCTGGTTTGCCGGATGTCTTCAGGTCGCCATCGCGATAGGGGAAGCGGACGATGCTGTCGCTGTTCGCGACATAAACCCATTGCGGTTTGTCTCCTGGCGGATAGAAGGCGATGCCGTAGGGATAATTGAGCCCCTTGGCGAAGATCGCTTTCTCGATGGGCCTGGCGCTGCCCTCGGCGAGACGATAGACGCGTATTTGGTCGGCATGGCTGTTGGCAACAAACAGGTCGCCATTCGGAGCGACGCGCACGACACGTGGATTGACGATGCCGGATGCGATCATTTCAGCCGAAAAGCCCGACGGCAATTCTGGCTTGGCGCTTTCGGGCCGTTCCGCCACGCCGGCGCCGTTCGAAGCGGATTGGGCGGGGTCGGCTGCCGGCATGTCTCGCGGCCCAATCAGGCGTCGGACGCCAGGCCTGTCGGCGTGCCAATCGCCAAACGCGGCTTCGCCTTTGAGCACATTCTGGTCCGCCTGCTGGGCGGCTGCCGGTGTCGCAACAAGGAGGGCAGCGGCCAAGGCCGCAAAGCCGCCAGGTCGGATCATCAACGTCCTCCGGGATTCGCCTCGAACAGGGGCAAACGGCATCAGGCATTGATCGTTCCAAGCGGCCGTCCAGCACACGAGGATTTGAAGCCGAACCCGTTCAGTTGCCAGAGGCGTAAAAGTCGTCGTCGAGGCGCTTTTCCAGCGCGACCAGATCGGCCGGCAGCGGTAAACCCATCGCCCGCATCTCTTGCAGCTTCTCGCGCAACTGCTCTTGTACCTCGTGCTGATCCTCTGGCTGGTTGATCATTTCTTCGAGCAGCAGACTGATCTGGGCCTTGAACGATTCCAGCGCCATTCTTTTCTCCTCCTTGCGGCAGGCCCGCGGCGGCTCCTAGCTCAGCATGCGCGAAATCAGCTGCGCCGTATAGTCGACCATCGGTACTATGCGCGCATAATTCAGCCGCGTCGGCCCGATGACGCCGAGCGCACCGACGACACGCGCGTCCTTGTCGCGATAGGGTGCCACCACCAGCGAGGAGCCAGACAGCGAAAACAGCTTGTTTTCCGAACCGATGAATATGCGCACGCCTGGGCCTGCCTCGGCGAGGTCGAGAAGCTGGATCAGCCCATCCTGCGTCTCCAGATCCTCAAACAGATGCCGCAGCAATTCTATGTCGGCCTGGGCAGTGACGTTTTCCAGGAGATTGGCGCGACCGCGCACGATAAGCCGCCCAGGCACGCCGCTTTCAGCGCCTGCCCAGACCGCCAGGCCCTTCTCGACCAGATCCTGCGACAGCGTGTCGAGGGCCGCCCTGGTCTCTTCCTTGATGCGGGCGATCTCGACCCGCGCCTCGGCCAGGGTGCGACCGCGGATATGGGCGTTGAGGAAGTTAGAGGCTTCGTGCAATTGCGAGATGGTGATCCCGGCGGGCAGATCGATGACGCGATTTTCGACGTCGCCGTTCTGCGAGACCAGCACGGCCAGCGCCTTGGTCGGCTCGAGCTGGATGAATTCGATGTGCTTAAGCGCCGCCTCATTCTTGGCGGCGAGCACGAGGCCGGCGCCGCGCGACATCCCGGACAGCATCTGGCTGGCCTCGGTCAGCATATGCTCCAGAGTTGCGCCCGAGCCGGAGGCGCGCACCTGGGCCTCGATGGTGCGGCGCTCCTCGTCGGAGAGGTCACCAAGTTCCATGAAAGCATCGACGAAGAAGCGCAGGCCTGCCTGGGTCGGCAGCCGGCCAGCCGAAATGTGCGGCGCATAGATCAGGCCGAGATGCTCAAGGTCGCTCATCACGTTGCGGATGGTGGCCGGCGACAGCGACGACGGCAGGATGCGCGACAAGCTGCGCGAACCGACCGGCTCGCCATCCCTCAAATAGGAATCGACGATGCGCCGGAAGATGTCGCGCGAACGCATGTCGAGCGATTGAAGCGCGGGCGATTGCAGCGCGTGCGACGGGAGCACGTGCGACTGCAAACCGGGATCGACTGCCTTTGTCATTTCGAGCCAAAAACCTCCGCCCCGAAGATATAGACTTCCGCGGTGTCGGCGCAACCGGTCCATTTTCCTTTGCGCCTCACGCCCCGTGCGGCTACAAGCCGGCCAAGATTCCCCGGCCAAGATTCCGAAGAAAGAAAGAAGCCTGAATGCGCCCTTCCAAACGCCAATTCGACGAAATGCGCCCCATCTCCTTCGAGCGCGGCGTCTCCAAGCATGCGGAAGGCTCGTGCCTGGTGAAGTTCGGCGACACGCATGTGCTGTGTACGGCCAGCTTGGAGGAAAAGGTGCCGGGCTGGATGCGCAACTCCGGCAAGGGCTGGGTGACGGCGGAATACGGCATGCTGCCGCGTTCGACCGGCGAGCGCATGCGCCGCGAGGCTTCGTCCGGCAAACAAGGCGGCCGCACGCTGGAAATCCAGCGGCTGATCGGCCGCTCCCTGCGCGCCGTGGTCAATCTGCAGGCGCTCGGCGAGCAGCAGATCACCGTCGACTGCGACGTGATCCAGGCCGACGGCGGCACGCGCACCGCTTCGATCACCGGCGGCTGGGTGGCGCTCTACGACTGCCTGCGCTGGATGGAAGCCCGCCAGATGGCGAGCCTGAGCAAGGTGCTGAAGGATCACGTTGCGGCAATCTCCTGCGGAATCCATGATGGCCAGCCGGTCATCGACCTCGACTACATCGAGGATTCCTCGGCCGGCACCGACGCCAATTTCGTCATGACCGGCAAGGGCGGCATCGTCGAGATCCAAGGCACGGCCGAGGGCGAGCCGTTCTCGGAAGAGCAGTTCGCGGCGCTGATGGGGCTCGCCAAGAAAGGCATTCAGCGCCTGGTCAGCTTGCAGCAAATGGCGGTGGCTTAGCTGCGGTCCAATATTGATGAGATTGGCGATCCTGTGACTCCTTCCGCAATCCTGGAATCAGCACTCTACGTGACCGACCTTGCTGCCGCGGAACGGTTCTATTCGGGCGTGCTCGGGCTCGATCTGCTCGGTAAGGTCGATGGCAGGCATCTCTTCTTCCGCTGCGGCGACGGCGTGCTGCTTATCTTCAATGCCGAGGCCACCAAAGTGCCGCCGCGGGCCGACGCCAAGCTGCCCGTGCCGCCGCATGGCGCGGTCGGCCAGGGCCATCTTTGCTTCGCCGCAAGCGCGGATGAAATCCCACGCTGGAAAGCGCATCTTGAGGCGAAGAAAATCGCCATCGAAAGCGAGTTCGAGTGGCCGCAAGGCGGCCGCTCGATCTATATTCGCGATCCCTCCGGCAATTCGATCGAATTCGCCGAGCCACGAATTTGGGGCATCTGATGCATTCGCCAACTATTCATTCGCTTGATGGGCATAAGATCATCGTCGCAAGCCACAACGCCGGCAAATTGCGAGAATTCGCCGATCTGATGGCGCCATTCGGCATTGAAGCGAAGTCCGCAAAGGAATACGGCCTGCCGGAACCGGACGAGACCGGCACCACTTTCGAGGAGAACGCCCTCATAAAAGCCTTGGCCGCCGCCAAGGCCACTGGATTGCCGGCGCTGTCGGACGATTCCGGCCTGTGTGTCGATGCGCTCGACGGCGCACCCGGCGTCTACACCGCCAACTGGGCTGAGACGCCGGACGGCTCCCGCGACTTCGGCATGGCCATGCAGCGCACGGAAGTGGCCTTGCAAGAAGTTGGCGCGATCACGCCTGCCCAGCGCAAGGGCCACTTTGTCGCGGTCATCTGCCTGGCCTTCCCCGATGGCCAGGCGGAATATTTTCGCGGTGAGGTCGAGGGCACGCTGGTATGGCCGCCGCGCGGCGAGCTCGGCTTCGGCTACGATCCGGTGTTCTTGCCCGATGGGTTCGAGAAGACCTTCGGCGAGATGAGCGCGAAGGACAAGCATGGCTGGAAGCCCGGCCAGCCAACCGCATTGTCGCACCGTGCCCGCGCCTTCCAGAAATTCGCGCAAGCCCGATTGGCCGCCGTATGACCATGCTGCTCGACCGCAGGCCTGGTTTCGGCGTCTACGTCCACTGGCCGTTCTGCGCGGCCAAATGCCCGTATTGCGACTTCAACAGCCATGTCCGCCACCAGCCGGTCGACCAGGAGCGTTTTGCCCGCGCCTTCGAGGCCGAGCTGGCGACGATGCGCGGCCGCACCGGGCCGCGCGAGGTGACCAGTATCTTTCTTGGCGGCGGCACGCCATCGCTGATGAAACCGCAGACCGTGGCGGCGGTGCTGGATGCAGTGGCGAAGAACTGGACGGTGCCTGATGGCATCGAGGTGACACTGGAGGCCAATCCCTCCTCCGTCGAGGCCGAGCGCTTTCGCGGCTATCGCGCGGCCGGCGTCAACCGGGTATCGCTTGGCGTGCAGGCGCTGCACGACAAGGATCTGCGCTTCCTCGGCCGTTTGCATAATGTCGATGAGGCCCTGCATGCGATCGGCCTGGCGCGCGAGATATTCCCACGGCTGTCGTTCGACCTGATCTACGCGCGGCCCGGTCAGACGCCGGAAGCGTGGCAGGCGGAGCTCGAGCAGGCGATCGGCCACGCCGCAGACCATCTGTCGCTCTATCAGCTGACCATCGAGGAAGGCACGCCGTTCCATGCGCTGCATGCGGCAAGCAAGTTCATCATTCCAGACAATGAGCTTGCCGCCGATCTCTACGCGTTGACACAGGAGATCACCGCCGCGCGCGGACTGCCGGCCTACGAGATTTCCAACCATGCCAGGCCCGGCGCCGAAAGCCGGCACAATCTCACCTACTGGCGTTATGGCGAATATGTCGGCGTCGGTCCCGGCGCGCATGGCCGGTTCGTCGAAAATGGCCGGCGCGTGGTGACGATCGCCGAGAAAATGCCGGAGACTTGGGCCAATCTGGTCGAGGCCAAGGGCCATGGCGTTACCGGCGGCGAGATCCTGACGCGGTCGGAAGAGGCCGACGAGTTCCTGCTGATGGGGCTGAGGCTGGCGGAAGGCATCGACCTTTCCCGCTACGAGGCATTTTCAGGGCGCGGCCTGTCGACGGCACGGCTGTCGGTACTGCAGGACGAAGGCCTGGTGGCGCCGATCGGCAATGGGCGCCTGCGCGCCACGCCGGCCGGCATGATCGTGCTCGATGCGGTCGTGGCGGACTTGGCCAGATAGCACGTTGAAGAACGTTCTCTTCATCTGCAGCCAGAATCGCTTGCGCAGCCCGACGGCGGAGCAGGTGTTTTCCAAGCGGCGGGACATCGAGGTCGCTTCGGCCGGCACTAATCACGATGCCGACATTCCGTTGACGCATGAACTCGTCGCCTGGGCCGACATCATCTTCGTGATGGAAAAAATGCACCGCGCCAAACTGCAGCAGAAATTCAAGACAAGCCTGAAAAAGGCTCGAGTAATCTGCCTCGATATTCCCGACGACTATGCATTCATGGACCCGGCTCTGGTGGGCCTGCTGGAGGCGCGTGTCTCGAAGTATCTGGGTTGAATGATACATCGCGGAGCATGCGCAACCGCGCTTTCGAGAGCTGTCTCGACCAATCGCGAAGGTCTGCGGTGGTCAAGCCTCGTGCTTGTGGCGGTGTTTGGCGCGATCTTTTTCGCTGGTCTCTCCGGAACGGGCCGGCTTGATCTCGCTTTTGTCGCGTGAGGCATGGTGCTGGTCGTCTGTGGAATGTGACGCTGCGCCATCGCGGGCGCTTTTTGTTTCGAGGCGGGTGATGAAAATGTCGAAGCGATTGGGCATCGTCCGGTCAGTGCTCCATCGTGCGGGCGGTTTCGTTTGCGGGCTTGCTCTCTGCCGATCGCTGGCGTGCAAGCGGCTTCTTGGCTCTGCCATCTGCGGCTTCGGCAGGCAGGTTCTTGTCGCATGGCGCGGCGAAGCGTTTGCGGCCGGCATAGTAGGGTTCGAAAACGTCCTGTATCGTCAGGCTGTTCATCCTGCTCCTCCCGAGATCAGGTGTAAAATTCGCCGGCAACGGTTTCGTTCCCTACTATGGCGAAGGCATGGCGGCTGGTTCACGTCGGCATCCCTTTTGGAACCAGGGCCTTTGCAACCCAGGCTTTTGCAACCAAGCGTGAGCCGTGCCAAACAGGGTCGAACGGAGTTGTGCAGGTGACCGGCGAATCGGCCAAACGCAGTTATGTGGTCGGGCAGACCGAAATCGCCGCCCGGCCGCTCGAGCCGGCGCTCTACCTGGTGGCGACGCCTATCGGCAATCTCGCCGATATCACGCTGCGCGCGCTGGAAACGCTCGCCGCCGCCGATATCGTCGCTTGCGAGGACACACGTGTCAGCCGCGTGCTGCTCGACCGCTACGGCATCCGCCGCCGCACCACCGCCTACCACGAGCACAATGCCGGCGAGGCCGGACCGAAGCTGATCGCGGCGCTCGAGGCCGGCCAAAGCGCAGCGCTGATCTCGGATGCCGGCACGCCGCTCATCTCCGACCCCGGCTACCGGCTGGTTGGTGAGGCGCTGGATCGCGGCATTCGTGTCGTGCCGATCCCCGGACCGTCGGCGCCACTTGCCGCGTTGACGGCATCCGGCCTGCCCTCGGACGCGTTTCTGTTTGCCGGCTTCCTGCCGGTGAAGACCGGGCAGCGGCTGACGCGGCTGGAAGCGCTGAAGGCGGTGCCGGCAACGTTGATCTTCTTCGAATCGCCGCGCCGGCTGGCCGAGACGCTCAGTGCCATGGTCGAGGTGCTGGGCGGTGCCCGCAAGGCGGCGATCGGCCGCGAGCTGACCAAGACTTTCGAGGAGATGCGGACCGGCACCCTGCAATCGCTCGCCAGCCATTATGCGGGAGCCGATACGCCCAAGGGTGAAATCGTCATCTGCGTCGGCCCGGCCGATGCGGTCGCTGATGAGCCAGAAGACATCGACCGGCTGCTGCTTTCGCTCGCCGTCGAGATGCCGGCCTCCAAGGCAGCGGCGGAAGCCGCCAAGATGACGGGTGGCCAGAAGCAGGCGCTCTATCGTCGGCTGCTCGACCTCAAGAATGCTGGAAGAGACGGGACCGGCGGAGGCGGCGATGGCTGAACGGCCGAGCGCCAGCCGGCAAAAGGCCTACCGGCGCGGCCATCACGGCGAATGGCTGGCGGCGGCGGCGCTGATGCTGAAAGGCTACCGAATTCTTGCCCGCCGCCACCGCACCAGGTTCGGCGAGATCGACCTGATCGCGCGGCGTGGCGATCTGGTGCTGATCGTCGAGGTCAAGGCGCGCCGCACGCTGATGGAGGCAATGGAAGCCGTCGGTCGCGAATCGGAGCACCGCATCGAAGGCGCCGCCGATTTCTGGCTTTCGCGCCAATCCGACTACGGAAAATTATCGGTGCGCTTCGACATGGTGGCGGTGCTGCCGTGGCGCTGGCCGGTGCATGTCGAGAATGTGTTTTACGGGCGAAACTAGGCTATTCCCGAAGTGGGGCCGTTTGCTGCGCCTGCGGTTCAGATCATGGTTTGCCGATCCGTCAAGCATCCGCCCAGCGCTGACTGGCATCCGCCCAGCGCTGACTGGAACAAAAGCGTTCCTGCGTTGTTCCCCAATCGTCCTGATGTTCGACGGGCTGGTTCAAATGCCGGCCTGGGCAGTCCTCGTGGCAGCTATGCGAGGACAAAGGGATGGCGAGGCAAATGGATCCCGACGATCTCAACCCGGTACGGATCGTCACCGTGTTCGGCGGAACTGGCTTTCTCGGGCGCAGGATCGTGAAGCGGCTCCTGGAAAGAGGTTTCACGGTGCGCGCTGCATCTCGCCATCCGGCTCGCGTGGCCCTGGTCTTTTCCTCGATTACAAGGATGCCCGAGGCAGTCGAGGCGGATATATTGGATGCGTCCTCGATCGGGTCGGCCATTACCGGATCACAGGCGGTCGTGAATGCTGTCAGTCTTTACGTCGAGCACGGCGTCCAGACCTTTGAACGCGTGCATGTGAAAGCCGCGGCCGATCTCGCTGCCGCGTCGCGCGACCGCGCGATCGACCAATTCGTCCAGATTTCAGGGATCGGCTCCGATCCTCAATCGGATTCGAATTACATAAGGGCGCGCGGGCGCGGAGAAGGCGCCGTGGAAAGCGCATTTCCCGGCGCTTTCATTGTGCGTCCCGCCGTCATGACAGGACCTGACGACGCTTTCCTCACGACCATTGTGAGGATGATACGCCTCCTGCCGGTCTATCCGCTGTTCGGCGATGGTGGCACACGGCTTCAGCCGGTCTATGTGGCGGACGTCGCCGAAGCAGTGAGCCGGCTGATCGACGGGCGAACCCACAAGGGTTCATCCATATTCGAATTCGGTGGCCCGCGCATCTATACCTATAAGGAACTGCTTCGGGAGATCGCCCGACAGCTCGATACGCACGTCAAGCTGATGCCGGTGCCGTTTGCGGTATGGAACGCCTTGGCTGGCGTCGCGGAACTCCTCCCGGCTGCCCCCATAACGCGCAACCAGATCGATCTTATGCGTCAGGACAATGTGGCAGCAATCGACGCGCCTGGCCTGAAGGAACTCGACATCGAGCCGCGGGATATCGACGAGGTGATCCGTGCGATCGAACAGCGCCGTGGCGTAGGCTCGCGCTCGTCTCCGCCTTAGGACGGCCCCCTGATCCTGGCGGGAACCTATCGCCGCGCGACAGGTTGGTCGAGCTTGAAGCCGTGAAAGAAGGAAACGAACTATGGCCAGATGCGATCAATGCGGGAATGACTACGACAAGGCTTTCAAAGTGACGATGGCCGAGGAGACCTACACGTTCGACAGCTTCGAATGCGCGGTCCAGAAACTTGCTCCGATATGTCCGCATTGCGGATGCCGGATCATCGGACATGGCGTCGAACAGGATGACATCATCTACTGCTGCGCACATTGCGCCGCGGAGGAAGGTGCGAACGCGCTGACCGATCGCGCGCCTTGATGCACCTCCTTTGGCGTCTCCGGGTCGACCATTCCGAACGACTGCGCCGGCTCACCCCATATTGCCAGTGCTGTCAGCACGACGACGACCAGCCGAGGTCAAGACGCCGAGGTCAAGGCCGCCGCACGTTGATGGAGGCAATGGATGCAGTCGGCCACGAATCGGAGCGCCGTATCGAAGGTGCCGGCGATTTCTGGCTGTCGCACCAATCGGACTACGGAAAATTGTCGGTGCGCTTCGACAAAAGGCAGCGTGCGTCGTCTTGATCGCGCCAGAGCTGTCATGTTCTTGCACGTTCAAGAACCCGCGTTCGACGGCTCGTTTAGACGCCGTTCCGTGGCAAGTCGGCTCCCGCTTGGACGAGTCGCTCCACGACGGCGGCCGTCTCCTCTGGAATGGCCGGTATGGTGCCCGACTTCCGCGTCGATCCGAAATCGAGGCCGGCGAAAAAGAGACCTGGAACAGCGCCGACGCCATCCTCGTGGACGGGCTGGCCGGCGGCATCGAGCGCGCCGGGAAGCCGAACCCATGAGAAATCGCCGGTGAAGCCCGTGCACCAGATCACTGATCTGATGCCGCTCGCCGTCCAGTCGAGGGAGCGGATCGGAGGATCGGGCAAGCTCGGTTCAATCGTCTCGGCTGGATCATCGTCGGCCAGTGGCGCATCGAGGCCGGCGCGCTCGATGTACTCGTCAACCAGGCGCTTGGCATTCGCGGAGACCTCGTCGGCAAATCGCATATGGTCGTCGAGCTCGTCGCCGAAGACGAGGTTGCCGTTCTCCACACCCCTGAAGCGGCCGAGCAGCACCACGCCCTGTGCACTCAGCGATTGCAGGCTGATCGTATGGGTCGCGCCGACCAGCGCGCGGGCCTGCAGCTTGCCGGAGGGGAGGACGAGTTCCTTGCGCGGAACGTCGAGAAAACCGGACAGCGTCAGCCATTTAAGTATGTTGCCCCCGCGGTAGCGCCGCACCCAACGGCCGTTGCGGCTGGTCGCCAAAAAGACCGCACGTCCGGCCAGCGCCAGATCCTCGGCGATCTGGCCGCCCGACTGACCGCTGCCGACCACCAGCACCGCGCCACTCTCTAACTCGGCCGGGTTGCGATAAGCCGAGGAATCGACTTGGCGAATTGCGGTTGGCAAATCCGCCGACCCTGCTGGCCGGACCTGCCGATTCTGGTCGCCGGTGGCGATCACCACATTGCGCGCCAGAAATGCCCCGTCCGTCGTGGTGATGCGAAAGATCCCGTCGTCTCTCGTCAGCTCTTGCACCGGAGTTTGGGTGCTTACCGGCAGGCGGTGCCGCTCGGCATAGCCTTCGAGATACGCGACAAATTCGTGGTGGGTTATCGCGCCCCACGGCTCGGGCCCCTCGTAGGAATCACCGGGTAAGATGGAGCGAATGGTCGGCGAATTGAGTCGAAACGAGTTCCACCGCTGCGTTCGCCACGTTTCGCCGATCCGGCCTCGATCGAGTACACGGTGGTCGCGGCCCTGCCGTTTCAAGAAGTAGCTGACGCCGAGTCCCGCCGGACCGGCGCCAATAACGAGGGCGTCAAGAACTTCGCTCACGCATTCCCCCTGCCAACCATACGTCCACAAGATCGTATGGCTCGACTTCGGGCAAGAATAGAGTTCCCGCTGGGATTGCGCTATCCGCGCCGGCTCATCCCCAGATGGCCAGCCCCGCCAGGCCGACGATGCCGACGACCAGCCGCCACCAGCCGAACAGCGCGTAGCCATGGCGCGAGACGTAGTCGAGCAGGAAGCGCACGACGATTAGCGCGGTGACGAAGGCGGCGACGAAACCGACGGCGATGATGGGCAGGTCGGCGCTGCTCAGCACATTGCGGTTCTTGAACAGGTCGAAGGCGAAGGCGCCGACCATCGTCGGGATGGCAAGGAAGAAGGAGAATTCCGCCGCCGCCCGTTTGTCGACGCCGAGCAGCAGCGCGCCGACGATGGTCGAACCCGAGCGCGACGTGCCGGGGATCAGCGACAGGCACTGAAACAGCCCGATCTGCAGATAAAGCCTGGTCGGAAACCGCTCGACATCGTGGTAATAGGGCTTCGGCTTCATGCGATCGACCAGCAGCAGGATGACACCGCCGATGATCAGCATGATGCAGATCAGCCGCGGCGATTCGAACAGCACCGTCTTGATGAAATCGTGCGCCAGCGCGCCGATAATGGCCGCCGGCAGGAATGCGATGAGGATGCCAAGGACGAAATGCCGCGTCAGCCGATCGTAGGGCAGCTCGAGCAGCATCTTCCAGAGACGGCGGAAATAGACGCTGAGAATCGCCAATATGGCGCCGAGCTGGATCAGGATCTCGAAGGCCTTGCCGGTCGAATGAAAGCCGAGGAAATGGCCGGCAAGCAGGATATGACCGGTTGAAGACACCGGAATAAACTCGGTCAGGCCCTCGAGCATGCCGAGCAGCAGCGCTTCGACGACGGTCTGGCTTTCCATGGCAACCTCGGCGTTGGAGTGAGGGCGTGAGAAAAGGGCTTGCTTGTCACGGCGCGGAACTCCCCCTATAGGTCGCAGCACCCTGACAGCCCCTGAATCGGGCGGCCAAGACTTACCGGCGCAGCCGGCGATTTGCCAGTGCGCTCTATTATCGCGGGACCATGCTGACGCTTTTCCACCATCCGATGTTCGCCAGCTGCCGCTTCGTCCGCCTCGCCTTTGGCGAGTATGGCGAGGAACTGGCGCTGATCGAAGAGAAGCCGTGGACGCGGCGCAAGGAGTTCCTGGCGCTGAACCCGGCCGGCACGCTGCCGATCCTGCTCGCCGAAGGCGACGTGCCGATCGTTGGCGCAGTGGTCATTGCCGAATATCTCGACGAGACGCGCGGGGTACTCAAGCGCGACAAGCGGCTGTTCGCCGAGGATCCGATGGAGCGCGCCGAAATCCGACGGCTGACCGATTGGTACCTCAACAAGGCGGAAAGCGAGGTTACCCGGCACCTAGTGCGCGAGCGCGTCCTGAAGCCGGTCATGCCGGAAACGGCAGGCGGCGGCTCGCCCGATTCGGCGGCGATCCGCGCCGCCCGCGCCAATATCCGCCAGCACATGAAATACACCAACTGGCTGGCCGGCACCCGTCATTGGCTGGCCGGCAACAAGGTCACCTATGCCGATCTCGCGGCGGCGGCGGCACTGTCGGTGCTCGACTATCTCGGCGAGATCGACTGGCGCGAACACAGCGCCGCGCGCGAATGGTATACAAGGGTGAAATCACGGCCTTCGTTCCGGCCGCTTCTGTCCGACCGGGTGCGCGGCCTGTCGCCGGTGTCACATTATGCGGATCTCGATTTCTGATACGGCAAAGCTGCGCGCGCTGATCGACCGCGAGGCGCGGAATGCCGGCTTCGACGCCGTTGCCGTCACCACGCCCGATGCGATTCCGCAGGCGCCGGAACGGCTGGCCGAATTCGTTGCCGACGGCTTTCACGGCTCGATGGGCTGGATTGCCGAAACGCTCGAGCGGCGAGGCAAACCGACAACGCTTTGGCCAGAGGTCCGCTCGATCATCGTGCTGGCGATGAATTACGGGCCCGACCACGACCCACGCGACATCCTGGCAAAGCGCGACCGCGGCGCGATCTCGGCCTATGCGCAGAACCGCGACTATCATGACGTGATGAAAGGCCGGCTGAAGGAGATCGCCGGCAAGATCGTGGCGCGCGCCGGCGGGGACGTGAAAGTGTTTGTCGACACCGCGCCGGTGATGGAAAAGCCGCTGGCCGAGGCGGCCGGCCTCGGCTGGCAAGGCAAGCACACCAACCTGGTCAGCCGCGCGCATGGCTCCTGGCTGTTCCTCGGCACCATCTTCACGACGGCCGAGCTGGTGCCGGACGCGCCTGAGAACGATCATTGCGGCTCCTGCCGAGCCTGCCTCGACGCCTGCCCGACGGACGCCTTTCCGGCGCCTTACCGGCTCGATGCACGGCGCTGCATTTCATACCTCACCATCGAGAACAAAGGACCGATCCCGCATGAGTTCCGGGAAAAGATCGGCAATCGCATCTATGGCTGCGACGACTGCCTGGCCGCCTGCCCGTGGAACAAGTTCGCCCAAGCCGCTTCGGAGGCAAAGCTTGCCGCCCGCGCGGACTTGCGCGAACCGCCGCTCGCCGAGCTGCTGCGTCTCGACGACACTGCCTTCCGCACGCTTTTTTCGGGCTCGCCGATCAAGCGCATCGGCCGCGACCGTTTTATCCGAAACGTGCTGATAGCGGCCGGCAATTCCCAGGACTTGTCGCTGGCCGGCGCCGTTCGCGCGCTGCTCGACGACGCCTCGCCCCTGGTTCGCGGAGCTGCGGTATGGGCGCTGTCGCGGCTGGTGCCGGGTCGGGAGTTCGCCGAACGTGCCGCAGCCGCTTTGCAAGCAGAACATGACGAGGCGGTGAGAGGCGAATGGCTTCTGGCCCTGCCAAAGCCGATCGAGGCGCATACATGACAAAAAAGCAGATTTTCATCTTCGGCGCCGGTTATTCGGGCAGGGCCTTCGCCCGCGCCAACAGGGATGCCGACACAACGATCTTCGGTACAACACGGTCGCTGGAAAAATTCGCGGCGCTGCGGCAAGCCGGTATCGTGCCGCTGCGTTTCGATGGCACGCTGACCTCCGAAATCGGCGATGCCCTTGGCAGGACAACCCATCTCGTCGTCTCGGTCGCGCCGGACAAGGCCGGCGACCCGATGCTGGGCGCGGCACGCGAGGAGATCGCGGCCAACATGCCGGAGCTCGAATGGATCGCCTATCTCTCCACCGTCGGCGTCTATGGCGACCGTGGCGGCAATTGGGTGGACGAGGCCGCCGAATGCCGGCCGTTGTCGAAGCGGTCGGTGATGCGTGTTGCAGCCGAGCAGGATTGGCTACAATTGGGCCATGACATCCACCGGCCGGTGGCGATCCTGCGGCTTTCCGGCATTTACGGGCCGGGCCGCAACGCCCTGGTCAACCTGGAAAACGGCACTGCGCGGCGGCTGGTCAAGCCGGGCCAGGTGTTCAACCGCATCCATTGCGACGATATTGCCGGTGCGCTCTGGCATCTCGCCGAGGGCAATCGCGGCGGCATCTTCAACGTCACCGACGACCTGCCGGCGCCGCCGCAGGACGTCGTCGCCTATGCCGCCCAATTGATGGGCATCGAGCCGCCGCCCGAAATTCCGTTCGAGACCGCCCAACTTTCGCCCATGGCGCGGTCTTTCTACAGCGAGAACAAGCGTGTCGCCAACGCGGCAATCAAGGCGGCCGGTTATGGCTTTCGCTTTCCCGACTATCGCTCGGCGCTCGATGCCATGTGGGCGAGCGGCGACTGGCGCGACGGCGAGGCGCGCAGCCCGATGAAACGGTCATGATCGATACGTTGCGCGGGCTATGGTATGATGCGGTTCAAATCGCGGAGGGGTCCAGCTTGGGGAAGACGTTAGCGCGAGCCTTGCCGGGCAAAACGCTGCTGCTGACGGCAGTACTGGCCATCGCCGGCTTGGCGGCGCTTGCAACGCAGCCAGGGAGCGCCGAGCAACGGGCAAAGGACCTGTTCGGCGCCAAAAAGCTGCCGGCACTCGCAGCAGCGCAATCGATCGGCTTTTATTCCAAAGGCTGTTTTTCCGGCGGCGTCGCCCTACCCATGGACGGCCGGCACTGGGAGGTGATGCGACCGTCGCGCAACCGCCGCTGGGGTCATCCCGCAATGATCGCGCTGATCGAGAAACTGTCGCGCGATGCCGCTGCCGACGGCTGGCCGGGCTTGCTGATCGGCGACATCTCGCAACCGCGCGGCGGTCCGATGCTGACCGGCCATGCCTCGCACCAGATCGGCCTCGACGCCGACATCTGGCTGACGCCGATGCCCGACCGTAAGCTCTCGGCCGAAGAGCGCGAAAACATCAGCGCTACCTTGATGGTCGATGAAAAGACCCATTTGGTGAAGGACGGGCTGTGGACGCCGATGCACACGCGGTTGTTGAAGCGCGCCGCGAGCTATCCCGAAGTCGAGCGCATCCTGGTCAATCCCGGGATCAAGAAGAAGCTCTGCGACACGGTCAAAGGCGACCGTAGCTGGTTGCGCAAGGTCAGGCCGTTCTGGGGCCACGACTACCACTTCCACATTCGCATCGGCTGCCAAGCTGGATCACCCGACTGCAAGGCACAGGAAGCGACGGCGCCAGGCGATGGCTGCGACCAGGCGCTGGCCTGGTGGTTCACCGAGGAGCCGTGGCGCCCCAACAAGAACCCGGACAAGCCGAAGGCACGCGACCTGATGACGATGGCGAACCTGCCCAGGCAATGCCAGTTCGTGCTCGACGCGCCAGCTCCGCCGTCGGCGGAAGCAGTCACCTACTATGGCGACGGCGTGCCGATCGCGGCCACCGCACCCGCTCTCGCAGCCGAGCCTGCGCCGCAGCCAACGGTCGCAGCCGGCGCGGGAGCGCTTCCGGCCTCGGCGAACGCCTTTGTGGCGACGCCCGAGATCGGCATTCCGCTGCCCCGGCCACGACCGGGGCACTGATGCGGGCAGCGTGTTCGCTGTCTGCATCCGTGCATCTCCACTTCGAAAACCGATTTCCCTTTTTGCGGTCATGCGCTAGTCAACGAGAGAACGGCGATACGCGTCGGGAACGGACGAGAGCATGCCAGGCGTAAGCGACGACGACACTCTGTTGCGATTTCCGATCCTGATCGGCGATATAGGCGGCACCAATGCGCGCTTCTCGATCGTACTAGACGCGAATTCCGAGGCCGGCGAGCCGACCATCGTCCAGACCGCCAACTTCAATACGATTGACGAGGCGATCCAGTCGGCCGTGCTCGACCGCTCGTCGGTCCGGCCGAATTCAGCTGTGCTGGCGGTAGCCGGTCCTGTCGAAAGCGACGAGATCCCGCTTACCAATTGCCCATGGATCGTCAAGCCGAGACAGATGTTCGCCAGTCTCGGTCTCAGCGACGTCGTGGTGCTCAACGACTTCGAGGCACAGGCGCTGGCTGTCGTCGCGCTCGGCGAAGAGCATATGGAAAAGATCGGCGGCGACGAGCCGGAACCGAATTCCGGGCGGGTGGTGCTCGGCCCGGGAACCGGGCTCGGTGTCGCCGGGCTGGTTTATGCGCTGCATCACTGGATACCGGTGCCCGGCGAGGGCGGCCATATGGATATCGGCCCGCGCTCACCGCGCGATTTCCAGGTGTTTCCGCATATCGAGAAGCTCGAGGGCCGCATCTCCGGCGAACAGATCCTGTCCGGACGCGGCCTGGTCAATGCCTACCGGGCGGTGGCCAAGGCGGACGGCAAGCCGTCGCCCTTTACAACGCCTGCCGAGGTCACCGCCGCGGCGCTGGCAAAGAACGATCCGGTGGCCGAAGAGGCGCTGTCGATCTTCGTCACTTGCCTAGGGCGCACCGCCGGCGATCTCGCTCTGGTGTTCATGAGCCGCGGCGGCGTGTTTCTCACCGGCGGCATCGCGCAAAAAATCCTGCCGGCGCTGCGCACCGGCAATTTCCGCGCCGCCTTCGAGGACAAGGCGCCGCACAGCGCCCTGATGCGCGGCATGCCGGTCTACGTCATCACCCATCCGCTTGCGGCGCTTTTAGGGCTGGCCGCCTATGCCAGAAATCCGTCGCTGTTCGGCGTGCAGACGGCGGGGCGGCGCTGGCGGGTTTAGGACACAAGCTGCGCCGCGACGAAGTTTCGCCGTCCCCGGCCATAGGCAAGCCGCCATCGGGGCGTTAAGAGGTTGCCGAATTGCAGTCCGGCCGAACCGAAACCACAAAGCGCTCCAACGTGACAATTCCAGCACCAACCAAAGGGAAAGTCCGTCCCAGCGAGATCGTGGCGGTGATCCGCCGCATCATCGCCGAGAACAGCCGCGATTATCGCTGGTACTATGCTCTTGCCGTGCTGTGCCTGGTGACGATCGCGGCGACGACCGCCTTCACAGCCTGGATCATGAAGGATGTCATCGATCAGATCTTCTACCAACGGCGCGGCGATCTTATCGCGCTGATCAGCGTGTCGATCCTGGCCGCCTTTATGCTGCGCGGCCTGGCCAGCTACGGCCAGGCAGTGACGCTGGCCAAAATCGGCAACAATCTGGTGGCGCGCTATCAACGCCGCATCTTCGACCATCTGATGAAGCTCGGCGTCGGCTTCTTCAATGACACCCGCTCGGGCCGGCTCGCCGCGCAGATCAACGAGAACGTCAACGGCATCCGCGATCTCCTGTCGATGACGCTGACATCGCTGGCGCGCGATGCGGTATCGCTTGTCGCGCTAGTCGGCGTCATGATCTGGCAGGACCCGATGCTCTCGGCGATGTCGCTGCTGATCGGGCCGCCGTTGATCTACAGTGTCACCTATCTGATGCGCCGGGTGCGTCGCATCACCCGTGAATCGGTGCAGATCAACTCGCGGCTGATCGGCGCCATGCAGGAAGCGACGCAAGGCATCGCCATCGTCAAGGCCTTCACCCTGGAAGACGAGCTGTCGCGCCGCATCGGCGGCCTGGTCGCCGGCGCCGAGCAGCGGGCAAACAAGATCGCCCGCGTCTCGGAACGGCTGACGCCGATCTCCGACATGCTGGCCGGCTTCGCCGTCGCCGGCGTCATCGCCTATTCCGGCTACCGGGCGACCGTCGGCGGCCAGCCGCCGGGCGCGGTGTTTGCCTTCATCACCGCCCTGCTGCTTGCCTATGATCCGGCCAGGCGGCTGGCGCGTATGCAGGTTGGCATGGAAAAGTCGCTGGTCAATGCGCGCATGATCTACGAGCTTCTCGACCTCGAGCCGCAGCAAGGTGACGTGCCGGCAGCCGCCGAGGCGAAATTCACCTCTGGCGAAGTGCGCTTCAACAACGTGTCCTTCCGCTATGTCGAAGAGGCGCCGGTCCTGCAGGATCTGACCTTTGTCGCCGCCGCCGGCAAGGTGACCGCCATCGTCGGAGCCTCGGGCGCTGGCAAGACGACGCTGGTTGCGCTGCTGCAGCGCTTCTACGATGTCGAGTCGGGCAGGATCGAAATCGACGGCCAGGACATTTCAAAGGTCACCAAGCATTCGCTGCGCGGCTCGATCGCCTATGTATCGCAGCAGCCCTATCTGTTAGAAGGCACCATCCGCGACAACATCCGCTACGGCAGGCTGAGCGCCACCGACGCAGAGATTGAACGCGCCGCCCAACAGGCCGCGGCACACGATTTCATTCGCCAGCAGCCGCAAGGCTACGACACGCCGGTCGGCGAGAATGGCGTGACGCTGTCGGGCGGCCAGCGCCAGCGCGTATCGATTGCACGCGCCATCGTTCGGCAGGCGCCGATCCTGCTGCTCGACGAAGCGACCTCGGCGCTCGACAACGAGGCCGAGGCCCGCGTCCAGGAAGCGCTGACCCATGTCATGGAAGGGCGCACCACCATTGTCATCGCGCACCGGCTGTCGACGGTGGTCAATGCCGACCATATCATCGTGCTGGAGCAGGGCCGGCTGGTCGAACAGGGCACGCATGCCTCGCTGATGGCCGACCCGCACAGCGTCTATGCCCGGTTCCATCGGGTGCAAGGCAGGAAAGGGCTGGGGCTTGTCGATGACGCCAAGCCAATCCAGACTGCGGCGCAAAATGATCACGCGAAAAAGGCGGTCGGGAGACATTCATGAGCGACACGCCGACCGTGAGTGAAATGGGCCTGGTGGTGGTGGGCGCGGCTGGCCGCATGGGCCAGGCGCTGATCCGCGCCATCCACACGATACCGGGCGCGCGTGTCGCCGGCGCCATCGCGCCGGCCGGTTCGCCACATCTCGGCAAGGATGCCGGCGAGCTGGCCGGCGTCGGCAGGCTCGGCGTGGCGATCGGCGACGATCCGCTGCCGGCCTTCGCCAAGGCCGACGGCGTGCTCGATTTCACCACGCCGGCAGCGACCGTCGAATTCGCCGGCTATGCGGCGCAGGCGCGCATCGCCCATATCATCGGCACCACCGGCTGCTCGGCTGAAGACAATGCCAGGATCGCGGCGGCGGCGCGGCACGCGACGGTGGTCAAGTCAGGCAATATGAGCCTCGGCGTCAATCTGCTGGCGGTGCTGGTTGAGCAGGCGGCGCGCGCGCTCGATGCCGACGATTTCGACATCGAGATCCTGGAAATGCACCACCGGCACAAGGTCGATGCGCCGTCGGGCACGGCGCTGCTGCTCGGCGAGGCCGCCGCTGCCGGGCGCGGCGTAGCACTTGCCGGCAACGATGTTCGCGTGCGCGACGGCCATACCGGCGTGCGCAAGGCAGGCTCGATCGGTTTCGCCAGCTTGCGCGGCGGCTCGGTGGTCGGCGACCACAGTGTGGTGCTGGCCGGTACCGGCGAGCGCATCACGCTTGCCCATCATGCCGAGGACCGGGCGATCTTTGCCCGCGGCGCGGTCAAGGCAGCCCTGTGGGCGCGCGGCCGCAAGCCGGGCCTCTATTCGATGCGGGACGTGCTCGGCCTGACAAGCTGATCCACAGATTTGGCTGATCCACAAGATTTGGCTGATCCACAAGATTTGAAGGAGCAAATATGTCGAGAACTCTCGTGCTCGTGCGCCACGGCCAGAGCGAATGGAACCTGAAGAACCTATTTACCGGCTGGCGCGACGTCGACCTGACCGAACTGGGCCATGCCGAGGCCAAGTCGGCCGGCGCCAAGCTCAGGGCGCGCGGCATGAAGTTCGACATCGCCTTCACGTCGTCGCTGATCCGGGCGCAGAAGACCTGCCAGCATATTCTCGACGCCGTTGGCCAGAGCGACCTCGAGACCATTCGCGACCAGGCGCTGAACGAGCGCGACTATGGCGATCTCTCCGGCCTCAACAAGGATGATGCGCGCAAGAAATGGGGCGAGGAGCAGGTGCATGTCTGGCGCCGCTCCTATGACGTGCCGCCGCCCGGCGGTGAAAGCCTGAAGGACACCGGCGCGCGTGTCTGGCCCTATTACCTGCACGATCTGCAACCGCATGTGCTGCGCGGCGGCACCGTGCTGGTGGCGGCGCACGGCAATTCGCTGCGCGCGCTGATCATGGCGCTGGACGGCAAATCGGGCGAGGAGATCGTCAAGCTCGAGCTCGGCACCGGTGTGCCGATCATCTACACGCTCAACGCCGATTCCACGGTGGCGTCGAAGGAAGTGCTGGAGCATTGAGCCGGAGAAGGAACGCGGCTTTCAAAAAAGCGCGTTGACACTCATCCCTCGCCCGCTTAATGAGCGCGCACCAGCCCAGATGGCGGAATTGGTAGACGCGCACGGTTCAGGTCCGTGTTCCGCAAGGAGTGGAGGTTCGAGTCCTCTTCTGGGCACCAAATTCCCGTTTCGAACCGATTGATGCGGTTTCAGAGACCCAAGAAAAAGCCCGGTTTGCCGGGCTTTTTCTTGATCCAATGCTCTAAGCTGCCTACCGTCAGCCATGGTATCCACAAGATATCCAACAATTATCCGTCCGGGTTAGGCAGCGATCTGTCGTTGCGACAGCGCAGCAGCGGAAGGATTTGGCCCGAGATCACTCTGGTGATCTTCTGTTGCTTGGCGTTGGTTACGACGTTCATGCACGCACATCCGTAGCCGTGACCCGAACCAGGCACATTGGTCTCGACGAATTGCCGCTCGTCAAAGGCCGGCACATTGTCGATGCCCTTGGGATCCGGGCGTCCCTGCATCTGGATCCACCAATCCCCGTCACTGTCGGTCAGGACGAGGTTGCCGGGGGTCGGGCTGGAGTACCAGCCACAACGGCGCTCGGCATGGGCGGCTGCAGACAAGGACATGATAGCCAGGCAGACACAGATAGCGAACAGTGGGCGCATGAATATCTCCTCCCTGAAGTAGGTCAGGTCGTGCCGCCGATCCGTTGGCGCCGGGGACGCGCATGACTTTTGCGAGCCTTATGACTTCAACTTCGTGTCCACATGTTCTTCGATCAATCCGCAATGAAGCGTCACGGGCGCCCTTTGGACGTTGCTGAGTGGACCGTCGATGAAATCGCAGCCGAGCAGATTGACCGAGCTGCTCTTGCGCGCCGACGCAACGTTGACGTTGACATCGGGAGGGCCGGCAAGCCAGTCGAGACGCTTTGCGTCGACCTTGGCGCCGCTGATGCGGGCGTGGCCGCCTGTGCCCGGTATCTCCACCTCTTCGTCGTGCGGTGTGAGATCGATCAGGCCGACTTCGTTGGCGTGCTTCGCGGCGCTCGGCTTGGGGTCGCCGTAATAGGAGGCGAAGACGACGATTCCCTCCTTTTCAGCCGCGAGCTTGGCGGCTGCTTTCTTGGACAGCGTGACGTTGACGTCGAAGCCCATGTCATCCTGGGCTGTTGCCGGCACGGCAGATGCCAGCAGCACAGATGCCGCAATCGCCATTGCGAGCGATGATCCGCAGCGTTTCACAATCCACCTCCTTCAAGTCCCCACGCAGTGATGATGCCCCTCGCATTGTTCATATCTGGCAGCGACGTCATGCTCGCCGCCGGCTTCATCATGATCAAATAAGTTGCAGCACGTGTCAGTTCGCGGCCGGAACGGGGCAACTCAGATCGCCTTCCTTGCAATTCAGGTAACCCTCGAAGGCTTTGACACGGGATTGCGTCAGGCCGTCCATGCATTGCGCGATGAGCATCGGTATTACGCTTCCTCCGGCCGATCCAGCAGTCTGAAAACTGCACTCCGCGTCGCGAAACTTGCCCCAATCCCGCTGTGCCTGAACAAGAAGCTTCTTGGTATCCGCATCGTCCTTCAGGCGGGCTTCGATCTGCTTGTAAAGCTCATTGAGCTTCTTGTCGGATTTCTGGAACTCGGCACCGAAGCACTGATTCATGGTGGCCTGATCCTTGGCATCGGCGCACTTGTCCTTGGCAAGGGCGAATGTCGGCGCAGCCAGAACCACGGCAGCAGTCAATATCGCTATTTTCATCGATTTCCCTTTCCGATTGCAGTCAAGCTCTTAAGTTGCTCAGCCCCGCCCTATGTTCTCGTCAGCTGTCCGTTATTGCCACGATCGGCCCATGGCCCGATTATCTGGTTTTCATTGGATCAGCTTTGCCACCTTCGGCGACCGTGACGTTGCCGACCTTTCCTGAGCCGGTCAGCGTGCCGCCCTCCTTGACCATGACTTCGCCGGAGACCTCTCCGTCAACGACAAGCAGTCCCGAGACGGAAACGTCACCGGTCAAAGAGCCGGTCACGTGCAACTCCGCTCCCGCCACCACTTCCGTCATGCCCGAATATTTGTTCTTGCCGCTCAGCGTCAGCTTGCCACCGGCAACAACGAGGCCGCCGCTGTCGCCGGCGTCATCAAAGTCCGCGATGGTTCCATCAAATTGCCCGTCGGCTGCTGTCAGGATCAGTCTGCCCGCGCCCAGATAGACCTCGCCTTTACCGCCAAGGTTGCGAATGGCCGTATCGTTCAGGGAGTGCGCCACTCCCCAGGGCTTCAGGTGGTTTCCTTTCTGATCGATGTTGAGCACACCGTCGACTATGACGCGCGAGGAATGCTCGATGCTGCCCGGCCCGGCCAGAGTAAGATAGCCATCGGCCGCGATGTGGGTTGTGCCCGTGTAGGTATTGGCCCCGGTCATGCGCACGTCCGCGTCCTTCTCGATCGTGAAGTCGCCGGCGCCGAAGATGTTCCCGGCCAATCCGAGCCATCCGTCGCTGCCCATTTCGCCGTTCACTCGGTTGAGCTGCACTTGATCCTTGACAGCCGCGTCTGTCGTAAAGTCGGCAGCGCTGACAAAATAGGGTGAATAGGCGGTTGTTTTGTTCTCCAGATCATACATCACGGAATTGGACTGAAAGAAGGGTAGGCCGACCCAAATTCCATGGCCTCTCTCCTCATCGCTTTGGCGATCGATAACGACATCGCTGTATTCCCTGTTGTTGAAACTATCGTCAAATCCAAAAAACTTGAAGTTTATTATGCCAGAACTGTATTTATCAATTTTAAAACCTTTCGTCTTGAGCTTATTTAAAGTATCTTCATTCGCAATATGAACAAATGTCGCTGTTCCTGTATCCAATAAGACGGGTCCGCTGAAATCAACCGATTGCTTCTTTCCCTTATGGTCAAAAGAAATCGTATAACGGTAAGACCCTTCGTACTCATTGGATGCATTCGCGCCTGATCGCGGGAATCGTCTCTGGTAAGCCTGAAAATCCCCTTCGCCCCACGGCGTCAGGGCCGTAAACTGGGATCTCAGACTGGGGGACAAATTCAGCGTCAGGCACGGACCGCAGCCCGGTGTCGTCTTCCTTTTTCCAAGATTTGCATTGGCAGAGACCACATAGCCGCTTCGGGTTTGACCGCCGGGGGCACTGGTCTGGTCTCCTGGAAAGATAAAATCGGCGGCTCCAAAGATGCCGTAAAACGTCGTCGAACCACCGGGTTCGCCTTTCTGCATTCTCTCGCGCGCATTAAGATCCGCATAGACTGGCGTATCGCCGTATTGACCAACGGGCTTCTGCATCAATTTCACATCCTCGAGGTCGCCGAAACCCTTGGTGTAGACGTAATCCACCACCCGAGCAGCGCTAAAGCCGCCGTCGAAGGTTACGACAGGCTCCCACGCATCATCCGGATCGTAAAAAGACAGGCTGTCGAACCGTACCTGTTGTACCCAATCGCCATAGGTGCCGTCACCATAGGCGTACATTGCGGGCTTGCTGCCGGGCACCGGCTTTACGCCAGGGACGCTCGAATCGATCTCCGCGTTGAACTCATCCGACCCGGTGTCGAATTCGAACAGACGAGGCTTGGCACTATTGATGCCCACCATGATCCCGAGTTTGTGATAACCACCGTCGGTTCCGTATTCCCTGACGTGTTGCAATGGAATAAGTATCGGGCCGGCAGCCTGGACAGGGACGGTCTCTTCGGCCACCGCAGGTGCGGCATGTGATGTGTTCGCTGCCGGAACGGGGCAGCTCGGATCGCCTTCCTGGCATTTCAGGTAATCCTCGAAGTCTTTGACACGGGATTGCGTCAGGCTGTCCATGCACTGCGCGACGAGCATTGGCATTACACTTCCTCCGGCCGCTCCCACGGTCTGGAAACTGCACTCCGCGTCGCGAAATTTGACCCAATCGCGCTGTGCTTGAACAAAAAGCGTCTTGGTATCCACATCATCCTTCACGCGGGTTTCAATCTGCTTGTAAAGCTCGTTGAGCTTGTTGTCGGATTTCTTGGACGCGGCATCGGCGCACTCGTTCGCGGCGGCCTGATCCTTGGCGGCGTCGTAGCACTTGTCCTGGGCAAAAACGAAAGCCGGCATGGCCAGGACCATGGCAATGGTCAGCGTCGCGGTTTTCATCGGTTGACCTCTGTTTAGAACTGCCGGCCCGGTCGGCTGCTAGTTGGCATCGTCGTCGTTCGATCCGGCAGCGTCGTCGGTACTGTCATCCGTCGCATCGTCATCCGAGCTGTTGTCGTCAGTGTCGGTGTTGTTGTCGCCATCACCACCGTCCGTTGGGTCTGCATCGTCATTCTGATCGCTCGAATCGTCCTGATCGTCGGAACTATTGTTGTCAGTGCTGTCATCCGACGCATCGTTATCCGTACTATCGTCGTCAGTGTCGTCGTTCTGATCGCTCGGATCGTCCTGATCATCGGAACTTTTGTCATCGGCATCGGGAGGAGACGTTTCTGCGTCCTGACTGGCGTCCCCAGGCTGCGAGTCGTCCCCGCGATAGCTTGTGTCATTGAGGCCCGTCTCCATCTCCTCGTCATACTCATCGACGATCTGCGTCCATTCCTCTCGATTGTCGACGCTCGTCCATTGGGAGATATTGTTGACCGAGATGTTGGTGTTGAAGTTGTTGACGGTGATGTTGGTGTTGACCTCGACGACGTCTGTGACTTCTGTCCCGCGGTTCACGCCAAACAGGAAACTGGTGGCACTCGCGGCAAGGGCGGCCCAAACGAACCTATCGACATCGCGCGGCGTCGAAATCGGCTGATGCCGCACTGTGGCAAGCACGTCACCCGGTCGGATGCCTTGCCGCGCGGCAACACCGTGGGGTGCAACGGCCAGGACATACACGCCGCGAAGCTTGGGCGGGATCTGGTAGCGGTGCCGAGAGGCGTGATTGATCGGTATCAGAACCGCGTTAAGAGCCCGGGAAACATAGGGTTTCGGCAGATCATATTTGCTGGCATACGCAACATTGATCGTGTGCGGGACAGCTACACTCACAACAGCCGTCATTTTCACTGAAGTTGCCAATGCACGGGCGAGCTGCATTATCAGTCTGGATTTTCGAACGGTTTGCATTTTGCACATCCTGCAGCTGATGATTGGAGTCGATCTCAGAGCCCCGGCGCCCCGGAGCGCTCACCAATCATTCTCCCCCTGCACCAACGGTCAGCGGCAATTTCCAGCGATCATCACCGTCGTTCCGTAACTTCCTCGGCAAAACACTTTGCCAGGTCTTGCGGCGCTCCGAGCTTCTTCGCCCAGGATACCAGTTCAGGTTTTTCCGACGGCTCGGCATAGCCGCCCCACACGTCGCGAAACTGCTTCTTTCCGTCGACTGTCTGGAAGAACATCACGCCGTCGTCGCTCACCGGCGTGGAGACGTAGGCGGCGCTCCAGCTGCCGCTCTCCATGATCGTGAAGAACTTTGCCTGAGCGGGCTTGAACTTATTGGTCATCGCCGAGACGACGAGAGGGGCATATTCCTGCTTGCGCGCCTTCGTCACTTCGACCTTTATACCGTCACAGGCGTTATTCGCAGCGAAAGCGGACGTCAGCGCCATTCCCAACCCCGCAAGGCCGACCATAACGATTTTGGCATGTCGCCGGACCAGGCCGCTGAATTCAGACATGATTGGCTTCCTCCTTGTTCGCCCCCGAGTCCCTTAATCGGAATCGTCATCGTCGGATGAATTGTCATCGTCCGGTGTATCGACCTCGCAGCCGATGCCGCGGCAGCCTTGGTAGTTGCCTTGCGTGTCGAAGTTCGGATTGCCTTCCTTGTCGTACTGCGGCCTGTCGTCGATGCTTTTATCCCTGTCATCAGGATCGTCGACTTTACATCCGAGCCCATGGCAGCCGATGTAACGGCCCCTGGTATCGAAGTTGGGATTGCCGTTCCTGTCGAACTGCGGCCGGTCGTCTATCTTCCGGCTCCCTTTATGGGACCGATCAACCAGGCAGCCCTTTCGGCGACAACCATCGTAGTCGTCGGTGGTACAACCGACGATCGCCATCAAAGCAGTGACCAAGGCCGCACAGATTACGAGTTTCACGATTCATTCCTCCGACCGGCTGGCGGCGGACATCGTCCATATCGGAAGGCCATTGCAGGCGGCGATCCCCGCCTTTGCCGCGAAGGCTGGCGCCAATCGGAGGAGGGCAAAGCTTCGCCGGCCATCAAACGAGAGCCAGGCTGCGGGCGATGCATTCGACGACTTAGCCGACGGTTGCCGTAATCTCTTACGTGGGAGGGAACGCTCCCAGCGGGGGCCGCCGCATTAGCGAGTGTCAATATTCCTCTCCATGCTTAGTGCCCCGTCCGCCCAAGCATGTTTCAACGATCCGCTGACGCGGCTGTGCTTCCAAGAAATGCATCCAAGTCAGCCTATGACAAGGACAAATCCCAATATCGCAGGATTGAATTTTGCAAATGCTTAATAATTCGGAATCAGCACGGGCTATCTTAGCAGATACTGAAATGTGACCAGCAGCAAGATTCCGGAATGCTTCCTTAGGTTTGTTCTCATTAAGCCGAGTTAGTACAAGCAATATTCTATGTTGTTGTGAATTTTGCGCCAGCTCTACAAAAAGGGCGTGACGAACCCACCCCTAATCGCGATCTATTGTGGTATTTTTTTCGAACCCAGCCAACCGTTGCGAGGGCCGAAAGAAACGCGCCCCTTTGCCCGACATTTCAACGCTGCGGAGTGCCAAACAGGGGCGCCGTGGGGGCGGCACATCCCACAAAAGCTCGCAGAGGCGGCTGCGGCCGACCGGATGCGGCGCCAGCGCCAGATAGGCGAGCAGCGCACACAGCTTGCGCGATTTTGGGAGCTGGATGATCGATCAGAACATCGCGCAAGGGCATTATCTCGGCGCGCTGATCAAGGCCGAACCGGCACTCGCACTGGCGGCGCCGGTGAGCATCAACATCGTGTGCTTTCGCTACCGCGCGGACGGGCTGGGCGGGGAGCGCCTGAAAGCGCTCAATACCGAGATCATGCTGAGGCTGCAGGAAGAAGGCATCGCCGCCATTTCCGACACGACGGTGCATGGCCAGCCTAGCCTCAGGGTGGCGATCAACAACCACCGCACCCGGCGCGACGATCTGGACCTGCTGGTGCGGGAGACCGTGCGGCTTGGACTGGAGATTTCAAGGCCTGGCGTGGCTCTTCCTTCTCCCCTTGGGAGGGCTTTGCATGAAGGGTGTGCTTAACCTGATTGGCCTACTGGGCGTCTTTTGAAGGCGTCTAAGGCCTCGCCCTGTCGCCCTGGCGCGGCATCGACCGGCATCATTGGCCCGATCGGCTCGATTTTGGACGCACTCCTCCCTCACGCCCGTCTCTCTTCGGGTGGATACAGGACACCGATCATAGTCCGCAGATTGTAGGCGCATGCCGCCAGCATGCACTGCGTGCGGTTGGTCGCAAGGTTGAAGAAGCGCATGCGCCGCATGCCGTAACGCTCCTTGAACACGGCGAAAGGCCGCTCAACCGCCGCCCGCACCTTGGAGATCAGCCGGTTGCGCAGCTTGTCGCGCGGCGGCAATTCAGGGTGATGCTTGTTGGGCCGCCGCATCAGGCGCTCCTTGATCTTGGCCTCAGCGAGCCGGTCATGCCTGGCATGGGTGTAATAGGCCTGATCGCCATAGACCGCCTTCTCATCGCCGCAGATCAACCGGTCGGCCGGCTCGGTGTCGGTGACTGAGGCGTCGCTCACCTCGACGCGCCGGATCAAGGTGTGCCCCTGGTCGACGCCAATGTGCATCTTGTAGCCAAAAGTGCTCTTTTTGCCCTTCTTGCCCCAGCGCGCATCCTTGTCCGCCGACGGCTTGACCGGGCCGTGGTGGCCCTTCTTCGGCTGCTTGGGCGGCCGGCCGGGGGATTGCATGAACGAGGCATCGACCAGCGTGCCGCGCTTGACGATCAGGCCTTTCGTCTCCAGCTGCCGGTTGATCTCCTCAAACACCTTGTCGATCAGCCGCTCACGCGTCAGCTCGTCGCGAAAGCGCCATAGGGTCGAATGATCGGGCGTACGGTCCGAGAGGCTGAAGCCAACGAAGCGGCGAAACGACAGCCGGTCACGGATCTGCGCCTCAAGCGCTGGATCGCTCAGCCCATGCCACACACCCAGCAGAAGGCAGCGCACCAGCAACATTGCCGGGTAGCTGGCGCTACCCGGGCCGCTGCTGCTGCGCGGGCCAAGCAGCTTGCTGATCGGCTCCCAGTCCAGCTCTTTCGCAATCAGGTCGAAGATCGTCTCATCCGACACCGCAAGACCGTCCGCCAGACTCAACTGACCCAGAACACGATCCACCATCGCGAATCTCCCTGCTCCAACCTCACAACAGAATCACTGATCGGCTTCTGTGCAAAGATCTCCTTGTGGGAGAAGGTGGACGCGAAGCGGCCGGATGAGGGGTGTTCCAGCTTGATACTGACGGCACTCCGTCCGCACCCCTCAACCGTCTTGGCGCTGCGCGCCAATCCACCTTCTCCCACAAGGGGAGAAGGAAGAAAGAGCGGCGCTGGCCCCGACAATTGGTCGTCTGCAAGGCTACGCCTCGAGCCAGACCTTCTCGAAATGCTGCTCGAGCGATTGGTGCTGCTCGCAGCCATGCACGCGCTTGCGGTAGGTGCGGTAGACCGAGCGCCAGTAGGGCTGGATGATGACGCCGGAATCGCGCAGATTCTGTTCGATCTTGGCCATGAGCTCCTTGCGGGCGCCGGGATCGGGCATCGCCAGCGCCTTGTCGAGCAGACTGTCGAATTCCGGATCGGCGTAGGCGGTCTCGTTCCACGCGGCGCCAGACTTATAAGCGAGCGCCAGCACCTGGACGCCGAGCGGCCGGCCGAGCCATTCCGTGCAGGAGAAAGGATATTTGCTCCAGTCGTTCCAGAAGGTCGCGGCCGGCAGCACGGTGCGCTTGATCTTCAGCCCGGCCTCGCGCATCTGCGCAGCGATGGCGTCGCCGGAGCTCTTCTGCCAGTCCACGTCGACCGAGATGAGTTCGTATTCGTGGTCGGCCTTGCCGGCCTCGGCGAGCAGGGCCTTGGCTTGATCAATGTTGCGGGCGGCCGGACCGATATCGGCATATTCGGGATGCATCGGCCCGACATGATGGTTCTCGGCAGGCTTGCCGCGGTTGTCCATGCCGATCTTCAGCACGGCGGCGTTGTCGACGGCGAGCTGGGCGGCGCGGCGCACCTTGATGTCGTCATAGGGCGGATTGCCGATATTGAACCGCGCGACGATGGTCGAGCCGGTGGCGATTTCCGAATTGCTCAGGCCCATGGAGTCGGTCTGCGCAACCGTGTCGGAGGCGGTTTCGTGGTCGGTGTCGATCTCGCCCGATTCGAAGGCCGACAGCATCGCATTGGGGTCGGAGCCGTAGTCCACCCATTTGATGCCGTCGAGGTAGAACTCGCCCTTCCACCATGGCTTGTCTTTGCGGCGGACTTCGGCGCCGACCTCGGCGTCCCATGCCACGAGTTCGCAAGGCCCGGTGGTGATCGCCAATGCCTTCAGCGGATCGCCGTCGCCTTCATAGCTGCGGTGCATGATCAGCGCCGGGTAGTCGGCCATGCCGGCGATCAGCGAAATGTCGGGCTTCGGCAAATTGAGCCGCACGGTGACGTCGTCGACGCGCTCGATGCCGCCGTCGACGGGCTTCTTGGTATCGGCGTTGACCAGTGCGCCCATGCGCGCGGCGACCGAATTGCCGGCGACGGACGCATCGCACCAGCGCGTCAGATTGTGGATCACGTCGTCGGCGTTGAAGGTGTCGCCGTTCGACCAGGTGATGCCCTTGCGGACATGCAGCGTCAGCACGCGGGCGTCGTCGCTGGTTTCCCAGCTCTCGAGCAGCCATGGCTCGAAGGTGAAGTCGCGCTTCCAGCGCACCAAATATTCGTTGCACTGGCGGGCGACGTTGGACATCTCGACGCCGTCGAAGGTGCGCGGATCCTTCCAGCCCTTGACGTTCATGGCAACGCGCAAGACGCCGCCGCGCTTCGCCTCCTCGGCCCTGGCCGGTGACGGAGCAAGCCCGCCAAGCGCCAGCGCGCCGGCAGCGCTGATACCGAGCGCAGCCATGGTGGCGAGATATTCGCGGCGGTTCATCTGGCCTTTCTTGAAGCCATCGGCGACGGGCTCGGCCTGCGGATGCAGTTTTCGATCGGTCAGCATGAACTTCATTGTCGTCATTCCCCTGTTGTTGGGCACCTCTGCCGATCGCCAAACGCGGGGGACGGATGCGATCGCCGGAGCGCCATTGCCTCGGGGATGATAGGGCGAGCGCCCGTGCGGGAGTGTTCGGACTTCCGCAGTTCTTGTGCGCTGTTCCGCAAGCGGAAAGTCCCCCTCACCCGGATCGCCAACCGAATTGCGAAGGGCAGTTCGGGGCAATCCGACCTCTCCCCCGGGGGACCCCCGGGGGAGAGGAGGTCGCCTGCGTTGATGCCCGGCTCTTCTCGCCAGCGGGGAGAAGGTGGACGCGAAGCGGCCGGATGAGGGGCCTTCGCAACCTCAGTAAGGCCAGTCGCCTTTGCCAAGCGCGGCGATGGCCGCAATGATGCGGGCGAAGGCTTCACCGGCGCGCGGAACGGTTTTGCGGGCGCGCAGGAAACTGTGCACCAGTCGCGGCTCCTCGCGCCACCAGGCGCGGCCGCCGGCGGCGAGGATGCGGTCGCGATAGGCCTCGCCGTCGGAGGACAGCGGATCGCACTCGGCTGTGATGATGAAGGTCGGCGGCAGGCCGGAGAAATTGCTGCCTCGGAGCGGCGAAAAGGTCGGATCGTCGGGCGACTGTGCCTTTGCGGAGCGCACGTTGCGATAGAATTCGATATCGCGCAACGTCAGCAGCGGCGCTTCGGCGTGCTCGACACAGGAGCCGGCGCTCTCTTTGCCAACTGGTTCCGGGCCGCCGAGCTCGGGATAGATCAGCACCTGGCCGATCGCATGGCGAGGATGGCGGTGTGTCGCCTGTGCCACCGCAGCGGCCAGATTGCCGCCGGCGCTTTCGCCGCAGAGCACTATCGGCAGGCCGGCCGTCGCCGTCGCCCATTCGAATACGGCCAGCGCATCGTCGAAGGCGGCCGGATGCAGATGCTCGGGCGCCAGCCGGTAATCGGCGGACAGCACGGCAAAGCCGGTGCCGGCGCATATCTCGGCGCAGATGTCGTCATGGTTGTCGAGCCCGCCAAGGACGAAGCCGCCGCCGTGATAATAGACAACCATCGCCTGCGGCGCCGTGCCCGCCATCTGGTAACGCCGGACCGGGATCGCACGGTCGCCGGCAGGAACCGCGCTGTCGCTGGCCTTGACGCCGGGTGGGTAGGGCTCGCGAAACGCCCGGCACATGGCGTCATAGACCGCCCGCTGCCTTTCGATCGGCATGAAAGCGATTTCGGGCGGATACCAGTCGTTGACCCGGTCGATATAGGCCCACAGCTCCGGATCGAGCAGCGTCTGGTATTTTCCGCGGTCTTTTATTTCGGGTCGATCGGCCTCGGTGACCATCGCTGCGCGATCCCGCTCAGAGCTCGGCATAGAGGCGGGCGGCGTTTTCATAGCTGAAACGCAGCGGCACCGAGCCCTCGACCTGCCAGGCATCGACCGTCTCGCCTGCCAGCAGCCGGCAGGCGCCGTCGGTGGTGGTGACGGCACCGCCATAGAGCCGGTTGGCGAGGTTGAGGATGGCCGTCTGGTGCATCGCCGTGCTGCCGCTGCCGCAGGCATCCTTGACCAGCAGCACTCGAAACCCGAGCGCCACCGCATCCTTGACGGTGGCATCGATGCAGGCCTCGGTCCAGACGCCGGCAACGACCAGCCACTCGATGCCATCGGCCTTCAACCGTTCGGCGGCAGGCCCCGCGCGGAAGGCGCTGGCATCGGTCTTGACCAGCATCATCTCGCCTGGCGCCGGGCCTACTTCCGCGCAGATGGCAGTCAGCGGATCGTCCTTGTCGGAAAATGCCGACTTGCCGCTGGCCTCGACCGGGTGGAACGGCCGCGCCGTGGCGAGATCGACGATATAGGCCCAGTGATACAAAGGCACATGATTGGCTCGTGCTGCTGTCTGCAGCCGCTGGACGTTGGCGAGGATATCGCCATAGCCTTCGACCAGATAGCGCTTGTCCCGCCGATGCTCCTCCTGGAGATCGATGAACACCGCCGCCACCTTGCCGCGCTTGATCGAGATCGGGCTTTTCATGCAAAACTGCCTGTCAGCACTCAAACCTGCCTGTCAAGGAACTCGTCCTCATAAGGGAAGCGCGACAGAAGCTCGGTGCCGGTCTCGGTGATCAGGATCTCGTCCTCCAGCTTGACGCCCTCACGGCCGCCCTTCTCGCCGATATAGCTTTCGACGCTGACCACCATGCCGGGCACGATGACACCGTCGCGGCCATAGGTCTCGTAGTCCATGGCATGCGCGATGAACGGCGTCTCGCCATGCATGCCGACGCCGTGCATGACCGAGGTATAGCGCTGGTCGACGAAGCGGTCCGGTATCTTCCAGGCCTTTTCGGCAATCTCGCGAAATGCCATGCCCGGCTTGACGACCCCGATATTGTGCTGAACCTGGTCGTGCGCCATCTTGTAGAGCGACTTCTGGTAATCCGTCGGCCTGCCCGGGCCGCAGCGGAAGGTACGCGAGAAATCCGAATAATAGCCGTAGCAGCCGATCGTGTCGGTATCGAGCGCCAAGAGTTCGCCCGGCCTGATCTTGCGGCCGCTCGCCTCGTTGAACCACGGATTGGTGCGCTGGCCCGAGGTCAGCAGCCGGGTTTCGATGAACTCGCCGCCTTGCCGGATCACCTCGCCATACATGATGGCGAACAGGTCGTTTTCGGAAACGCCGGGCTTGATCGCCTCGCGCACGGCATAGACGGCGGCCTCGGCGCCAGCCATCGACACCTGCAGGCATTTTACTTCCTCGGGCGTCTTGACCGCACGCACCGCCAAAATCTCGCCCTGGCAATCCCGCACCTCGCAGCCGCGCTTTTCCAGCGCCAGTGCCTGCAGATGGCTGCAGCGGTCAAGGCCGAGCTTCATCGAGCCGCCGCCATGCGCCTTGAGCAATTCGGCGATCTCATCGGCGAACGGGCCGGCGGTCTCGTCGTCGCGGCCTGACACCGATGACCAGACCAGCTTGGACGGACGCGCCTCGTCGATCGTGTCGAGCACCATCGAGACATGGTAGCTCTGCGGATATTCGAACAACACGATCGGCCCTTCGGTGGGGATGAAGAAGTAGCGCGTCGAGTTGCGCAGGAAATAGCCGAACATGTTGCGCGAGCCGGTGGCGTAGCGCTGGTTGTAGGGGTCGAACAAAACGACGCCGCCATAGCCGGCCTCGCGCATCCAGGCGCGCAGCCTGGCCAGCCGGCCCTTGCGCAGCGCGTCGGCGTCGATGAAGGACGGCTCGGTGTCCGACAGCCACATGCCGCCGGCCGGATCCGCCGCCGCCGGATGGCGCATACGATCCCTAAAGTCGACATCCTCGGTGCTGTCGGGGTCAAAAACGACGATGCTCATGGGTGCCTCCTGGAAGCGGCGAGGATGGGCCATGCGCCGCGTAGAGGCTGTGCGAGATACCGCAGATGTTGTGCGAAATACCGCTTGAAGTCGTTCCGTAGCGTTCTACGGCGCCCCCCTCTGTCCTGCCGGACATCCCCCCTCAAGGGGCAGGGCAATCGCATTTGGATTCTTACGAAGATGGACCCCCACCCTAACCCTCCCCACAAGGGGGAGGGAACGCTGCCGCCCGCCCTTACTTCCCCTTTTGGCGCCGAAAGGCAGGCAATTTGCCGAGGTCAGCGCCAACGGAAGTCTCCCTCCCCCTTGTGGGGAGGGGTTAGGGGTGGGGGTACGTCGTAGAGCGAAAGCCTCGGCTTTCCATCTGCGATAGCCCTGTCTCAAGGGGGAGATCGGCTCGTCATCGCCGCTTTCGTGAATTTCCACCGTCGCAGGAGGAGCGGAGCATCGAAGCTGCCAATCTCCCCCCTTGAGGGGGAGATGCCCGGTAGGGCAGGGGGGGCGCTGTCCCGCCAACATCCGAAATACCTAATGCCTCCGCATCACCTTCGGCGCATGGCCATGCTCCTCCCGAAACGCCCGCGCAAAACTCGACATCGAGGCGAAGCCGCAGGCCAGCGCCACGTCGCGCACCATCAGCGTCGAATGCGCCAGGAGGTCGGCGGCACGCTTCAGCCGCAGGCGGCGGTAATAGCCGTTGGGCGAGATACTGAGTTCGGAGCGGAAATTGCGTTCGAGCTTATCGGAGGAGATACCAAGTCGCCCCGCCAGTTCCGCCATGCCGAGCCGCTCCTCCACCGCATCCTCCATGATGGCGATGGCCGACAGCACCAGTTCGTTCTGCACGCCGGTCCGCAGCCTGAGCGGCATCAGCTTGCGGTCGACGCTGGAGCGTAGCGGGCTGTGCACAAACCATTCGGCGACGCCGGCGGCCAGTTCGGCGCCATAATCGCCGGTGATGATCTCCAGCATCATGTCGAGGCTGCCGACGCCACCGGCCGAAGTGAAGCGCTTGCGGTCGATGACATAGAGATCGCGCCTCAGCTCGATGTCCGGAAACGCTTCGGTGAAGGCAGCCTGGCTGGTCCAGTGCAAGGTGCAGGCATGACCGTCGAGCAGGCCGGCCCGAGCCAGGAAGAAGGCGGCATCCGCCACCGCGCCGATATGGGCACCGCCGCGCAGGCTTTTGCGGATCCAGCTCACGGCATCCTCGGCGACGAGATGATCGGCGTCACCGCCTGAGCAGACGACGATGCGATCGACCTTCGGCGCGTCATGGGCGGAAAAGCCGGGCTGAATGACGACGCCATTCGAGGCCTCGACGGGGCCTTCGGCGGCGCCGACGATGATCCAGCGGTACCAGTCCCGCTTGGCCAGCACGTTCGCCGCGCGCAGCGGCTCGATCACCGAGCTGAACGCCATCATCGGAAAGCCTGGGAAGACCAGGATGGCGAAGGTGAGGGGGGTATCGCTTGCCGTCGGTTGGTTGCGTTGTCGGTTGTTCATAGCTTCCGGAGCCAGGCAGCAAGGTGGATCAGGAAGCTACAATTCTGCCAGATGGCGCCAAGGTCAACGGAATAGAATGTAAGACACATGGATATGGATGCAGAAGTTGTGTGCGTCAAGTTCTGCAAAATGGCGTGGCATTGCGTTGACGTCGGCGTGTCCGCCGCGCAGCCCCCGTGTTTAGCGGAGCGGCGGACACATGACGGTGCTCAGGCGGCCAGGGCCCTCAGGCTCTCCTTCTTGTGCTCGCGCAGATGATCCATGTTGAGGTAGCGGGTCGCCTCGAGCCAGTTCTCGTGGATCTCGACCGCCAGCGCCCGAACCAGCCGCAGACAACTCCGCGGGTTGGGGAAGATGCGAACGACCAGGGTGCGCCGCTTGATCTCCTGGTTCAGCAGAGCCCCCTCACGAACTCGCGCCAGCTCGAATGGCTCTCCCGGTTGGCCAGCTCCACGCCCAGAACCTGGCGCCGGCCCTCCCAATCCACGCCGATCGCCACCAGCACCGCCTGGCTGGCGATCACGCCCGCCTCGCGAGCCCGTTCATAGCGCGCGTCCAAGATGAGATACGGATAGCTTTCCTCGAGCCGCTGCGTGAAGAACGCCTTGAGCGCCTCATCCAGCCGCATCGTCGCCTCGCTCACCGTCGAGGCCGAGAAAGAGTGGCCGCACAGTTC
>NZ_JAMYNL010000018.1:0-101012 GCF_040319065.1 Mesorhizobium sp. M0968
CCCCCCCCGGGGTTTTTTTCCGGCCGGGCGGGGCGGCCCAAAATAAGGTCCACTAAACACCCGGTGTTTCCCGCCCCCCCCGGCCCGGGGGTGCGGGGGCAGGCGGCGTCGATGAACACCTTTATTCGCCGAGCTTGGATAGCGGCATCCCTATCACGCTGAGAGCCTGTTATGCTGGTCCAGCGTTTGATGGCAGTCTTGATCCATGCGAGCAGCTTGTGAGGGATGCAACCGAACGAGGCGCTGCTCCCACAGTCGTCGCAGGCCCTCCATCACAGCGTCACGCTTAGCCTGATCCGGCGCAATTGTATTGAGGAGATCTCCCAACATGGCTTCGCCCTCAATCCGCATCAGCAGATTAAACAAGTCGTGTGAAATTCGTACACTGTCACTGCTGAAGTGGGTCGTGCTGATCTCGCAGTGAGTCTCCCGACGATCTGGCGCTTTGTAAGCGCGGGTTTGATGGAGGGACACATAGGGCGGCAACGAAACCGCAAGCGCAGTCCAATCCTGCAGCGTTGCAGCCCGCTTTTTTACCAGGAAGGGCCCGACCACAAGTCCATCCAGCTCTGTCGTCAGAAAGGTGGCAATCGCGTCTGCAACCGAATCCACGATCGGTTCGGCATTGTTGTTAAAGGACGTATTGAGCAGAATTGGAGTGCCTGTGCGCTTCTTGAACGCATTGATGACCTCCCAGTACGCGGGATTGGCGTTGCGCGATACTGTTTGCAGGCGAGCGGTACCGTCGACGTGCGTGATGGCACCGAGCAAGGCGCGCTTTGAGTCACGCACGCGAACGACGAAATTCATGAATGGAAATTCGTGCCTACCGTCCGGGAGGTCGAAAAATTCGCTCGCATCCTCCTCCAGCACAGATGGCGCGAAGGGCCGATAGCCTTCGCGCTTCTTGACCATCGCATTGATCCGGTCCTTGTTTGCGGCCGGCCGAGGGTCGGCAAGAATGCTGCGGTTGCCCAGCGCACGTGGCCCAAACTCCGAACGACCCTGCACCCAGCCGATCACGGCGCCGTTGGCGATCCAGTCGGCTGCACTGCTTGCCACGTCATCAGAGCGTTCAACCTCGAGATGTCCGGCCCATGCATTCAGTTCCTGTTGCACGGCGCGCTCGCTCCCGAGATCAGGACCCCAATAGACCTCCTGCAGTCGCTCACACGGCGCGGGGCGGCCCATCTCGTTAGAGACTATCAGCGCAGCTCCCAATGCGCAGCCAGCGTCGTGAGACGCGGGTTGCACGAAAATGTCTTCGAAAAGCCCTGAATACAGCAGCTTACCGTTCATCGTGCAGTTGTGGGCCACCCCCCCCGCCAGGCACAACCGCTTCATGCCGGTGGCCTCACGGTGATGCCGGAGAATGTGGAACACGATACGCTCAAGCGCTTCCTGCAGTGACGCACTCACATCTCGATGCTGCTGGGTGAAGGGCATTCCCTTTCGCCTGACCTCGATATTGCGGAGCAACGCCGGACCGATGCGGTCGAGGTGAACACGGTAGCCACCGCCGTTGGCGGAGAGCTCGTAGAACTGCTCGAAGAGCTCGCGATAGGGAGCGGGGTCGCCGTAGGGCGCGAGTCCCATTACCTTATACTCGTCGAACAAGCCGTAGCCGAGATAGCGGATCGTCTCGAGATAAAACAGCCCAAGAGAATTGTTCTCGGGGAAAGCCTCGAGTTGCGTAATTTCTGTGCCAGACCCTACCGCCAAGAGGCCCGACAGGAAATCACCAGAGCCATCAATCGCTAGAATGAGACTTTGTTCGAAGCCCGACATTGCAAAGGCGCTCACGGCGTGCGCCTGATGATGACTTACGAATGAAATACGCGAACTGTCCAACTTAGTGCCGAACTCACGCGTTAACAGATCCTGCACCAACGTTTTAGCATCCAACGGAATGGAGAGAATGTCCGGGTGGGATGCGGACATACCTTCAAGCATGGCGTTGGCATAGGGCTCGCTGGCGTAGAGCGCGACACGATCAATGTCGTTGAGCTGAACCCCCGCCGCTGACAGACAGTATTGAATCGAACGAATTGGGAGCTTGTTGGAGTGTTTCATCCGATTGAGGCGTTCCTCTTCGACGGCTGCTATCACCCGTCCGTCTCGGACGAGCACCGCGGCGCCATCGTGCATAAAGGCGTTCCGAAGCTCGAATCGGTTTTCATGGACTTGGTCAAGTCCGCCGCTAATTCCTAGACACAGCATTTCTTTCTCCACATAGTGACGGGCAAGCCAAATTGGCCTGCCTCAGACCGTTTCCAACTAAATAGGCCGCGTTGTCGCTTGCAGCTGCAACCGCCTGTCAGGCATCACCGGCATCAAAGAACGCCTCATAAGGGTCCGCCTGAATCAACATGAGATGCTTCGATCGTGGCGCCTGCCGTTCCATGACGCCGAGAGCTTGGCTGGATCATCGAATCTTGAGCGGCTGCTGACTTGCATGCCGGCGATGCCGTTTTCATCTGCAGCACGAACTTGTGACGCGGGCTGCCTATATCCTTGCGAAGGGGCGGCTGTTGACGAATAATGCCGCGCCGTGAACTGGCCCGATTTCATTCCCCGAAAGACCGTCGCACAGGCGAGTGACATGTGCTGCACTGTCCGCCTGCTTCCCGGTCGCACATCCGATAACGCCTTCGCTTGTGCAGGAGGCCGCATCGCGTCATTCGTCGGCCAAACATGGCACCGACTGGAAGCCCGGCAATACCGCGTAGATGTAAAGTGCGCTGATGTTGTATGGTAGCGCTGCCGGCCGGGTCTCCAATCCGCTGCCCAAACGAGCGGACTGCCTGCGGCAAAAAGCCCGCCACAAGCAGAATCGCGCTGGGCAGCTGGCTCGCCTGCAAGACTTCGCAGCTCAGGAACATTGGGGACGACTAGCGTCGAACCGCCGACATGATCGGCCAGTTGCAACTCACTTCTCGGCACGACCTCCACTGCACGTCAGGGCGCATGGAAGATTTTCTCCTTTGGATGGGTGATCGGTGCGGACGTGCTTTTGTCCATGCAAGATTTCCGAAGAGTTATGAAATCGTTTGTTTCGATCAAAGTCATCCACGCTATGAATAGCTGCCGGACATGCGCTTCAAAGGGGCTTCAGGCTTCCCGGATGGCTACTCCGATTCGAAGCGCGTGGCATTCCATGCGCTCTATGACAACATTTTTCAGCAAAGGGTATGAGAGCAAACCCACACTTCTTTTTCAGAAGTCGCTTCGAAGCAGCCGAGGCCTTGATGGGCTTCTTCACCAAGTTCGGCGATGGTGCCGCAGACATTCTTCCTCTTTCCGGGCTGAACAAGCGCAGAGTTCGCGCCTTGGCAGTGTATCTGGGCGCTCCGTCTGATCTTGTTGAAAAGATCCCGACCGCCGACCTGGAGAACCTCGTCCCGGTCTCACATACGATGAGATTGACGACTTCCTCGAAGGCCAAGAGATCAACGAAGCGGCGCACAGGCGTATACTTCATGCGCATTCCAGCACAGCCCATAAGCGAGCGCTTCCCGTCACAACGATTGCCATGACGGGTTCGATATTTAGGCATCGGCAATAGCGTCTCAACATACACGATCGATGGGCTTGCCGCAGTTAGGCAGCTAGCGGCCTGAATTACCGCTGGAGCGAAGCGCTGCTCTTTCAGCCCGCATGCGGTCATGAGGTTGACAGTGTCGGCACGTATCGCCGAGGCCGGCACGCGAACTCATTCTCCCTGAATGCCTGCTCTATCGATCTTCCGCAGCGTACCCACTTGACCGGTCGCTTCGACATTCCAAGCACCCGGATTGTAGCCGATCCTTGCCGCTCTCCTTCGGCCGGTCGCAATGCTAGACGTGCGGCCGTTACGCGATGCAGAGCTGGTTGTCAGATGCGTGATGCGAAATGTGAGATGCAGCTCCAGTTTTGGCGATGGCAGGCTCGCCGCATTGTTGATAATATCCGCACAAAACAGGCGCGCAAATGACATCGGATTCAGAGAAGGCTGAGACGGTCGAGCAGTTGCTTGATACACCTGACCTTGCAACCGCACTGGAAAGCGAACAGTTCAAGAAATTCCTCGACCAGGTGCCGATCGCCATAGCCGTTTCGGACCTTGCCGGTGAAGAGCGCGTGGTCTACGCCAATCCGGAATTCGAGAAACTGTCAGGCCTGACAGCCGCCAGGCTCACCCAAGAAAACTGGGTGGCCCTTTTAGGCACGGGCCTCCATCAGCAAAAGGACAGGCCGCTAGCCGAGGCCGTGGTCGAGGGAACCGATTTGGTCGGCACCTTCAAGCTGGAGCGCGGAGAGGACAAACCCGCGATCGTCGACGTTTATTCGAACGTGATCGAAGACGACAACGGCAAGGTGTGCTTCCGACTGGTGGCCCTGGTCGACGTATCCGCCCATGGCGAGGCGGGAGATGAGCGCTCGGCGGAGGAGCGTGTTAGCGAGAAAGACACGCTGCTGCGCGAACTGCAGCACCGGGTGAAGAACAACCTGCAGATGATCACCGCGCTGATCCGGCTGGAAAGCCGCAACGCGACCGAGGCCGACCGGAGACGGTTTGAGCGGCTCGCCGGTCGCGTCGACGCTCTGGCGATCCTCTACCAGACGCTAACTGCCGACGAGCCGAAGGAGGAGGTCGACCTTGGTGTGTATCTCAGCCAGATCGCGTCCGCGGTCATGAGCTCGCATGCGGTCGAGGGAATCCGGCTGGATATGAAGGTGGATACATATCCCGTGTCAATAAACGTCGCCATGCCGGCCGGGCTGGTCGTAAACGAATTGCTGACCAATTCACTAAAGCATGCGTTCTGGGGCCGCGATGGCGGCACGATAACACTGCACAGCGTCGTCGATGGCGACGGCTGCCGGGTTATAGTGGCGGACGACGGAATCGGCCTGCCGGAAGGCGAGGTGTGGCCCAAACCAGGCAAGCTCGGAGCGCTGATCGCGCGATCGCTGACCGAGAACGCCAAGGCGCAGCTAGCCGTCGAGTCCAGCGCCAACAAAGGGACGAAGGTGACCATCGTTTTCAAGCGGTCGGCGGCAGCAAGCTGAACGGTTGCTGTCGACTAGCAGGCTGGCGGCTGGCTTCATGTCGCGGCTTTGAGCAGGTGGCTGCAAATAGGCTAGGTCGCCCTTCACGGCCTGCTTCACATGGTCGAGGTCTTCCATTATGCTCCAGGCTTGCTGCTTCTGACTTCGGCGGCCAGTCCATCCCCACCTAGCGGAAGGCACTCCCGCCTGATTACGTTGCGGCTTGAGTCTTGACGGCGGGGGCACCTGACGCCTTCGCGCTCATCACGCGCGGGCCGGCAATTCAGCAGCGAGTCATCGCTTGGCCAATCTTGCCGAGGACGAAGGTCTAACCTACAAATAAAATTGGTCCGACTGTTCGTGGCCGGAGGTAACCGCGAATTTGCGCTATCGGGACAGGAGAGCAGTGCTGTAGGCAAACCGCGATGCGTGCATTCGTTCGATTGGTTCTACGATTATCCTGACGCCTGGGGTGACCAGTTGCACCAGTATTTCCTACTACGCGCAATCTTTGCAGGGTCATGTGCAGATCATCGCGGCCCGCCAAGACATCGGAAAACTGATCGACGATCCTTCAACCCCTGAGATATTGCGCGCCCGAATGGCATCGGCGGCCGCCATATAATAGTTTGCGGCAAAGACGGCCGCGATCGAACGGCTGAGGACGCGCTCGCCAACAGATTGCGCGACAGACGATGGGGTGGATACCGCGGATACGACGCCTGGTTCGATGCTCCGATCAACAACGCGAAGCTCGCCGCGACTTCCGTCTACAGCGATTCGGTTCAAAGGCTTGGCGCGTTGGACAAAGCTCGCCGCGCCGAAGCGCGATGCATAGAAGCCGGGATAGTCGCCCGAACACAAGTCGAACAAGCGGAGTGGTCGACCGTTTCGTCCTCCCCGGGGACGAGCCGGTTGCTCTGGCCTGGGGCGACCTGATGGGTCTTGCGGAGCACCGTCTCCAGCATGGCGATCAGGTCTTCGGGAAGTATGGCCTCATTCTGCACAGACGGTTTTGCGTGGCTGTTACGGATGCCGGCGGGCACGGTGGCGATATGGCGGTCCTTTCGATCGAGCGGCTCGCCACACTGCGTACGTAGAGGCCGACGGTCTGCGGATCAGGCGGCAACACCTCGAGGTGCTGCCGGCGCGCCCAGGCGCAAAAAATCCGCTCTCGACCGAGCGGCGTCAGACCGGTATTCTTATGGATGTTCATCCGGTCCCCCTGGAGTCACTGAAGCTTCGACAATCTCAGCTTTCCCGGTTCGGACCGGATGGACAACCTACTGAAAGCTCACAACTAGCTACCAATGCGATCAGCTTTCGGGCTATCGGGCGCATCCAGGGAGGATGGGTATGTTCTTGGCTAACGGGCTCAAGCTGCGGGACCGCGGGTGCACGCTGGCACTGATGTTGGCGATCATATGTGTATGTGCGCCTGCACTGGCGGCAAACGCGTCAGATCAGGCGTGCCGGTCCATCGCCAAGCTCAAAATTCCAAGCGTGATCTTTACCGAGGCTAGCCTTCAAAAGCCGCAGGAGATCCCCGCAGATCCCTTCACTGCATTCACCGGCGCCTCGCCTCAGGCGGTAAAAGTGGGCGGGCACTGCCTTGTCCGAGGTGTTATCGGGAAACGCCAGGGGGTCGATGGTCAATCATATGGCACCCGGTTTGAGGTGCGTCTTCCGACGACCTGGAACGACATGTTCCTTTTCCAGGGCGGCGGCGCAGTTGATGGCTTCCTGGCGCCGGCCGTCGGGACCATTCCTTGCCGGAACTCGACCGCGGCTCCCGGGCTCTTGCGCGGCTACGCTGTTGTAAGCATGGATGGCGGGCACCCAAGCCCCGATCCGGCTTTCGGGGTCGATCAAGCCGCACGCATTGATTTTGCGTACGCCTCCATTGGCAAAGTCACTTCGGTCTCGAAGCAGGTGATTGCCAAGTTCTATGGGGCGGCTCCGAAAAAGTCGGTGTTCATGGGATGCTCGAATGGCGGTCGTGAGGCGTTGATAGCGGCTCAGCGATATCCGCTCGAGTTCGACGGCATTGTTGCAGGTAGCCCGGGTTTTCGTCTCAGTGCCGCCAACATTGCCGAAGCCTGGGATACTCGCCAGTACATGAGCATCGCTCCCAAGGATGAGGCCGGCCATCCCATTCTATCCCGCGCCTTCTCCCAGCAGGATCTGAACATCGTCGCCAAGGCGGTTCTCGCTGCCTGTGATGCCCGCGATGGCATTGAGGATGGCGTCATCAACGCCTGGCAGCAGTGCCGGTTCGACCCAAAGGTCCTGTCCTGCCAAGGCGATAAGACGGACAGCTGCCTCACGGCTGGTCAAGTGCAGGCCATGAGCCGCGCGTTCGCGGGTCCGGAAAGCTCCGATGGCGAAAAGCTTTACAGCGATTGGCCATATGATACGGGCGTTGCGGGCGCGGACTGGAGAATGTGGAAGCTGGGCAATTCCCCCACTTCCCAGTCGGATGCAAATAACATCGTTCTGGGAGCCCGCTCGCTTCAATACTACTTCATGACGCCCCCGGCGCCGAATTTTGACCCCCTGAAGTTCGACTTCGACAAGGATCCGGCACGCGTTGCGGATACGGCCAAGCTCAATGATGCGACCGGCACGTATCTCGCCAGCTTCGCTGCCCACGGTGGAAAGCTGCTCTTGTTTCAGGGACTTTCCGATCCAGTCTTCTCAGCCAACGATCTGGTGCGCTGGTACAAGCAAGTCGTCGAGGTCACAAGCGGCGGCGATTTGGAAGCGACTCGCCGTTTCGTGCGCATGTTCATAATCCCGGGGATGACCCACTGCGGCGATGGCCAAGCCTTCGACGACTTTGATCCTTTGGCCGCCATCGAGGGCTGGATAAACCAAGACAAGGCTCCGGATTCTCTCGCGGCTGGCAGCAAGGCATTCCCCGGCAAGCACCAGCCGATCTGCGCTTATCCCACTCAAGCTGCCTATGGGGGTAAGGGAAATCCCGATGAGATCGCGAGCTATTCGTGTCGGGGATAAGAGACCTCGTCATTTGTTCGCTTCAATCTGCGCGCATTCCCGGAACAGGTCTCCCGGACCAAGGATCGGTTGGAAAAGCTAAACCCGGAATTTGTGGGCCGTGCCATAACGCAGTTGATGATCATGCCTGACTACGAAGCGTCGGCCGCCGATAGTCTGGACACAGCGCTCGCTGTGCTCGATGAGGTAATTGTTATCGCCTGAGATCTGACCGCCTCATCCCAGCGGACAAAACGGGGGCATCAGAGCCCGGACGCCTTGGTGAGATTTACGCGGAAACGATCGCGCCGGCGCTGATAATTTCGCGTCATCTCCGCGGAGGCATGGCCGAGCTGTTTTTGCACATAGCGTTCGTCGACCTCGGCCGACGAGGCGAGGCCGGCGCGCAGTGAGTGGCCGGCGAATTTCTTGGCCCGTTCGCCCTCCGACAGATCGCCGCGCACGCCGGCGGCGAGCGCCGTGCGCTTGACCAGGCGTGCGACCTCCTGGTCGTTCAAGCGATCGGCACCGACGGCTCTGCCTTGACCAGCAACGCGCCGAAACAGCGGTGCGTGCGCAATGCGGGCCAGTCTTAGCCAGGTCTGCAGAGCGACCACAGGGCAGGTGGCGTCGGAGGAGCCGCGGCCGATTTCGACCTCGCGCCAGCCGGTTTTGCCGCGCAATGTGACAAGCAGACCCTTATCGGCAAAAATCTCGACCCAGCTGCGCCCGTCCTCGGTCTGATCCCTGCCGACGTCGAGGCCGACGATTTCGGATCGGCGAAGGCCGCCGGCGAAACCCAAAAGCAGCATGGCGCGGTCGCGCAGACCACGCAGCGTGCCGCGGTCGAGGGTCTCGAACATGCGATCAGATCCTCGGGCAGGATCGCTTCCTTCTGCCGGGGAGGGGAGGCGTGGGTGTTGCGAACGCCAGCCATCACCGTGGCGATATGCCGGTCCTTGCGGTCCAGCGGCTGGCCGCGCTGGGCAAAATTCCAGGAGAGCGACGAAAGCCGGCGCTCGATGGTTGAAACGGTGTTGGGCTTTTTGTCGCCAGTGGCCGTACCTGACGCGCAGGCGGCGATATAGAGCCCGACGACCTGAGGATCGGGCGGGAACATCTCGATGCCTTGGCGCCGGCACCAGCTCGAAAAATGCTTCCAGTCGGCTGCGTAGGCGCGGCGCGTGTTGGCCGAACTCGCCGCCTCGATATAATCGCGCGCGCGGCCGGCGAGCGCCTCAAGCTGCGCAGGCAGGCTGGGATTGGCAATGGCTGGAAGGGGAGGGGACGAGGCTAGGTCGGCATCGCCCATCTGCATGACGATATCGATGATGTCGGGCAAAGCCGCGGCGCTTTGTGTGTGAAGCTTGTCCGAAATTCGTAGCATATTTCGGACATCTTGACCGTCACTTCGTCCGAAATCGGACCACAGATTTCGGACAAAGCCCCGGCATCAACCCGCCAATATCTCGATCTGCCGTCGCCGCTGCAAACGTCGCCTGTGAGAGGCGAGCCGCCTCTAAACTGGTCGTATATCCCGATTAATAATAAGAATGTAGTCAACTTCCATATTTTAGAGGGCACGCATGCTGCCACTCAACCGGCCTGATCATCACACAAAGTGAGGAAGAACCTGGTTAGGTGCAAAGCGACAATTGCCTCGACAGCGGGTCCCGGACGGTTTATGCTGCCCAATCTTACCGCAATCCGAAATGGCGATTGAGTACCTTCACGAGTGAAGGGATTCCCGCGGTCTTAGAGATGAGTTGTCGAATGGCGCGAAGTCGCACAGAATCGCGAAGTCGCACAGAATCGTGTGTTTGATACCGATCAGGATCGCGAGCTATTTCAGGCGCAGAGAGGTCTTGCGCCCGATGCACGAGTTGCTCCCGGTCCAACGGAAGTGAATGGGGTGGAACTGCTTTGTCGACCAAATTGTTGACGGAACGTCCGGCGCCCATTGTTGCTACATGTCTGGATTCTTGGGGCGTTTTGGATGATGCAATCCACCATCTCACTCCAAAGGGCAGTGGAATCTGGAACAATGTCGCTTTTGTACGCAGGACATCCTTCGCGCCCGATTGGCATATTGTCTTTAACTCTGCTTCTATTTTTGGGCTCCCTGTTGATATCGAGGCGAGTCCAAACAGGACAATTTTTGCAATCGGCGAACCGCCGACGAAAGCTCATCGCGCATTTCATGAAGGGCAGGGGAAAAATACCATCGTCCTGACGTCTGACGCAGAGCTGGCTGCTCGGCAGAATGCAGAGCGCCGATTCGTTTTGTCTCCACCTATCACTCGGTCTTGGTCTGTAACAAAGACATATGACCAACTTCTGGTCAGCGAAGTCGTGGACAAGCCGCTTCGGCTCTCATGGATTACCAGTAACATCGCCCTGCTTAAAGGGCATCGATATCGGCTGGCGTTTCTGGAACGGCTGAGAGAGGAGCTCGATTTTGACCTGTTCGGCCGAGGTTTTCGGCTGATTGGAGATAAATGGGACGCACTCGCACCGTACCGTTACAGTATAGCTTTCGAGAATACTCGTGCTGATTACTATTTTACAGAGAAGCTTATGGACTGCTTCGTTGCTGAAACAATGCCGATCTATTACGGCAGCCCGGCAATCACGAGGTTCTTCCCTTCCGACTCAATGGTTCTGATTGACCCAGAGGACAAGAACGTAATCCAAAAAATTCAAGAAATCATCGACTCGGACCTCTGGAAGGAGCGTCGCGGCGCAATACAAGAGGCGAAGCGGTTGGTTCTTGAGAAATACAATACGTTTGCTTATCTCGCGGGCTTCATCGAAAGCGTTCACGATAAACCCTTACCGCCGGAAGTTATACACATCGGTTCGCCTGCGGTCGATTTTGGGAGAGACGAATGAAGTACTCCAACGCTCGCTTCGCGTGCCCGGCGGTTGGTGGTCTGGCGAGATCGGTACGGAGCGCTCGGCGGAGAATGCCTACCTGCGCAGACGGGCCGGCACGGGCGCACGAGGTCATGCGCCCCCGGCTGCCGCTGATCAGACGAACTGGGGAAGGCCAGGAACGGAATTGAGGACCTCGTCCACGAGTTCGTCGCCGGCATGTTCCTTGGCGAAGGCGATCGTCTCGTTGGCGATGGCGGCGATCTTTAGAATGCTGAGACCCTCACTCATCAATTGCTGGCCGAGCCCCATGAGGCCGCCTCCGCCCTCTGGGTCGTTGCCATGATACTTCGCCACTAATTCCGAAGCTCCGGGAATGGCCGCGATCATGCGCGCAACGGGACCGTCGGCCGCGTGGCGTTGCAGGAAACCCAGCATTAACCCAACGGCCTTCTCTGCGAGAGCCGGGCCGATGCCGGCACCAGTGGCGATGCGCGATAAGAATTCTTCCATGGCAGGGTTCGTCTCTCTTTAATGAGGTTTACACGGGGCCGGTCCGGCGCCCAAAGCGCCCTTGGCCGAACCACAATTGAACTCCACAAAAATAGGCCGGCGGAAGTGCTATTGCAACTGCGCGTAAAACCGCCTCTGTCAACGCAAGCTGCGTCGGACGTGCGTATTCGCAAAAACGGGACAGTCGTTCCGCTAAATCGCGGACAGCAGTTTCACTAATTCGCGGACAGCAGGATGGGGTCGGCGCTCGGTTGCCTGGTTGAAGTCATTTGCGATTGATTTCGCCGTTTTCGGCGCCGGTCAAGGGCGGCGGTGTTTTTTGCTTTCTCATGCTGTCGCCTTCGAGGGTGATGCGATGGGCGTTGTGGATGATCCGGTCGAGAATGGCGTCGGCTATTGTCGGCTCCGCGAATGCTCATGATGCACCTTTCCTTGATCGCCTGGTCCGTTGCAGTCGGCGTTGAAGTTGATCGATCTGGTCGCTGGAAAGCTTTCCGCTTGGCCGCGGGCGTCACCATTTCTTTCCCACAAGATCCTTCAACGCGGCATTGTCGAGCATGGCGTCGGCCAGAAGCCGCTTCAGCCGCGTGTTCTCGTCCTCCAGAGCCTTCAGTCGCCGAGCCTCGGAGACATCCATCCCGCCGAAGCGGGCCTTCCAGTTGTAAATCGAGGCGTCGCTGACCCCGTGCTTGCGGCACAGATCGGCAACCGATACCCCGGCCTCATGTTCCTTCAAAATTCCGATGATCTGCTCTTCAGAGAAGCGGCTACGTTTCATGTCCTGGTCCTCTCGATGGGCCAGAACGAACTTCAAACCGGATTAGATAAGAGGGGCAAGGTCAAGGTCGATGACTCAACTGTTGTGTGGGGAGAGCTCTTACTTCTCATTCGCTCCAAATGCGGACGCGGCGCACGAGCTCGGAAGTTGAGATCCCATAGCGATCGTGAAGCGTCGGCAGCGCGCCAGCGTCGAGGAACTCGTCGGGCAGGGCGATCTGGCGAAAGACTGGGGTCACTCTCTCGCGCATCAGCAGCGCGGCAACGCCTTCGCCAAGGCCACCAATGATGGTGTGGTTCTCCGCCGCCACCACCAGCCGTCCCGAACGGCGCGCGGCAGCGAGTATCGCCTCCGTATCCAGAGGTTTGATCGTCGGAACGTGCAGAACGGCGCAGCCGATCCTGTCGGCTTCAAACGCCTTCGCGGCCTCCAGCGCGCGCATGGTCATCAGGCCGCTGGAAATGAACAATACGTCCGCGCCCTCGCGCAGCATTCGCGCCTTGCCGATTTCAAATGTATAGTCGTCTGCGTCGAGCACGACAGGAACCTTACCGCGCGAAAGCCGCATGTAGACCGGCCCGTTGTAGTCCGCGATCGCCTCCGTGGCCTGTTCGATGTCGAGCGCGTCGCAAGGGTCGATGATCGTCAGGTTCGGCATCCCGCGGAAGATCGCGATGTCCTCCGTCGCCTGGTGGCTGGGGCCGTAGCCGGTCGTCAGCCCCGGTAAGGCGCAGACGATCTTCACATTGAGTTTCTCCTCGGCGATCGCCATGCAGATGAAATCGTAGGCACGTCGCGATGCGAAGACGGCGTAGGTGGTGGCGAAGGGCGTAAAACCCTCCCGCGCCAAGCCGGCGGCGGCGCTCATCAGCACCTGCTCCGCCATGCCCATCTGATAGAAGCGGTCCGGATGCTCCTGTGCGAAGACATGGAGATCGGTGTATTTCGCGAGGTCCGCCGTCAGGCCAACTATCCCGGGCCGCTGGTGCGCCAGTCTGGCCAGTGTGTGCCCGAACGGCGCATTGCGTGTCGGTACGCCATCGGGCGCGATCGACGCGATCATCGCCGATGTGGTCTTGCGCTCACCGGCATTGGCGGCGTGGCGCGGCGCGAACTTTGACAACCTCAACGCGGACGTCCCTTTTCCAAAGCTTCGAGCGCTAACGTCCATTCGTGCGGTTCGACGCGGATGAAATGCGTGATGTCGCGGGTTTCCAGGAATGGCACACCCTTGGCCATGCGCGTATCGCAAACGATCACACGCGGACGAGGTTCCTTCAGGCCGCGCGCCATGTCGAAGGCCTTGCGGACCGCCTCGATGTCGTTGCCGTCGACGCGCTGCGCATGCCAGCCGAACGCCTCGAACTTGTCGGTCACCGGTTCGGAGGAGAGCATGGCCGTCGACGGACCATCGGCCTGCTGATTGTTGAAGTCGACAATGGCAATGAGATTGTCGAGCTTGTGGTGGGCGGCCGACATCGCGGCTTCCCAGGTCGAGCCCTCACCGAGCTCGCCGTCGGACAAAAGATTGTAGACGAAACTGTCGCTTCGCTTGCGCGTCAGCCCCATGCACATGCCAACGGCAATGCCAAGGCCGTGACCGAGCGAGCCGCCGGTGATCTCCATGCCGGGCGTGTATGGCGCCATGCCGGACATCGGCATACGGCTTTCATCGCTGCCATAGGTTTCGAGCTCTTCCTCCGGCAGCACGCCCGCTTCGATCAGAGCCGCGTAGAGCGCGATCGCATAGTGTCCGATCGACAGCAGGAAGCGGTCGCGTCCCTCCCACAACGTGTCCTCCGGCCGGTAACGAAGCGCATGGAAATAGGCGACGGCAAGCACGTCGGCGACACCCAGCGCCTGTCCGACATAACCTTGGCCCTGGACTTGACCCATCCGCACGGCGTGTCGGCGGATACGATAGGCTCGTTCGGCCAGGCTGACATTGCTGCCAGCGCGAGGCATCTCAAGCTCCGTTGTCCACTCAGCCATGGATTAGCATCCCACCGTTGACATCGATCACGGCGCCGGTGATGTAGCTGGCCAGATCGGAAGCCAGGAAGAGATAGGCGCCGGCTACGTCGCGCGCCTCGCCCAGCCGGCTGAGCGGGATTCCCTTGATGATGTCGGCGCGCATGGCGTTGGTCAGTTTGCCGCCGGTGATGTCGGTCTGGATCAGGCCCGGTGTGATGCAGTTGACGCGGATGCCTTCGGGACCGAATTCGCGCGCCATGGCCTTGGCAAGCCCCAGAACACCCGCCTTGGCAGCCGAATAGTGCGGGCCACCGAAGATGCCGCCGCCGCGCTGGGCCGAAACTGACGACATGCAGATGATCGAGCCGCCGCCATTTTCGCGCATGTTCGGGATGAATGCCTGGCTGAGATGGAGCACGCCGCGTAGGTTGACATCGAGGATGCGGTCCCAGTCAGCCGCGCTGATCTCCAGCGTCTTGACCGGCTGCGTGACGCCCGCATTGTTGCAGAGCACATCGATCCTGCCCAAGGTTTCTGTCACTTGCGCCGCCGCCCTCTTGCAGGCGTCGAGGTCCGCGACGTTGCACGCAAGGCCGATATGGTCGGGTCCAAGCGACGCAGCGGCGTCACGCGCTTGCCCGTCATCCAGGTCGAGTATTGCAACGCGAGCCCCGTGCTGTACCATCAGCGCTGCCGTGGAGCGGCCAATTCCCCGGGGGCCCGCGGCCCCCGAAATCACCACGGCCTTGCCCTTCAGCAACAAGTCGAACTCTCCTGCTATTTCTGTTTGCCGGTGATCTAAAGTCGGTAGAACCGGGCGGCGTTGTCATGGAACAGCGCGAGCCGCTCCTCGTGCGGGTGGGCGATCGTAATTTCCTTGAAGGCGTTCAAAATGGCGTCGAAGCTCGAGAACAGCTTGTCGACGGGGAAGTTCGTCGCGAACATCGAGCGGCCGACGCCGAAGGCTGCGATCGCCTCCTCGACATAAGGACGGATCGAGAACGTGGTCCAAGTCCAGTCGCCCATGCCGAGGCCCGAGATCCAGGCGACGTTCGGCGCTTGCGCTAACTGGTGCATGCCTTTTTTCCAGGCGCCAAAATGCTCGGCGCCGTCGACCTGCATGCCGGTGTGATTGAGAATGATCTGCACGTCGGGAAAGTCGCGCGCCAGTTCGAGGAACTCGCTCATCTGCGGATAGTAGAGCTGCGGGTCGAAGCTCAGCCCGCGCTTCGCCAGCTCCCGGAAGCCGCGCCGCCATTCGGGCGTACGACTGACCTCCGGCCGCGCCAGATAGGTATTGGCGGGGTCGGGATGATAATTCATCGGCTGCCGCATGCCGCGGAAGTTCGGATATTCCATGTGGCGGTCGAGGAGGTCGCCGACGTCGGGTTGGGACAGGTCGACATAGCCGACGATGCCATGCGGAAAGCCTCGCTTGTTGGCGATCTCCTGCAGCCAGCGCGTTTCCCCAACCGGATCGCCGGGATCGAGAAGCAGCACTTCGGCTGCGGTGGAAAGGGCACGAGCGATCTGGACGATCTGGCCTTCGTGGAGGGACAATTTGCGTGCCGGCATTATCGATGATCGCTTCGCCGATCGCTGGGTCGATCAGCTGGAGCGCTCCGAGCGCAGTTTCGCGCGTGCGGCGACGGCTGATCTGCCACCAGCCCGACCTCGCATGCACAATGCCGATGTTTTCCGCGACCGGACAGCTCGGGCAACAGCGCCAGCTCCTGATGCACCACCGCGATGATCGGGCTGTTGTGGTCGGCCTTCGACGAGGCGAAGCCAATCTCGCCGGCTTCGCGTGAGGTCAGCCCTGTGACGATGCGGATGAGAGTGCTTTTGCCGGCGCCGTTGCCGCCCAGGAGCGCGTGGATTTCGTCGGCCCGGACCTGAAAACTCACACCCCGCAGGACACGGGTTGCGTCATAACTCTTCTCGATATTGGCAGCTTCGATCAGGGGCTTCCTGGTCAATACCTGTCCAACTCCCGGCACGTTGCCGGCGCTACCCAAGCTTTGGGTTGAACTCGGCTCCATCCTGTATCTCCTTCCGGGACCACTGTGCGACCGATTGACATTCGGCTCAATTTTCGTTTCTTAACATTCTGTGTAGCTGAGCTTAACTGACGAGGACGAGGTCAGACATCAAGTTCAATTCGATGACGCATTTCGAGGCAGTCGCGCGGCTCGGCGGCGTGGCAAAGGCCGCTCAGGAATTGCAGGTGACACCTTCGGCGGTTAGCCAGCAGCTGCGGCTGCTCGAACACCAACTCGGGGTGCGGCTTTTTCAGCGCGAAAAGCGCCATCTCTCGCTCACGATCGACGGTGAGCGGCTCTTCCAGACCACGACCCAGGCTTTCGAATCCATACGCGAGGTGCGTAATGCCATTGTGCGGCAGCGCGAAAGCTTCCAGCTTAGCCTGCGCGTCAGTCCTTCCTTCGGCGAGAAATGGCTGGCGCCGCGGTTGGCCGAGTTCAGCAAGGGCTATCCGAGCTGGAATTTGCGCGTCGACGCCACGCCCAATTTCTCGGATTTCGAAACGGAGGTCATCGATCTCGATCTTCGTTATGGCGACGGCGGCTGGGCCGGCCTTTATTCGGATTGCGTCGTCAACGATCTGATCCTGCCGATGTGCTCGCCTTCCTATCTTGCCGAACTGCGCGCGATCTCACCGGATCCGCGCGAGCAGCTTCGCCATGCGCGGTTGATCGACAGTGTGAAGGCCTATTTCCGGTGGGATTATTGGCTGCCGTGCAACGGTATCCAGGGCGCCCGCATGACGTATCCCTATCGTTTCGACCGTTCGTCAATGTCGGTTCAACTGGCGAAGGACGGTGCAGGTGTGGTCCTGGAAAGCACATCCATCGCATTCGAGGACCTGGTGTCGGGTTCTCTGGTTCCGGTCTCGATAGAGTTCGAGGTCATCGAGTTTCCGGGATACTGGCTGGTCTGTCCTTCGCGGCATATGAACCGGCGCGCGGTTCGCCTGTTTTCGGACTGGGTGTCACGCGTGGGTAAGCGCGACACCGATCTGGCTCGCCGGTTTCTGGCGGATAAGCAACTGCGCATATCGTTCGAACGACGGCCTCATTTCGGGGCACGGGATGACAAAGCGGCGCCAATGGCGTGAACAGTTCGGCGTTCAAGACATGGCAAGACGAAGATTGACAGCACGTTGCGGTTGAGGAGCTGGCAAAACGCAGGCTGTGTGCAAGCGAATGGGTTGGCCCCGCTTTTCATTTTCCGCGTAGCCTGTGCCTGCGGCTGCCCGCGCCACAAGGCGTTGGTGCACAAATGTGGCATTAGGCACAATCAGCTCTTTGATGCCGCCTGCTATGTCGGCCTTGCCGGGCTGCGAACGGACTCCGGGCGTGCGCACGCCGTCATGCGGTTGAGAACGGCGCAGCCGATGGCGACCTCGGTCTGCTGAGCCGAAAAGGAGCGGGCTCGCAGGCGACGTCCGATCAGCCCCTTGTAGCGCCCGACGGCGGTCTCGATCAGGGCGCGCTTGCCATAGCCGGTGGACGCCTGCCAATTCAGCCTTCCATCATTGGCGATCGCCGTGATGTGACCGTCCCTTTGACCGGGTGGTCCGGTGTCATCACTCTCCACGGCCGTTGAACGTGGCGGGACGACTATCCTTGCGGTGACGCTGTGTTGCAGCACCGCGCAGTAGGTGGGACCGCTATCATATGCTCCGTCGGCCGTGAATTGGTCGATCTCTGCATCGATCCGGTCGAGCAGCGGCTTCACCTGCGAGGGATCGTCGCCGTCCTGGTCGGTCAGACAATGGGCGATGATCTCGCCGCTGTCGGCATTGAGAACCAAATGCAGCTTGCGCCAGGTCCGGCGTGATCTGGCACCGTGCTTGTCTTCCAGCCATTGGCCGGCGCCGTAGACTTTCAAATCCGGTGCTATCGATCAGCACATGCAGCGGACCGTCTCGGGATGCCGCTGCCGCTTGGCCGATGGTTCCCATATCTGCCCCCGGCGGCTTAGCGTCGTGTGATCGGGAACCGGTAGATCAAGCCCCATCAGATCGAGCAGCGAGGTCGCCAATCCCTCGCTCTGGCGCAGACGAAGCCCGAAGACGCATCCCAGTGTCAAGACCGCCTCGATGGCGAGATCGGAATAGCGGGGCTGGCCGCTGCGGGTCGTTCTTCGCGGCGCATGCCACCTGGCCAAGGCTTCTTCTGTCAACCACAGCGTCAGACTGCCGCGCCGCCGAAGGCCCGCCTCGTATTCCGGCCAGTTTGTCACCTTGAATTTCATCTTCGCGACTCGGTGACGGCGGCTGGCATTGACGGCAGGGGCGGCGCACCATGGTCACGGCCGATACCCCCGCCATGTGGCTCGTGCTGGAAGCCCTCGGCCCAATGTCAGCTAAACAGATGACGGCCACCGGAGAGCATCTGATGGGACTTATCCCAGCGTTGTGCCCGGGGTGCGCGAATCGAAACCGCGCGGATCGACGAGTCCACTACATCTCGTGTCCCTTAGGGCATGGCCCCACCTTCCGGAAAAACACCCCACTCAGCCCTGTCCGGATCTGGCGCTCCTTGCTCGCTCCGCTGGCCTACACAGTTGATTGCGAACGACCCAGAACGGCTCTCGAAAACGAGCGTCGAACGAAATCAGATCACCGTTTGTTCTCCCTTAGCGTTGTTTGGCGTACTTTTATCGCGATGCCCTCTTGTGGGCCGTGCCATAACGCAGTTGATGATCATGCCTGACTACGAAGCGTCGGCCGCCGATAGTCTGGATACAGCGCTCGCTGTGCTCGATGAGGTATTGTTATCGCCTGAGATCTGACCGCCTCATCCCAGCGGACAAAACGGGGCAGGGAGGGGGGCTTTTCAGAGCCCGGACGCCTTGGTGAGATTGACGCGGAAACGATCGCGCCGGCGCTGATACTTTCGCGTCATCTCGGCCGAGGCGTGACCGAGCTGCTTTTGCACATAGCGCTCGTCGACCTCGGCCGAGGACGCGAGGCCGGCGCGCAGCGAATGGCCAGCAAACTTTTGACCGCGTTCGCCCTCCGACAGATCGCCACGCACGCCGGCTGCGAGCGCCGTGCGCTTGATCAGGCGTGCGACCTCCTGGTCGTTAAGCCGATCGGCGCCGACTCTTTTGTCTTGCCCTATTACCCTTCGGAACAAAGGGCCATGGCCGATCCGCGCCAGCTTCAGCCAGGTTTGCAGCGCGACCACCGGGCAGGTGGCGTCGGAGGAGCCGCGGCCGACCTCGACCTCGCGCCAACCGGTTTTGCCGCGCAGGGTCACCAGCACGCCCTTGTCAGGAAAAAACTCAATCCAGCCAGAAGAATCCTCGGTCTGGTCGCGACCAATGTCGAGGCCGACGATTTCGGATCGGCGAAGGCCGCCGGCGAAACCCAAAAGCAGCATGGCGCGGTCGCGCAGACCACGCAGCGTGCCGCGGTCGAGGGTCTCGAGCATGGCGATCAGATCCTCGGGCAGGATCGCTTCCTTCTGCCGCGGAGGGGAGGCGTGGGTGTTGCGAACGCCAGCCATCACCGTGGCGATATGCCGGTCCTTGCGGTCCAGCGGCTGGCCGCGCTGGGCAAAATTCCAGGAGAGCGACGAAAGCCGGCGCTCGATGGTTGAAACGGTGTTGGGCTTTCTGTCGCCAGTGGCCGTACCTGACGCGCAGGCGGCGATATAGAGCCCGACGAGCTGAGGATCGGGCGGGAACATCTCGATGCCTTGGCGCCGGCACCAGCTCGAAAAATGCTTCCAGTCGGCTGCGTAGGCGCGGCGCGTGTTGGCCGAACTCGCCGCCTCGATATAGTCGCGCGCGCGGCCGGCGAGCGCCTCAAGATGCGCAGGCAGGCTGGGATTGGCGATGGCTGGAAGGGGAGGGGGCGAGCCGTAGTCGGCATCGTCCATCTCCATGACGACGTCGACGATGTCGGGCATGTCGTCATCGCCGGAAGCAGCCGATGATCTTGGAGCGTCGTCAGTCATGCTCATGCCGCTTCGATATCCGTTTGGGAGAAGTCGTTGCCGACGAAAAGCAGCGGTTCGTCCGCACGCTTTGCCAAAGCATAGGACAGGCAATCGGCAAAATTCAGCGCCGCCGGGTGGTGGCCTTTGCCGTAGGTCAGCCAACCCTGGGTCGCCAGATCAACCAATTCGGAGTCGACAGGAATGATGTCGGCCTCGATTTTGCGCAGCCAAAGATCGATCTCGGCCAATACGTGTTCGCCGCGCCTGCTGACCAGCACCATGCGTGCCTCGAGCACGCAGGTTGCCGGGACCAGACGGATTGGGTCCAAGATCAGCGCTCGTTCCAGCCTTGCTGCCTCAGGCTCGCTCCGAAGGATCGCTACAACGGCTGAGGTATCGATCACCATCAGTTCGGGATTCCATGCTCGTCATACCCGATGATCTCCTCGTCGCTGCGACTATCCAGTTCAGGCAATCGTGCCACTCTTTCTCGGATGGCGCGCAATTCTGCCAGCAGACGCTCCTGAGCGGTCTCTCCAAAGCCCAAGCGATGCAAGCGCTCGCTCAGGGCCTGATGAATGGCTGCCGTCTTGCTGATGCCCTGGCGGCGTGCGAGTTCGTCGGCGAGAGCCACGGTGGCCGGATTTTTGATGTTCAGGGACACGAAAGACTCCAAAATTCTACCTTTCTGGCGTATTCTACCATGGCTCCGAAGGCTCGTAAACAACGAACGATAAGGCAAGATTATCGTTCGTTTTGTCGCCACGACAGGCTGTGCGTTTTAACGCGAAATTGATGGCGAAAAGCGCACGGCCACTTTACCCTCCAAAATCATGATTCGCCTTGATCCCGCGACTGCCAGCCGCGCCGCGCCGCCGACCGTGCCGGCCTGGGCACTCACGCCCGCCCGCGACGTCAGCGACACAGACGCCGCCTTCCGGGCCGGCGCCGCCTTGGGCGCGCTCGACACGCTCGCCCGCGCGCAAGCCAGCTGGGCCGGGGCCTGGCGGCAGCGGCTGGCGCTTCGCTGTGCCGCCGCCGGCATGCGGCTCGCCGGCCGCTCAGAAGACGAGGCCGCCCTGCGTGACGCCTGGTACCTGCGCCCGGCCGGCGCCGATCCCGGCCCCGCCGGCGCCATCTATAGCGCCTGGCGGCAGCTTTCCGCGCAGCCGCCCATCGCCAGCGCCGATCGGCTGGCCAAAACCCTCGACCAGCTTGGTCTTCACTGGAACGGTCCCGCGCTCGCCAACCTCTGCACGGAGATCGAAAACCTGGCGGGGTTGCAGCGGCCGGCGCCGTTCGCCGCCGCGGCGATCGCCGCCCACGTCGTCGCCATGCGGCCCGATGCCGAGCTCTTCGCCTGGTGGCTCGCCGACCTGGTGCTGGCGCAAAACCTGCGCTGGCCGCGGTCGCTGCCGCTGCTGATCGCCCAGGCCTTTGGTCCGGCTTTTCGCCCCGACGCCGGCGGCAAGCGCATTCGGCCGGGGGACAAAGATTTTGAGCGCGCGGTTTGCGTCGCGCTCGTTGCGGCCGCCGCGGACGCCTGCCGGTTGGCCGCCGAGTTGTCGCGGCGCGCGGAGCGGCTCATCGCCGTCGCACCGAAGCTCAGGGCAAAGGGGGCGAGCGAGGTGATCCAAAAACTGCTCGACGACGACGCCGTTTCGGGCTCGCTGACGACCAAGAACCTGTCCCGCTTTGCGGCGCGGCGCCTGTTCGACCGGCTGCAACAATTGGATGCCGTCCGCGAGCTCTCCGGCCGTACCACCTTTCGGCTGTTTGGGTTGTAGCGATGAGCGAAGCGTCTGCCCGCCGGAAGCCAAACGGTCAGCCGGATTTGCTGGATACCGAGCTGGAGCATCTTCCGGCAGAACTGCGCTGGCGCGAGTGGATGGGCCGCGTCGAAGCGGTGATCTTTGCGGCAAATGAACCGGTGACACGTAGTGTGCTCGCGCGGGTGGTGGGAAAAAACTGCAATATCGAGCTGATCATCGACGACATCCGCGCCGAGCTCGCCGGCCGCCCCTATGAGCTGGTCGCGATCGCCGGCGGCTGGCAGCACCGGACCAAGAAGATTTTTGGCGACGCCATCCGCGCCGCCTTCGGCACGGCAGCGGGCGAGGGGGCAAAAGAACTGTCGCAATCCGACGCGCTGGTTTTGATGTGCATCGCCTATTTCCAGCCGATCACGCGTGGCGAGCTTTCTTCCTTCTTCGGCAAGGAGGTGTCGCGCGACCTGATCGGCATTCTGCGCGCGCAGGATCTGATCGCCTCGGGGCCGCGCTCGCCGCAGCCGGGGGCGCCCTACACCTACGTAACGACCAAAAATTTTCTGTCGCAGTTCGGGCTCGACACGCTGCGCCACCTGCCGGATTTCGAGGCGCTCGAGGACGCCGGGCTGCTGTCGAAGGAAAAGCTACTGGCGGGAGACATTTCGGTGGGGCTTGTTGGGGAGAGGGGCGGCGAAGAGGAAGAAGCCTACGGCGATAGTGTTGAGGACCAGGTATTTTGATCGGGCGTTGCCGAGTCATGCCCTCAGCTGAACGATTGGCCGGAAAGACCACCAGGTTGGTGCCGCCTGCGTGGCGCAGCGACGGAAACAGGATGCCCCGAAGTTCGGCCGTGATAGCCAAATCCGCAAGCTTCCACGATGGGGAACGCCCGGGGAACCATCCCGATACATCCGAGAGCTCTCCGAGATCGCCGGTGACAACCTCCGCTTCGAGACTGTCGCCGGCGACCTTCTGCGCCAGTGTCCGGCGTGTCGGGCCGGTCACTTGGTCGAGCGGACCGGAATCGCCAATCGCCGTTTTCTGGGCTGCAGCCAGTTCCCCAACTGCGAAGATACGGCACGCCTGAAATAACGGATCGCCGCGGCCATCTCATTCGAGTTCGCGCTCGAAGTTGTCGAGCAACGACGTCGCCAGGCTTGGCCCCTCCAGATAGAGACCGATTTCATCGAGCGGGTTGTCCTCGAGTCCAGACTGGGACCCCCAGTTCAGACTGCTGACGACGACATGGTCGGTGTCCCAGGCCAGAAACTTCGCATGCAGCTGCGGTTCCGGCACGCCTGTGAGGTCGACTATGCCATGGAGCCGTTCCCGATGCTTTGTCACGTGGCTGCGCTTCACCGGGCCGGTCCGGCGCGAATAGTAGATGCGAACGCCGCTAAGTCGCCGGCCAGCGACCTCGGCGGGATCGAACAGCGCCGGCACCATGTTCGCGCCGACCTTGTTGGTACAACAGACGAAGCGCTGTCGCGCATCGTGGGCCGCAGCGCGCAGCAGGCGCTCGTGGTCAGCGGCATACAGGATCGTCAGCGTCGCTGCAGGCGCTTGCGCCTCTTCAGAGGTGGACAGCATGTTTCGCTGGCGGCGCAGCTCGGATGCCATGAACTGTAGTGTCTCCACGGATCGGCTGGCACTTGAGAGCCTGGAGACAATCTCGCGGAGCAGATCCAGACCTTCTGCGGCCGCGTTGGGCTCTCTGAGCTCGGCGGAGACTTCAACGGCCGAGAACGGAGAGTGGAGCCAATTGCACGATCCCATCAGCATCACCGCGCCGTCGTGGCCGTCGTCGGCAACGAGGAACTTGGCATGACTCTCGACAGGATCCCTCTGCACCAGGAGATATCCTCTGGTTTGCCGTGCAGCGGATAGGCGCAGATAGAGTTCCTGCATGGCTGCGGCATGCTTGGCGCGATCGAGCGACGTGCCGAAGAATAGATGGCATCTCACGCCGCGCTTGCACGCATCCTCGAGAGCTCGCACAATGCGTTCCCGACGATCCATGCCCTTTTCATCGGACTGAGAAGCCACGAACGTGGACAGGACGAATACGTTGGATTTGGCGGCACCGACAATCTGCTCGAAGCGTTGCAAGTGCTGCTCGGCCCCGACGACGAGGTCGCTGGCACTGAACCGGGTCTCTATGGATACGGAACGCTCGGGCGGCGGTGTCGTGGTCTTTGGTAAGACGCCGGTCTTGATCGTTGCTTTGAGGGCCTCGACGAGTTGGTCGCTCGCGCCTTGCGGAAAGACGCCAGCTCCGATCTCATCGAGATCGAGCACAAGGAATTTCGCCTCCAGGAACGAGCTGTTGGCCTGCACGCCGCGCAGCCATTCACCAGACCTCAGCATGCCGACCATGAACTCGTTGACGCGTTGCATCATCGAATAGTGGGTCTCTGGTGGCTCCCCTTCCGGAAACCGGATGATTGCGCCTTTGGCGGGAAGCTTGGTGACGGGGATCGTGTCGACGTCCCTCGTCCTGAAGACGGACAGTCCGACCTTCTCGTAGACGACACTGATGCCGATCTCACGATCGACCGAGCGTTCAGGAAGGGCGCGCCCGGTGCGGATGAAGTCATGACCAATACTGCTGGTGACGAGGACGGGGTGCGGCGAGAGTCGGACTTCGACAAGTCCGAACTGCATGAGCCGGGCCACAGTGGAGCCGACCACCTGTCGGGGAATCTTGAGCGCCTCTGACACGTGATTGATCGTGCCCGGGCTTCGGTCGAGTGATAGCAGGATCATTTCCTCAACCGGGCTCCAGCCCCAGGTCCGCTGGACGATGCCGGGTGCGCGATAGTGCCACGCCGGGATGTAGATGTTGTTCATGGAATCGGCCTCCCCTGCTCATCCACGGGGATGATGGAGGCGCCTTTCCCAACCGACGGAAAGTCGGCTTCGGACAAGCGGGTTACTTCGTCGAGCATGGTCCGCAGAAAGCCGAGTTCGTCATTGACCGCGTCGGGGTCGATCCCCTCAACCGCATTGCGGATGAACTGCCGGCTGGTGGCGAGAACGAGCTTGTGCTTGGCGCGGCTGAGCAACACGTTCAGGCGTTGCGGATTCTTGATGAAGCCAAGGGCTCTGGTGCCCACAAGGACGTTGTTGCGCACGAGGCTCGCCACGACGACATCGGCCTCGCCGCCCTGGAAACTGTCGCTGGTGTAGACGAACTTTCCATCACCTCGAGGGCTGATAAAGCCAAACAGGGTGCCCGAGGATGTGTCGATGTGAGGCTTGAGCAGTCGTTCGAGGTGATTGACCTGCGCCAGGTACGGAGACAGCACCACGAGCGTTGGCACCGGCTTGCCCTCGCGGATGATGGGGCGCAGCTTCTTCATGGCGGCTAGAACGGCCGTCGCCTCGACCTCGTTTCGATACGAGCGTTTCGCCGGTTGCTCGAAGGCCCGCCGCTTGACGACGCTCAACGAGGGCAGGTCCAAAATGACGATGGGAGAAGCCGGAAATCCGTCGACGCACTCGACGGCCGGTTGGCGAGCCTTCACCCGATCTGAGGACACCAGCGATCGCTTGTAGAAGGTGTTGGAAACGAGCTCGCAGATAACCGGGTGCATACGGCTCTGCTCACGCAGCGTGTAGGCGATCGTGCTCGGGCGCCCGGTGTCCCGAAACCTCATCTCTTCACGCGCGGCAATCGACTTGAAGGGTTCTTCAAGTCGTGACGCTATAGCGAGAACGTCGCTGAGCAGAAACTGATCTGCCTTCAACGCCTCGAGCGCCAACTCCACCTCGCTCGGCAGATCGGAGATCGCGGCGAGCTTCTCCTTGGCATCACGCAGGAGCTCACCGGCCCGGCTCGCGTCGTAGAATTTCTGGCGATCCGCCGCATCGAAGGGCGAGAGCTGATTGTGATCGCCGATGATCACCCGACGGTTTCCCAAGAGCAGAGCACCGATCAATTCGGCACCGTTGGCCCGCGCCGCCTCCTCGATGAAGACCCAGTCAAACTGCTCGCCGTCGGCGATCATCTCCTCAAGAATATGCGACGACGTGGTTGCAAGCGTCACATCCGAGGAGCGCAGCATCAGATTATCGGTGTCGCGGAGAGCGCGGTCGGCGCTCGATTGCTCGGACGTATCGACGGGTTTGAGGGCCTGGATGATCTGGTTGAGCTGGTTCGTCATGATCGCGGCGCTGGCCGGATCCGGCTTCGACACGGAGCGCAGCAGGAACTGCGATCTCCGCCTCAGCGTGCTCTCTTTCTCGCTGGAGCGCGACCGCTCGACGCGAACGACGATGGTTGAGGACGCGGGCAGAAATTTGCGGAGTTCGTCCTCCATGTGGACGAGCGTCTCGTGGTTCTGGGATGATACGAGGATTCGAGCGTCGGGCGTTTCATGCAGAATGCTCGTCACCAGGTGCGAGATCAAAAAGGTCTTGCCCACCCCAGGCGGCCCGACAACGACATTGATGGATCTGCCTTCGACGATGGACTGCCATGCCTCGACCTTGGATTCTTCCATGTCGACGTCGGCTGGCGGCGAGCCGGGTGCCGCGATGTCGCGCAGCACGTCATCCATTCGAACCTGCGCGGGATCGTCCAAAGCCCTCAGAAGCTCGACGTTGGACCTGGCGGCGACGATGTTCTGCAGCCGTCGTCGGATGGCACGTTCGGTGCCGGTGTCCTTGCGGGGGCGCAGGAAAAGCCGTTGCCGGGCCTGGATCGCGAGGTTGGTGCCGAATGCGAACGCTATCTTCCCGTTGATCAGGCCGCTGCCTTCATAGGTGAGTTCCGGCACGCGCTCCCGGCCCATCGCCAGACGCGCCGTTTGTGAAAGCGTCCAGTTTGCCTTTCCGTCGTCATACTTCAGCTCGCGCCTGAGGGCCTCAGCAGCCGGGCGCAGCCCTATTGTTTCACGCTGCGCATCCCGCCCTGCGTCATCGGCGGGCATCAGCCAGACGACGTTGGTCTCGGCATTGGCTGTTGGAAGCACATGGACCGGATAGAGGCGAAACTGTTCCCTTAGCAGGGTAAAGGCCTCGAGGAGGATGAGAGCAAACCATATTGGAACGTCGCTCGTCCCGTCGGCGGGCCGGATGGGTTCAAGGAGGTCCCGCCAGCGCTTGGCGCCTGGCCCGAGGTTTTGGACCCGCTCTTCCGAGCTCGCTCGATTTCGGGAGAGATGCAATTGATGGACGATGTCGACAGCGCCGTGCATCCATTCGTTTGGGCGACGCTGATGTGCCGCTACGATCATCCCGACAGAGTCGCTCATGACACGAACATGATAGACCGCGAGGTCTGTCATGACGCGAACGGTGTCCTGGTCGGCCGGGACAAGGCGGACGCCGGCCGACAACAGATTGTCGGCAACAAACTGCATGATCGCAGCGCCATCCGCTGCGGGTATCGTGCCCGAAGAGAGGGCCGGCAAATCGCTCTGAACCACGTCCCGGGAAGGATAAAGAACGAGTTCGCCCTCCGAGCTGGAGCCAACCCTGTGGAGCTCGGTGACGACATTTCTCAATTCGTCGAGGACGACCGCACCGTCGAACAGTTGAAACTGCGGGGGACTGGCCAGCCGTTCCAGCATTCGACGCTCGACGGAAAGAAGCGCGGGCGGGTTGTCACCATCGAGGCCGAGCAGCGTGCCGGCGACCGCAGCCAAGTCCATCCAGTCTTGTCGGAAGGAGATGACAGCAGACGCGCGAAGCAGATGCCCGGGCTCTTTGAGATCGCCGTCCGCAATGTGGACGCATGCCTCGACGCCACCGAGCCGATAGTCGGCACTATCGTCTCGCTGCGAGAATATCGAATGCAAGCTGACGCCGCCGTGCACGATGCCGGCGTCGTGACACAGCGCAAGCGCCTCTGCCACGCGGACCATATTCCGCCAGAAGACCCCACGACTTGCGCTCGTAAGGTAGCGCCCTTCCCTCGTCCTCCGGCGCTGTGATGCTCCGGAAATCGGACTTCCGGGGTCTACCATAACGATAGCCAGCTCATACTGGTCTTCTGCAGTTTCGAGAACCTCGACCAGGACGTCTCTCGCGCGACGGGAGGAAAGCACACGCCGGATGCGCCTCAGGCCACGCCCGACAATTACCCGGAGATCATCGTCGAGCGCAGTGCCCGTCTTCTTGAACAAGCGCAACAGATATGGCTCGCCGTCTGCCACGCCCACAGCAGGGCGCAGGTGAGAGTCCCACCCGCCCGTCAACCGGGAAAACGAGTCTTCTGCGAATGTGAAACGTGCATCTAACGGCGGATTAGTCTTCTTTTTGACTGCAGCCATATAGTCCCAGCCCATCAATACTTACCGCTTAGCAGATTCGAGTGCGCCTTGCCGTGCGAAATGGCAACAAACTGGGGATCACGCCAAAACACGATCGTTGAGGTCGGCGTAGGGTGGCAGCGCCTCCGCATGGCGTCGAGCGGCATAGAGGCGGGCAACACCGTCCTGCAAGGACTCGACGTGGGGCTCGAACAGGTGAGGCATGATGTCGGTCAGCATCGGCAACTCGAAAATGCGATGGCGCTGAAGGTAGCCGACGGCACTGTTGCGAGCGGGACCGGAGGCCCATATGGCGGTTCCAGGACTGCCGAAGTGGTTTTCTTCCGCGATGTCCTTAATCCATAGCCAGGGAGCAAGGCGCTCCGTTCCATCGTCCGATATGCGCCACATCGGTAGGTAGTCGCGCGAGAACAGGACTTCCGATTCGTCCGTCAGCTGCCAGACCCCGTAGGGCAACCAAATCCGCGAGGGCACGAAGTCCGGGAGCGGGGAGCGCGGAGTGGCCACCTCGAAGTCGGCCCGCGTACCAAATCCGGTGTCGAAGAGCAGATAGGTGGGACGGCCGGGATAGCGAAGATAGGCCGGGGCGCCTGAGCCATAGGCCTTGTCTCTCACGACGGTTCCGGGTTTGCCGCGGCCCGGTGTCCCGAAAACACGTCGCCTCCAGATCGATGCGCGCAGGACCATGTGCTCATCGATCGACCACGGCGTCGCTCGGAGCAGGCGCGCTCTCGAAACGGCATATTGGACATGGCCGTCCGGAAGGCCAAGGGCATCAGCCAACTCGAGAATCGTGAGAAGCGCGGCCTGGAGACCTGGACCATCTGGAGCAGCGAGACCGTTCGGGTGACTCGTGATCGAAAGCTCGTGCCAGTCTCGATAGCCCAGAGCCTGCGCCAGTGCCTCGTGCACCGCTGCCAGTTTCAGCTCGGTCGAACCTCGAGCGAGATGTTTTGCGGCCTGTTTCGGCCGAATGAGATCGGGAAAATGGATTCGCATGGAACCGCTCCGGCGGTGCTGCAATGGCGCGTCCACTTGGCCCGCGCACCTTGGAGAGAGGTTCATACGGGGTGATCGTTCATTCCTGCCCGCAGGCTTCGCCAATGTGGACGGCATGGCCGGATCAGCCATGCTCCAGCATATGCGATTCGAATCTATCCGCAAGCTACGCCGGTGGCGCGGGCAGCCAATCGCCCAAGCCCTTCGTCGGCAGGATCGGCGCGCTGAGGTCCAGGATTACGCCATGCAACCGGACGAGTCCGTCGATCCGCGTTCTATTGTCTTCGGAGAGCTGGCTAGGAACTCGACCAGATCTAGGCCAGCCCATCTTGGCGAGGGTAAGCGCGCCGCCCCAATCGATGAGGCAGGTACTGCGCATTGCCACGGCCTTTGTGGATGCAGCGGTGAATCCGCGAATCTGGGCTATCGGTTGATGGCCGTTGCGGATGTCTCGATTGCACGGATGACCTCTATGGCCTTTTGCGAAAACGGGTGATCTGCAGTTACACGCCGGAGCCTACCGAGATCGTTGCGGTCGCCGTGCTTCGCAATCACGCCAAAGGCGAAATGCAGGTCCCGATCACGAAAGCCGACCCGATGATACGATGTCGGGGGGACGCCCTCATCAACCAACTTCCGGCTGACCGCGAGCAGGTCGGCCGGAAACACATCGACCAGGTTGAGGGCGGGATAGTTGGGCGGTCGCTCCGCCACGTGACTTGCCGCCAGCGACTCGTTGATCTCTGCAAGGCAACCGATGACGCGTTGCGGACGGAGTGCGTGCAATTGCTCCCACGCCGCGCGAGCCTGTTCCCGGTCGGCGTCGCGCCCGGACTCGGCAGCATAGACCAGCGTTCTGATGAGTACCATGCACTGTTGCGCATCGTTCTCGGCCTCCACAACCGGGAGCGGCCCAGCGTGTCGTGCGAGGAAGCGAACCGCCAGCACGAACGCAGCCATCTCGTCCTGGCTCATCGGGTTGGTCTGGGACGGAAGTCGCGCCAGGTTCGAGAACAACGGAGCGTCTGATGCCTCTTCGTATTCCGCGATCCTTTGCGCCAAGTATCTCACGCTCATGGAATCGCCGATCCCATCAGCCTGAAAGGCCCGCCGATACAGCAGACGCTGAGTCTCCTCCGGCAACGCGTAGACTTCCTCGGCATAAATCCAATCAAACGGGTGATCGAACATCCGCGTGTAGACGCTGAGAGCCTGCTCGCGGATGTCGTCGCTGTCCGCTTCCCCGATCACCGCCACGACCTCCTCACGAATTGCAGCTCGCTGCCCTTCGCCCTCGTCGTCAAGCGCTCCCAGTATCTTGAGGGCATCGATCACGCTCGAATTCAACGCCCAGTTCCAGGCGTGAATCTCGAGGGAGTTGATCGCCTCGATAAGGCCAGCCCTCGCCGTCTCCTCGGCGTCCCGCACGAACCCGACGATGTGCAGCAGTTCCAGCCGGACATGATAGGGCTCGTATCTCCACCGCGTGCGCAATACCTCGGTCAGCTCAAGCGTGAATCGCGTGACATCCTCTTTGCCAAACAGCTCATGGCGTTGCTTGAGAACGAACAGGAGCTCGCCCGAGGTCAAGCCGACAAGAGACCGCATCGCGATCTTCGGTGGCCGATTGCCGATGATATGCGTGAACCTCGTTGCGTCAGCCTGCGTCGCGGCGAGCGTGAAGTTGTGTCGCGGCCCGAAGCCATAATAGGCCAGTGCGAAAGCTTCACTGCGCAAGGCGACGTTGCCCTCACGAGCCGCCTCGGCAAGCTGTGATCGTTCCTCCAGCAGTTTTGCATCCATCGCTCGGCACAAAACCAGGTATTCCTCGATGCCCGTGCCCTTGGCCGCGCGAACGCCCAAGGCCTGATAGCGGGCTCGACTCGTCGGCGGAGACTCGATGTGCCCTTCCCATTCGAGGCGCTTGAAAGCCTCACCATTCGTCAGGACCAGCTTGGACTGCGCGATCTCGGCGAGAAGACTAGCGTGGCTGGCCTCGAGAATAGCCCAGGCGGTCGCTGTCGCCACGCTACCAAGTTCACCGTCGGCGGCATCGGCAATGATGTCTGCGTCCGTGATTTCGTCCAGCACCGCACGGCCAGCCGGCTCCGTGCCGAGAGCGGCGATGATGTCGCGGGCCAGTGGACGAAAGAGCGGCGTGCCCAACTGGACGCCAAGTTTCGAGGGATCCGTCTGCGCCAGCCTGACCAGTTCTTGAGCGGCGTACGTGCTCTGAAAGATTTCGTGACTGAAGGACACGCTGCCGCCTCGAGTTTCCAGAACGCCGGCCCGCAGAATTGCCTCGCAATCGTCGAACGTCAGGTGCTGTGCCAGCATGAACTCATCGAAGGCAGTTTCCGATAGGGAATAGGCCATTTCGTCGGTGAGGCGCGCCGCGAGCCGTCGAAGGCCCAGCGAACCCGAACGCGCATGTGGACCCAGTCGCGTGCGGATGAATTGGTCGACGAGTTCAAGGCGCGTAACGTTTGACCGCAGCTCGTTGCCGATTTCACCTACGATGCGCGCCTCAAACCCGCTCCGCACGCCGCGCAGCACGTCCTTTGCCGCCGAGGTCAAGACTCCATGTCCCTGTTCGGCGATGCGTGCCTTCAAGGTCTCTGACGGCTTCCCGACGCTGACGCTGCTCAGGCCAGCCAGACCTTCTGGACGGGACTCCTGGCTCGTCACAACCACCCGCGCCTCATACCGCCTTGCGAGAGCCCTGAGTCCACGCAGCGCTTGTCGCGCATTGTCGGCCGATAGCTCGTTCAAGCCGTCAAAGATCAGGACGACCGGTATCCCCAATTGCGTGGCCCGGCGCAGGAATCGCGGATCGTAGGAATCAACAAGCAGCGAAATCTCGCGCTGAACCGCCTCGGCCCACGAGCCCGAAAACAGCTTCGCCGAAACGAAGAGGCAGATGGCGCCCGTCGCTGTCAGTTGGAGGCCCAGCCACTTTGCCATCAGGCTCTTGCCGCACCCGGATGGTCCCCACAAGAAGCTGCCAGCCTGCTCATTGGTGGATGCGATGAGAGCCTCTGCCTGCTCGTCATCTTCCGGGATCCATAGATCGGCATCGGGCTGGTATTCCGCAGCGAACGCCCGCCGATATCGTTCCGCCCACTCGCTAAACGCCCAGGAACTTTCGGCAGCCAGCGCGACGTCCACGGACGTAGCGGTCAATTTCAAGGATCGCGCAAAGTCCTGCCAAGCCGCGAGTGACCACGGGCTGCCTCCCGTCGCTCCTAACGCAGCTAGGACTTCGTCAGTAGACCCGATCCGAACCTTGAAGTCGCCCGAAGTGACGGTCGACCCCGCAGGGAGCTCGCCGGTCATCGCGACGAACCCATCCGGGTAGAAATCGCCGATGGGCGCCGCCTGAGCCATGGCATCACGCAGACGGTTCTTGGCGTCGAGCGCCTGCTGATAGGGGTTGCGGAACGATGCCCACTCCCCGGACGGCGACAGCCGCTCCCACGCGCCATTGATCTCGCCTCGAACCGGAAGCTTGGTGGCTTTTGCTTCGACGAGGGCGACGGCATTCTCCGTCGCCACGACGAAGTCGATCTGTCGACCTTTGAGCTGAAAATTGCACAGGACGACGGCCGCCGTCGCACCTCGCGCCAGATGGTCAACGAGGGCGCGCAGGAAGACACGTTCCGAGTCGTGTTCCAGCGGTCCCCCGCAGAAGATCGTCAGTTGGCGTGTCTGGTTCATGATGTGGATTCTACAGCTTCACTGCTGAAAAGCACTCCTCGATGCAGGTCATCATGACCGCACCGACCGAATGCTATCGGCTGTCCATGGCGACGTCTTCGAGGTGCTGGTGCCACCCGTGCATGTCCTCGATGGGTTCGGCCATGATTTCTTCCAACTGGTCAATCTCCTTCCTGATCTGGTCAAACATCTCCAGTGCGGTCAGGGCCGTCCGTTTGGCGCCAATCGAGTTGGCTCGTTTTCTCCAGCTCTCGAACGGCAACTGCGGGTATCTGGGCTTCCAGCTAGGCAGCAGGCGCGCATTGAGATCGACTAACACTTTCGTCCCTCGCGCCATTCCGAGCGCGTCCACATCGAGTGGCTTGGGCGGGAGGCCCTTCGCCTTCAGCGCCTTGTCGCCATCGCGGCGAAAACGAACGATTGCGGCGATCGTGTCAGCTTCTAGCTGGATCGTCCGCAGCGTATCGACAGGGTCGTCTATTCCTGAGCGTCCCTTGGCGATTATGCCGAAAGCCGCCTCCGCCTGGTCGACGCGAAACAACAAATGCGCGCTCAACGCTCGCTCGACCGGCATTGGCGGTTGCGGACAAGCCGCGACCAGCCGATCGCGTAGTCCGGTCATATCGACCCTGGCTCTGCGGTACTTCGTCGTTACCAACTCAGGCAAAAGTCGACGTGCCGCATCGCTGACGACTTCAGGTTCCCAGCGCAGATGACGCTGCGCACTCAGGAGCGGCTCGAGCAGCCCAGCAGCCAGGCGGAAATAGAGGTGCGCAAGCTGCCCGATGATCGGATCGTCGCGGAGCCCGACATGATAGAGTTGGTTCCGGTACTCGTGCAGGATTGCCATCGCCCGGACCTGATCGGGCGGGATGTGACCGAGCTCTTTTAGAAATTGGGTCTTCCTGTCGAAGGCGCGGCCACGTGCGTCGCTGCGCTGCGTGAGCCTGCGGGAATTCCTGTGCCTATCCTCGAACAATAGGTCAGCGCATTTTTGATGGCACATCAGCTCAAGGCCATTGTCGACGAGGATGAGTGCGATCCGCCCATTGAGGGGGTGATCAATCGCCAGTTCAGCAAGTGCGCGGTCCAGTTGTTCTGCAATGGGAACGATTGATCGCACGGATCTTCTCCTAATGCGCGCAGCAGCCGTGACATTACAGCTCGCCGCACCTTACATTATTTGACCCACCGCATTCGGACAGCTTCCGATAGTCAAAGGAGTTCGCGTCCTGAACAACCCGCTCCCCTTTGAGCTAGTGTCCGCGGTCGACGCTCTGTGGCGCCACGAAGGTCCGGTGGCTGGCAATCTATATGCGTCCCCCGCCTTTGTGAGGCTTGGGGAAACCTGCCAGGGGCTGTATCAATCAGCGGGATCGAAGGACGCCGTGAACGTCGCCCTCAGCCAAGCCCTCTACGGTCTCGGATTTCGCTGGAGCGACGACGAACCCGCCCGCTTTGCTGTCTCCCCGGCTACCGCAGCGGCCCGCCTTGACCAAGCCTTCAGGCAGACGGAAGCGCATCTGGTACATCTCTGTCCGCTTGATCTCGGCGACGATGTCCCCGAACTGCGTTTTGGACCCAATGCCATTCGAAACTTCACAGCAGAGGAGCTGGACGATCTCCTCGACCCCGATGGGTTGTCGCAAAAACGGCCCGGCTGGCGTTTCGACAGCCAGCGCTTCAGCCGGTTTGCCTGGCTCGTCGTCGAAGAAACCGTGGTCCTCCCCGGAAAATCTGGCGGCCGCGTTCTCCCCGGACTGTTCGCCGATCTGCGACAGGATTTCGGGCGGATCGAACCGCACAAAAGGCACTTCCCCGCTCCGGTCGAAGCTGCGCTCTTCGCGCTACTGACCGCCCCCTGGGAGGAGGTCACCAGCTATTCCGACTTGGATTGGCGCCCCTTTCGCGTGCCATGGGTCCATACGCTGTCAGACGACCTGTTTGCGCGCCGATCGACGCCGCCCGATGCCGACACATTGTCGTGGGAGCCGGACTTCTACGAAGATGAGGACGGCGCCATGGTGGAGATTGAACGGCCTACGCGGTTGCCCCTGACCGACGCTGCGATACCCCAAACAGCCTATCTGGATGATGCAGCCTGGACTGAACTCCTGGAGGCTCGACGTTCCCCGCTATTTCATCGCCCGATCGACCACTTCGCGATCCAGGCCTTCGCGAGCGATGGGATCGACGAGTTTCTTGCGCATGTCACGGTGATCGAGGCCGCATTGGGACAGCCGATCGACCATGACCCGAGGAAGCGCCCGAAAATTAACAGACAACGGCGCCAGGGCGCGACGGCCCGGGTCGCATGGCGCCTGGCGGCGCTCCTGGACGATGCCTCTGCCGGCGAGCGATACCTCGCGCTCTTCAAGGAGAGAAGCGACTTCCTCCATGGCCAGGCGATGCAGGACATACCAAGCCAAGTGCGACTGGACGCTCGACGGCTTGCGCGTGGATGCGTGTGTGCCTTAATCGGCGCGGCAACCTCACCGTCGCCTCCAGAAAACCAGGATGCCTTTCTGCAGTGCGGTTCGTCGCAGGCTTCGGGCTAGAACGGCGCATGACGGCTTCGACACGCGCATATTCGATTGGAGGTTCGGTGTGACAGAAGATGTCGATTTGGCCAATGTTGGCGCAGCATCCGAAAGGTTCTTTCGGCTCTACCAGACGCATTGCGTCTCACCGAGCCGCGACACACTGTTTTCGCTCCTGGAGGCGGCACACAGTCTCAATGACCGACTGAAGGTTGGAGCTGCTGCCGATTTCTTCGACGTCCAGGAATTTGCGGCGCTCAAGTGCCTCCGCAACTACTTCCACCATCAACAGGAACTGCGGCACGTCGTCAGACTCATTCCGATCGGCGGCTATCCGATAACGACAGATCTGATGACGTTGTGCCTCGTCCCACGCGACAACGTCGTCGCGGCGATAGAGACGACAAAGCGGTATCAGGAGGAGACTCGGCAGGCCTGCCAACAGATGTTCCATTGGTATGGTCCGGTCGTGAACATCAACCCCGCTCTGTTCAACTTTGTCGTCGCTGCCTATGAGCGCCTGAGGGATCGAGGCGTGCCCCCTGGCGGGGGAAGCCGTTGAGGATTTCGAGGCCAGCTATGACTATGAAGAAGAGAACAACCTTCCACATTTTGTCGATGGAAGGCTAGCTACATCGGCCGGCAGCATCGACGCGCTCCTGACGGACATTATGAAATCCACGCCGAGCAGCGGCGCTGCTGGAAATCTTTGAGCTATGCGCTCCAGGCGCGCACTGCGGTGCAGCGCTGAACGATGTCCTCGACTGCAGGCGCCAGCAGCTTGCTGTCGGCCTCGGTCCCTTTCACTTCCGCGAGCAACTTCTCGGCTGCCGGGATCAGGCGCTCGGCCATATCGAGCAATTGCCGAAGTACGTAGCGGGGGCGGAAGTCGGTATCCTTGGCGAAGGCTTCCCAGTTTTCCGGCGTCAGCGTGAGCGGATCACGATTGCCACCGACGAACATCGCCAGCCGCGGACGCTGCTCCTTGTAGAAGGACCGGAAAGCAGCGGCGTTGTTGACATCATAGAGCTGACTGAGCTCGATGCGATCGAGCCGATAGACCAGTGAGTAGTTCTTGGCGTGGGCGTCCGGGTTGCCAACCAGGAACTGGAAGATCGCGCGATCAAGAAGTTGCGTGCGAGCCGTGACGACGTCGCTGACCTTCTTCATCAGCTCGAAGCATTCCTGCCAGCCCGGCCCGCCATCCTTTTCGTACTTCTGCCGCGGAAAGCGCCCGAGCGCCTGGCAGAAATCCTCCTGATGCAAACGGCGGAAAACCTCTTGCCCGTTCACGCCGACACGGTCGTATCGCCGGATGACCATGTAGGGCGTGTCCTTGACCACGCGGATGGTCGAGAACGGCACCGGAATGCCGACGGCCGCAGCCAGGCGCAGGCAGAAATGCTCGACGCGGATCGAGTCCGGCAGACCGTCGATGTCGACCTTTAGAATGTGAGTGCTAGGGGTGTGCCCTCTCGGCAGCGCGATCCTGCGATCGACGACGCCGACCCCAGCCTTGTGATGGACCCCGGCAAGTGACAGCCGCAGCTCTCCGTCGGCATCGATGAACAGCGGCCGCCGCGGCAAGGCCTCGATGTATTCGGCAAGCCGATCATCGTCCAGCACGTCCCACTTCGTCTCGACATTCTCGTCGGCGATCACCTCATCCTCAAGCGGCATAACGGTGACCGCGCCCGGGCAATCACGGCCGAGCTGGTAGAGCAGCGCGTAATCATCGGTGGCATCGACCTGCAGATAGCGCGCCAGAGCCTCGCGCGTCTGTTGGGAATCCGGCAGCAGCCCATCGAAGAACGGGCCGGCGTGGTCATGGTCGTAGGGATCTGGCGAGAGAGGGAGCGCTAAAGAAAGCGGATGATGCGGCAATTGCGTGCGCTCGAGCCAGCCCTGCTCGTAGCGAAAGGACAAGGCGCCATCCCTGGCAACATCGAGGACACCAACAGGAAGACCGTAGAGTCGGATGGATGCGGGCATCAGAATTCGGATCCTGCGTCTGACGGGTCGCTGGCCGAGATTGTCGCCGGCGAGAACGCGATCGTCACGCCCAGCAACACCAGCACCTTGAGTACGATCGACATTGGCGGATCGACGCGGCCACGCTCGAAATCACTGATCCATTTTTGCGAGGTCGCCGTAAGATCCGCGAGCTGGCTTTGGGTAAGCCCACGCCGCTTGCGCTCCTCCCGCAGAAAGTGACGAACGTCGTCGACACCCCGAATGTGCATGTTTGACATCCTATGACCGTTCAGTGATAAGACGGTTCGTAGGGGAAAAATATCACCGACTGGTGAAGTTTCAAGGCAAGGCACAGAAAAATAACCGTTCGGTAATAAACGTCGGGCGTTGCGAGAACATGGGCGGCATCGTGCGGACGGTTGGCGACATTGCTGTCGAGGGCAACGAGACGCTCTGGAACTACTTTCGTTTCGAGCGCTTCCTTTCAACGCTCGCGGAGAGCCGGCTCTATTTCGCATCGGCAAACCAGTTCATCGATCCGTTCGAAGGCGCCGTCGCCGTCCAGTTGAACGTGCCGCCGCCTGATCCGCGCTACGCCGAAATGGAGAGTGTGGAGCGCGCCTTCTTCCAACTCAAACGGTTGACCAAGATAAGCTGCCTGGCACCGTGCCGCCTATGAGAGCGATGCGATGTGGAAGCTCTACGCCGGAGAGCACAAGGGCATCGCCATCTGCACGACGCCCGATCGCATGAGCGCCGCCTTCAAACCCTTTCGGCTCAAACCTGAATATGGCGTCGAGGATCTGTGGGGTGGTCCGGTTCAATATGTCGACCTGACCCAGGTTCGGATGCGCGGCGTCGCCATGCTCGACCGGTTCTTCTTCAAGCACAGGGCCTTTGAATGGGAGCGGGAATATCGGCTTGCAATCTCCGTTAGGATGGCCGAGGAATTTGGCGTCCGGGTTCCCGAACACGGCATCCTCGTCGACGTCGATCTTCCCACTCTGATCGAACGCATCGTGCTCGGCTCAACCACAACCGAAGCCGAGCGCGCCACCGTCGCTCAACATGTGGCAGCCGCCGGGCTAAGCGATCGCCTTGAGCTTTCCACCCTTCTCGGCCAACCCCGCTATATCTGAGACCCAGCAAGCAGGCACCAGAGCAAGGCGAGGCCCACCAGAATGATATCGTACTCGGACACCGCACTCACGATCTCGGAACCGTTGCAGACCAACGCGATCGTCTGGATCCACTCGCTACCGGAACGTGAGATGGGTCCCACCCGGCGCATCCTCGAAGATCTTGAGGGCCTCGCCTCCGCCGGCGGTTTCCCCGTCTTCGCGTATGCTGTTCGAGATCGCGCCGAACTGAGCGATCTCTTCAGGCAGTTGATGACGGAGGCCGAGCAGGGATTGAGGCCGGTGCTCCATGCCGATGCTCACGGAACAGTCGCCGAGGGGCTCCTGCTTGCGCCCAGCGGAGAACGCGTCGGCTGGGGCGAGATTATTGAAGATCTCCGGACCCTCAATGTTGCGACGGCCAACAATCTCACCTGCATCTTTGCTCTGTGCTTCGGCCTGCATCTCTACAAGCAGGTGAGCCTGAGGCAGCCCGTGCCGTCCTATCTTTTCTGCGCGCCGCCCGCGGAAATCAGCGTCGGCTTCCTCGAGGCACAAACACTGGCTTTCTATCGGGAGATGAACCGCACCTCGAACGTCACGGCCGCATTTGAGGCAACGCTGGGCGGGGTCATGGAGTCGTTTCACTGCCAGGGTTTGTTCCTGCAATCGCTGTTGCGGTACATCCGAACCTACTGCATTGGGGGCATGCGACAGGATCGCCTGGAGCGCATGGTCACGGCCGTCCTGCAACGCGACGGCATCGTAAACCCGTCCAGCGCGCAACTGAAACAGGTCCGGCGCAGGATACGCGAATCCGTGCAACCAGGTCAGAAGCTGATCGATGTGTTCGCGCCGTCGTTCCTGATCGGCCGCGCCCCGGCCTTCAGCTACGCCGACCTCGACCGGATTCTCAAGCGCTCTGTCGCCACCGGGCGATCTCAACGGCGCTCGGCGTCGAGCTGAACGCTGAGCGATCTCAGGCTGGGATCGCGATGGACAACGCGAAACCAGCCGGACGATGGTTCGCCAAAGCGCTCGACCATCACTTGGCCCATCCCACGCCTCATCTGCCGATCGACATAGAGTTCGACCCGCAACATTCCCTTGTCGGCAGCGACTTGGGCAAGCAGATCGACCTGCCTGGTTCGTGCCGTCAGGCCTTCACCCGCCTCGTCGATCTCTTCAATCGCCACCACGCAGTGATCGAGGGGACCGAAGACGACGAGGTGGGTCCCCGCGGGCATGCCCGATCGCGGCGGGGGCGCGTGCCCCATCTTTCCCAGTTCGGTATGCGCCTCGACGCTCCGCAGGTCCTCGTCCTGCTGCAGAATCTCGCGTGCGAAGTCGAACGCGTCGGTATCGGCATAAAGGTAGCCGGCGCTTTGCGAGACCTGGAGACCATTGAGGTAGCGTACCATGTCGCCATCGATGGCGATCGCCTCACCGGACCGCAGACCATCCCGATAGCGGATCATTCTTGCCTTGCGTTCAGGCTCAAGATCCGCGCTCGCCGCCAGTTCGTAACGCTGGGCAATCGTCGCGCAATGCAACGCAAGCGTCAGGCCAGGTGAAACCGGCAGCATCACCATGACACCCGGCGAAGTGAGCCCGACATCTCCGTAGGGGAAGGCGTTGATGCGGCTGACCGGATGGTCCGAGATGATGAAGCGATGCTCGCCGTCGCTCCCATAGAGGGCGGGATGAAGACGAAGCAGCGCGACGGTGTGACCTTCCCGTTCAAGGAACGCCTTGACGGCACCAAGCCTCACTGCCGTGTCAGAGGGCATGGCCATGTGCGGATCGGCATCCGGGTCATAGCCGACCTGGCGCGTCATCTCCCGCAATTGGCCCGCCAGATGCTTTGGTCCCGTTCGGCTTAAATGAGTCCGTAGCATCTGGGTCGCGAAGAAATCGGCCAGTGCAATACGATCGTCCGCCGTCATCCACGCCAGCGAGCGTCGCGAGAGGATTTCGGCGACGAGGCGGGCGGAGCGGGCATCGACCTCCTGAAAGAGGTCCTCGAAGTTCCATCTCGTGTCCCCCAGGATCACCGTATTGAAGTCGTTCTCGGAGCCAGCGTTGGCAATCGACGTCAGAAAGGACCGGTCGGACCGCTTGGCGAAAACGTAGATGGAGCGCCGTTCTGGATCGGCGGCAAAGTGCCGAAGTTGGGCCTGAGGAACGAAGTGATGCTTTTTCGATGGTCGACTCATCGTTTCCTGCCGTGATGCGGCCCCTCAGCACAGTTGATGGTGCGGAAGCAGTCCGAAGCGCATCATAGCAGCAAACTTCGTTTGCATCCGATGACCGGCAATGGCTCACCGCGTCGCGATTGACGGGCAGCCGCATTCCCATCGAGTAGAACAAATAAGGAACATATCAGCCCGAAATCCATTGGGAAGACTGTTTGAGAGTGATTTATCCATGGGTCAGCCGGCCGCCAGCCCTGCCATCGCTGCGCTTCGCGAGCGAATCGCACGCCTCGAAGGCGGGCCGGCGCGCCATCGCGCGGTGCTTCCGTTCGGCGTTCCCGGTATCGACTTGCCGGTCCCCGGCATCGGCCGTGCTCGCTGGCAGCTCGAACTCATCCGGGTGAGAGCGGGAGAAAGCGCCGATTTTGAAGTGGAACCAAGAGGTCCAATTCGCCTTGCTTGCGTTCGGCTACTACAGCGGCGAGATAGACGGCGAAATGAATCCCGACCTGAGGGCCGGACTGCAGAATATGCAGGCGGACTACTCTCTGAAGGTAACCGGGACGATTACGCCCGAGACGCTAACTGCGCTCAGGATCGAGCACGCTAGTTGCAGATCTCGACCATGGCGCTCGCCACATCCGATACGCTAAACGAATCCAAAGTCCGACTGACAATCAGCCTTGCTTGTTCGGGCTTTGCCAGGTTCTCGGCATGCACCGTGCATTCGACAATGCCGCGGGCTTCTCCTGTCTTTGTGAACAACACCTCAAATTCGAAAACCTGTTCGCTAGCCTGGTGACGCCAAAGGTCGCACGTCAAGGCACCCTTCTTCACGATGCCGGTCGTCGGCCAGTCCTCATAGTAGAAGGATTCCGGGTCATGCGGATCTGGAATGTAGGTTCGTAAGGGCCGATACGAAACTGTCTCGGGTGATGCCTGACCGAAAAACGCGTCGGGACTGAAGGTGCGAAACACATCATGCTGCAGCAGACGGGCTGCTGCACTCACCGCGGAAGTATCCAAGCGCCCAAGCATTTTGGACATCTCTGCGATGTGTCGGGGGTTGTCGCCTAGTGCTCCAGAAGCCATCAGTTTCGAGATGTCGAGTCCCTGCGTCACCTTCGGTTTCGGTTCGGCAGGTGGCGATATACGCGTAACCTGCTTTTGAAATGACGGAGGTTTGGGTGGTAGCGGAAACTGTGTGGTGGGGGGTGTCGGCGGCAATCGCAAAGGCGCACCAGTCGCGGAATCCTCGTCGTCGTCTGTCCGGATACGCCGGAGTGCCAGCGAACCTTTCGCCTCGAACTCGAGGCGAACCTGCGATGCAGGGCGGGTGCCGTTGTTCGATATCGGCCAGCGCACCATAACGGGCGGCTCGATCTCGTCGCGGCCGTGATGGAGCTGCGACAGGATCGCGTGGCACCGTTCAATCCATTGCGGGTAAAGCACGTCGCGATATTTGCTAATATCGTCTTCGGCAGGGGAAGAGTACTCGATCTTCGTCACCTCGCCCGAAGCATCGGTCGTGCTCGACGGAGAGGGCGGCGTGAAGTCTGTTACGAGCGCATGCTTAAGTTTGAGTGCCGCGAGAAATCCCCCAATTTCCATTTGCGTGAGCGGGGTCGCGACCTTTCTAGTCGCGGCTATCGTGTTCGAACCGTCCGCGCTTTCGCAGGTGCCGATCGAAATCCTCGGCTCCTGCGCCCGATAGGCTTCTATTTCCCTTTTGAGCTCTTTGATCCTTTTGGCATCGTCCGTTGCCAGCGGAGGGCGTCGCCAGCTTTCGTCGATCATAAGGTACGGGATAGCTAGGCCATCAGCGGTCATGGCTGGTCCGGCATCTTCGGTGAACAATATTACGCGGTGTTCTGGGGACCGCGCGTTCAGCGTGGACACGATGCCGATGAGTCTCTCGTCGGTTTTCGTGTAATCGAGATGTTCCTCCAGCGCGGGATCCGGTTTCACGCTGGGCATGCGGCGCAACACGACCTTTGGCGAGGATGTCCGGATTTCGGATTCCAGTACCGAAAACTTCAGCATTTGGCGGACGCGCCGAAATATTTCGAGCGCGCGATCGCGCGTGCGGCTATTGGCATTCTTGTGCTTGTCGATCTCATCCAGGACGGGCTTCGCCAAGAGGATGACAATCGGATCGTAGCCGAGCTCTTGCCACGGCAGCTGGTCGAGTGGCTTGCACTCGAAGAAAAGGTTGGTGTCCGCAACCAGATGGATTTCCATTCCCGCCCCCTCGTCTGCCGGCTCGGATATTTGCTCTCCTTCAGGCAAATTCAAGCACTTTTGCCAATGGCCAACCAAAGCTTGGTATGTTGCCGTACGAAGAGCGGACGCGTCCTTCGCTTCCGTCACTCACGCCTGGCGCATGGGTTGCGTGTCAATTTGAAAGTTTGACCGGCTGCTATCCTCCCCGTTCCAGCCAATCATGACGCCGAAACCACATAAGCCGCCACTGGATGTTCGCTTTTTGTGCCTCAAAAGTCGCATAAATGGCAGTGTGGAACTCAACGGCGGCTCATTGGTTTTGCGGGTTCAGCTCGTGGAAAAGGTCCGTCGGCCTTCCATGAATGCGGGTTTCCGCATCGCCTACCTCGATTTGGTCGATGAACGCCGGACAGGCGAGGCGGAACCGTATCTCGCCCGAGAGCACATTCGCGCGCATGATTTCGACGAACGCGGCTATCTTTTCATCCGCAGTGAGAAACCTGCGTTTGACGGATGCAGTGGTGCTACGCTTGTGGAGCCCCGGGGCGTCTCTATGCGGCAATCCCTCATCGTGAGCCGATGCTATTGTGCAAGTTTCGCAGCACTGCGGGTGGCGATATCGCCCAAGACAGCATGAAGAAGCGTTCCAACTTCCTGTTCGGCGACCCCGGGTGCAATTCCTGATTCGGACAGTTGAACGAGAATTGCCTTGGCGGTGTTGCGCCAGAAGGCGTTCGCGTCTTCCCCGTTCTTGGATTCCAGGACCCGGGCGATCCCTTCGACCAACTTCCGCCGCCGATGCAGCGGAAACGCGCTTATCTTTGAATCACACATCGATCACCTCACCCCTTCAGTCGCGCGAATAAGCATTGGCGGGTGAGAAAATTTGGTTAACAGCGCTTTTGGACAATGGTCAGCAATGGAATAAAGCGTCTACCCAACAAGCCAAGAGGTGTACCGCGTGTTGATGATCGGCGCGTGCTGAACGGCATCTTCTGGGTGCTGCGCTCCGGTGCTCCATGGCGCGACCTGCCTCAGCGCTATGGCCCGCGCACCACCTGTTGCAACCGCTTCGTCCGATGGGGAAAAGCAGGTGTGTGGCTGCGCAGTAACGAGTCTACGGCCTAAGGTTTGCGGAGCCTCACGCCGGCGCGGCTGCCGTTCTCCGGGATGAACTCGACGCCGGCGGCCTAGAGGGCGACGCGCAAGGCAGCAACGGTTCGCTCTTGTGTGGGGCCCTGTCGGGCCGCGACATCTACTTAATGTCTACTCTAGACAGTAGCCGCGACCATAACTTTTGATAACAGGTCAGGGTCGCGGGATGCCGAGCCGCTTGAAATACCGAGTTACGTCCGGGTGCTCGCGATCGTCCTGCCTCAACCGTGCAAGCGCGTCATCATCGCCGGCGAGCGCCATAGCCAAACCGGGAGCGCTTATTCTCCACGGAGCACCGGGCATTGTCTGGTTGTGAAGACGGTGCTTGATCACCAGCCGCCTGAGTGTGTCTTCGCTTACGTTGTAGTCGTGCCTGAACAGATCAATGGCCTCTGGACCGTGATCGCCTCTGCCCGTGGGATGTAGAGCGGCCGAAGCCGTTCGCCTGTTTCTGGCGCTGTTTTGACAGGGAGCGCATTGGTCATTCGGCTCATCGCGCTTTTCTGCGGCCCGCCGTTTCGCCCGACATCAGGGAACGATATCTCCCCCCATGTATTAGAAACCCATGGACACTATGGAACCCCACGGCCACGGGATGGCGGCCGATCTTTTGACATCGGAAGTTGCCAATGCCAGGCAGCGCATCCACCGGACCGAGCTCGCGCTTCAACGCACTGAAGAAATGCTGGCCGAAAATCTCGCGCTGTGCAGCAGGATACGAACTGCGGTCGAGTCCGCAGACCGCTTGGTGAAGATCGATCCCCCCAGCTTTGAAGGACGTCGCGCGGTTGAACTGGGCCGGCGTTTCATTCGCCTTGCGGCACCCTGCCGCAAGAGCCTGCCCGTTGGCATCACAGCGTGAGCAAACATTGGACAGAAGCATTTCAACGTTCACGATGTGCAACGCCGACGCTAGATAGACACGAATTTCAGTTCAAAGAGCGAGGTTAATGCTGCGGCAAACGAAGGGGGCACGGGGGGGTCTTCGCGCGAGCCAGTTATCCGATCTCCCGCTCAGAAATTTCTACCAAATATTCCGACCTCCTGATGGAACCCATTCGTTGCGGGCGAGTTGCGGCTGATTGGGACGGACTTCCCGAACATGACAACCAGCAACAAAGCAGACCATCAGTCTGTCTCCGAAGCGTTTCGGAAACTGATCCGTTCCGAAGGCTATCGTCATCACGTACAAACGTTCTTAAATCTGGGGGTCGAACCAGAACTGCCGCCAACCCTTCAGTCATTACTTGCGGCTATTGATCGGGCCAAACAGGGGCCGACGGAAGAAGGTCCCTAGCCGGCTGGCTGAGCGTCAGGCTCGCTTCGTGGCTTGTTCCCCTGATTCCCACTCAGAAGCTATCAAACATTCTTCTTGATTTTTCCCGACAGAGGATCATGAATGTTCCCTTGGCTTCTCGCTGAGGTGGGAGGCCTTGTATGAACGTTTGGACGAACTGCCGACCCGACAAGGTGACTGCCAAACACCTTGTTCACGAGCTGATCCTACAAGCCCGTCGCGGCCAAATCATCTCCGTCAAAGAGACTATCGCAGCGGTGCGCCGAGACGGGCCACATCTGGCGGAAACTGACTGCGAGCTGGTGGAGTTTATTGTCAATGTTGCCCCAGCCTTTGGCCTGTTCGTCGGGTTCGATCTTCGCGAATAGCCTCATGGCAACCCGTTGGTTCTCGCCTGCGGTGTACGTCAGGACAGACCGACCTAGGATTGTGGGAGAAAGGCGGCTCGAGGCGCGTCAATAGGATCGAGGAGGAGCATGAGGGTCTTCGCGAGCCGGTGTCCGATCCCCACCACAGAAATTCTACAAACATTCCTGACTGTCGCGGCCCAGCGCCGTACCAATTTGTACAATTCGTACATGGCCTTGATGCCGCTCAGGTAGGGAGTAGAGTACCCTTCGGCGTGTTCCTGGGGAGGGCTGGATGAGCGTCGCGCGAAGGGTCGGTCCGTTTCTAGAACAAGCAATTACTGTACTCCTCAACAGGGCGGACCGTCGCGATACGGTCTCGATCAAAGCGGCACTACGCGAAGCTCGCGAGACTGCGCCTAATTTGGTGGCCTCCGACGAAGAACTAACCGAGGCAATCGTCGAGGCAGCAACTGCCATGGGCCTCTGCGTGGCTTTCGACGCCCGGGAGTAGCTGTCAGCCAACTTCAGTCACTGTGGCATCGCAACGGAAGCGCGCAGTCCTGCGTCATTTTCAATAGTCAGAGGTAATCCGCAATTACCGTCGCAAGCTGCTAAATCTGCCTGTAGAACGGAAGCTCCCGGCTGAGCAAAGGTATTTGCTGGAGAAACTTGATCGGGCCGACAAAGAGTGACGTATGGCTCTCCACTGGTTCAACCCTCCGGTCCCGGTCAAGACCGAGCGTCCCGGGATCATCCACAATGTCAACAACGCCGAGACAGCCGGCGAGGAGCTGATGAAGTGGACCAAGCGTGGCCCTTGGTGGGACCTCGCGGTGCGTGTTTGCATGGCCGTGATTTTCGACGAGATGGAACCTGAGGAGGCTCGCAAGGCGTTCCTGGCTGCTGCAAAAGAGGAGGGGACATTACTCCCCCAATGAGAACTAGCTAAATTGGATGCGGTATAAGGTTCTAGGTGTCTATTACCAACACCGCCTTCGCGAAAGGAGCCCGCCGCCGGTGAGGGAGAGGCGACGGACCCCCCTACACGGCTGCAGATCACGAAGAATCCCGCTGCCACCTCTAAACCCGCGAGGGCCTACATCGTTCCGTTAGCTGCGGCTAAAGCGGGGTTGGTCGGCGGGCTCTTGCCGCTCTAAGTTCCCCCTTATGGGTCCTCTCTGGTTCTCTCCCCCGGTCTACGTGAAGACGAAACGTCCGGGCATTCGCAATGGGGTCAGCCACCTCGAGGGAGCCGCCGAGGAACTCATGGCGTGGGACACAAAGGGCCCCGAGGTGGACCAAGGCGGTCCAATCCTGCGTCGACGCGTTCGAGGGCAGGATGTCCCCCATGAGGTCCGTGAAGCCTTTGAGGCGGCTGCCAGGGAGGCCAACGTGTATCTCTCCCCTGAGTAGGAGGTATCATGGCGCCCATCTGGTTCGTCCCTCCGGTGTTCGTGAAGACTGAAACCGGTGTCAGGCATGGCTGCAACAATGCGAAGGAAGCCCTTGAGCAGCTCAACATGTGGACCCGGCGAGGGCCTCTCTGGCACAAGGCGGTGATCCTCTGCATGTCAGCCTTGGAGGGCGATTCGATTGACCCGCACATAATACGAAAGGCCTTTGAGGCTGCCGCTAAGGAGGCCAACGTGTATCTCTCCCCTGAGTAGGAGGTGTCGTGGTAACCCATTGGTTCTCCCCTCCGGTGTACGTCAAGACCGACCGACCTGGGGTCACCTACGAGTGCAACAACGTCGAGGGTGCCGCCGAGGAACTCATGAAGTGGACCAAGATGGGACCTAAGTGGAGGAAGGCTGTGCAACTGTGCGCCGACAGGAGGTCCGTCAGGCTTTCGAGGCTGCTGCCAAGGAGGAAGGGGTGCTCCGTGAGTAGCAGGCCGGTGCCCATGGCTATGTTGGGACGGACCCGCTAGGCTGTCCGAATGCTGACCAAGTCCGCGCTGCTCGAAATAGACCCGGATACGAGAGCATTCACTCTGGCCGGCGCATTTATGGGCCATTTTGCACTTCTTGAAACTGGCATCGGAGCTTGCTCTGGGCGAGGTACTTGGCGTCTATGGGGCACGTCGAGGTAAGGGGACCGGAACCGGAATGTCAGGCATCTAAAGCCGATGGCAGAAACCGGATACGGATGTCGAAAAGGCCGACCGCCTCGTGTTCGACCTCGACCCGGTGAAGGCCTCGATTTTGAGGCCGTCCGCGCCGCTGCCTTTCAGTTCCGCGCTATCCTTGAATCGCTGGGGCGGGGTCGCGCTGACCAATCCTTGCCCGATCTGTAGCGGCCGACGCGGGAAGAAGGCAGTAAAGCCGGGATTTAAAGGGCAACGCGGCGCTCATGGCCTTGCCTGATTGGAACCTGCGGAGATCGGCCTCGTTTGGCTGAAGCAATGGCAAAAATCGATCCGAGGACCGTCGCCAGTCTTTTGAAGGAATACGCACAACGGGCGTCTTTGCGCGGCGACAATCCCTATCGCACAAAGGCATACTTGCGCGCGGCAGACAGTCTGACGGCGCTGTCGCAGCCGCTTGATCGGATCATCGCCGCCGGCGCCCTCACCAAGATCCCGGGGATCGGTGACGATCGCAGACATCGTGACCAAGCTTTACCAAACCGGCACGCACCCAAGCCTTGAGAAGCTGCGCGAGGATGTTCCAGCGGACGTGATGGAGCTGTTTGCCATACCCGGGCTTCGTCCCGATAAGATACTGAAGCTTCATCAGGCGCTCGGCGTGAGCTCGCTGGCGGAGCTCGAGGCCGCAGCAAGAGAAGACCGCATACGCCCAGTCAAAGGCCTCGGCGCCGCGCTTCAGACAAAGCTGCTGCAGAACCTGGCCATCGTGCGAAGCGGCGAAACGCAACTTCACCTGCACAAGGCCGCCGCCCTTCTCGAACATGCGGTCATATCGGTGAAGCAAGAGCATCCAGAGTTTTCGCGCGTCGAAATTGCAGGTGACTTCCGACGCGGTTGCGAGCTCGTTTCCGACTTCGCCCTGGTAGCGCAGGCCAGAAAGTCGACTGTAACCGAGGATACGACCCTCAGGCTTGTTGTCACGGACAAGAAGCATTTTGGCGCGCGCCTGCTCGAAGCAACCGGTTCGGCAGACCACCTCAAGCAACTGAAGACGTTCGCGGCCGACAAGGGATTCACCCTAAACGCCGACGGGCTTCATCGCGGGAGAAAGCTGATCGCGTCAGCGACAGAAGAAGAAATCTACCAAGCTCTAGACTTGCAGTTTATCGAGCCTGAATTGCGCGAAGGCAGGGACGAGATTGAGCGAGCGGCAAAGCAGAAGCTACCCGCCCTCATTCGGGATGAAGATCTGCATGGCATCCTGCATTCTCACACGACCGCATCCGATGGCACCGAAACGCTTGAGGCAATGGCTGAAGCCACGCGTAGGCGCGGTTTCGAATACTATGGTGTCGCCGATCATTCGCAGTCCGCTCACTACGCAGGCGGCCTTTCGTTGCAGGAGCTTGCTGAACAGCACCGCGAAGCTGACCGGCTGAACAAGGCATACAATGGAAAATTTCGCATACTGAAGGGCATCGAGGCGGACATCCTGGCGGATGGCTCGCTCGATTACCCGAATGATATCTTGGAGCTGTTCGATTTCGTCGTCGCGAGCGTGCACAGCCGCTTCAAGTTGCCCAAGAAGGAACAGACGGAGCGTATCATTAAGGCGATCGGAAATCCTCGGACAACAATCATCGGGCACATGACCGGTCGCCAGCTGTTGCGCCGGCCCGGTTATGATCTCGACGTCGACAAAGTCCTCAAAGCGTGTGCGAAGCACGGCGTCGCTGTCGAAATCAACGCGCATCCGTGGCGACTTGACCTCGACTGGCGCTGGCATCAAAAGGCACTCAATCAGGGCTGCATCTTCAGCATCAATCCGGACGCTCATTCGATCCGCGAGCTCGACCACATGCATTGGGGTGTCGAGATGGCGCGCAAGGGCGGTGTCCCTGCGAAGCGGGTCCTGAACGCGATGCGTTTGGCGGCCCTCCTTGCGCATCTCGCACGGCGCAGGCAAACGTCCTAACCTGGCTGTGCGCCCGGCCTATCAGCGCAGGAGTCCGTCTTTCTCAAAATCTTCCCAGCCGCGCAAACTGGAGTGCGAGTTCTCATCGGGGCCAAAGCCAGCTGAAGCTGCAGTTCCGCGACCGCTTCTTTGAGCGCGTTTCATAGCGGCCTTCCCCGCGCCACGCCGCCTATTCTCTGCAGCTGTCGCTGCGTCCTGTTCGCGCCAGACCGTGACCAGGTCGCGGTCAAGGACATCCTCGACGTGCTGCGGGTCGAACACGTGAAAGGTGATGTTCCTTGCCCGCCCGCGGAGTTTCACCGTTTTCGTCCCGGCGCTCTGCAAGCGACCGTCTTTCAGCCAGCGGTGCCGTTCGGCCGTCGAGATCGTCAGAATGTCCTCGATTTCACGGGGGATTACGGGCAGGTCTTCGATATTCCGCATTGCTTTGGATACGATCCCGAATACCACCTGCACATCATTCTGGGCGCCCTCAGACAGGTGCACGGTAAGCACGCGGGACTCGATATGGAGCAGTTTCCTGAACTCCGTTGGAAGGCGGCGCGTATTTCGAGAAAAATACCCCTCGCTCTGACGGTCCAAGCGTTGCAGCCGGGGTTAAAGGCCACTCTCCAATCAGCTTCGCTGTTGCACTGCTTTTTCGGCGCGTGAACATGCCCCTTTATATAGGTCACCGATTGTCGGCAGCGATGAGCCGATCGCAAAGCCAACATGAGTTCTAATCCGCCAGCGGTCTGAACCGCGATGCCCTAAAGGCGCAACCACGATTGTTAGCGGGGGCGCTTGCAACCCCGGCTAGCAGGAAGCGGCCGAGTTGATCTCGAAGTGCGATATCAGGCGCGTTGCCGCCTGGCGGCTGTACGTGGGCCACAACCTGACCGCCCGTGATTGGGAGCCACATGGCTAAAGCGGCTGTTCCGCTATTGAGCCTCGACATGCGTTTTCGGGACCCACCCCGTCGGATTCAATCGCGAATCCCGCATCGATCGCGCTTCGCGCAATGAGATCGCCAAGTTGCCAGTCCGTGAGTTCGCAAAAGGGAAGCATTCTCCTCACGGTGTGGCTAACCTCGGATATCGAAATGCTCGGGCTGCCGATGTTGTCGATCAGGTGGCGGACAATCGCTTGGCGAACGTCCGATAAGGTAGGCGTCTGCGCGAGCGCAGGCATCACCCGGCCCTATGAATGGAGCCGTGGTTCTGCGGCCACGGCTGTTTTTAAGTCGAACGCGACTGGCACACCGTGAATAATGGATGCTGCCGCCAAGAGCTCCTCCAGCTCGCGGTCGGTGGCCCTGCATGCGGGCATGAGTGTTCGGATGGCGCGGATTGCCTGTGCTATCGAAAGGAAGTGGGCCTTGCCTCTGGAGAGAACATAGGCTTCGGCGGCTCTTTCAACCGTGACTGTGTCAAAAGTGGTGGTCATCGAGAATTCCTCCCTGAACCCTGACCCACACGATTTACGGCACGAATTCGGTAGCTTGCAAGGGTTTGTCTGATTTAGGACAGTTAGGCGGAGGCTAGGCCGAAGTGACTTTGCTCCTCCTCCCCGTAAGCACCATGCGTGAGTCGTATCATTCCAACGCGGTCGATAATCGTGATCTCGCCGCGCTTGGCGTGAACCAGCCCCCGATATTCAAGCATTTGGAGGGCCGTGGTAACGCCGGGGCGCTGGGCACCAAGCATTGTCGCCAGGAATTCATGCGTCAGGTAGATCTTATTTCCTTCGACGCGGTCTTGGACCATCAGCAACCAGCGGGCCAAGCGCTCCTCGATTTTGGAGTGGCCGTTGACCAGTGCCGTCCGGGACGACTGGATGAGGAACGCGTGGGCATAGCGAAGCAGCGACTCACGAAGTGACAGGCTGTCTGCAATCGCTGAGCGAAGGTTTTCAACCGGGAGGATCCAGCCATTACCTGCGACTTGGATATAGGTTTCATTGGGCGACTTGTCCTGGCCGAGAATAACGGCAACTCCTGTCATGCCGTCATGGCCGACGATGCCGACTTCGCTTTGCCGCCCTCCGGTCATCGTGGCGACCACCGACGCGATGCCCATCTCTGGAAAATAGACACGCTCGATCGGATGATATGCGACCTCCAGCTGGTCCTTGATGCCCAGTTCGACGTGATGCAGTGACGGCCTCAAAAGCGCGAAATCCTCCGAGGAGAGGGTTTTCAATACATGGTTGCGAAGAAGGGATTGGGGCATGGCTCTCTCTCCCATGCGGGCAAGAGCACGTACCTCTTACTGTCGGCTGCGTCCGACGCGCTGGCGGCCGATGTGGGAAGCATAGGCTTCAAATGTGCGGTTGGCAAAGAGTCCGTGCCTGGCGAAAGGCTCGGGGAATGTCGGCTTGAGTCCCGTAGGTGGTGGGCGCTTCTTATGACTTATGAGGCCGGTCACGAATGTCCGGAACCGGCCTAAGCAGATCGGCAGGTTTCGAGCATCGAGTTGGCAAAAGCAGTCGTTCAGCTCACGTGATGAGTTTCGGGCGCCGTCGCCTTGCGCTTACCGACATTGTGCTTCACCCGTTCCGGCCCTCTTCTTAAGCGCAGTAACTTTGAAACAAATCCTGCCGGCAGGCGTTCCAGCATGGCGGGCGGCGTTGCCGGAGGACCCAATGCCCGACGAATACAATGACATCGTCATCCCCCAAGACCACGATGCATCGCCACTTCGGGAGGAGGAGTATTTTGTCCTCTGCCCGGGGTGCGGCCAAGCGTTCGACATCAGGTGTATGGCAGAGGCGCTTCATCACAACGAGCTAGGCCACGAGCCATACGACCTCGACCGTAGTCGGCAGTGATCGACGACCGTCGATGAGCGTTTGGAGATGTCCCTTCAGGCCTCTATACGAGCCGGGTCGAGACCAGCACCGAGGGTAAGCTCTCGCTCATCTGGCCGGTCACGTTGCCGACCGATCGGCCTGACGAATCCCTGTCGCGAGGGCGGATCTTCGCCGGCACGCTATGTCTTGACGATACCTTGCGGGCTTTCAGCAACGACTTGATGCCGTTGTGGTCGTCGTCGATGCGGCCGCGGCCGACCGAAAGCTTCGACAACGTATGCACCGCATGCGACAGTTGTTGTTCATCCAGGGCGACGGCGCCTACTCCACCGCAACCATGTCGCCCAGTTCTGTCACGACGCTCCGAAGCAGACCTGCTCCCGGCATCGGGTGCCGGGACCAACATGTGATCTCCATAATGCGTAAGAGCCGGAGGCCCATCGCCGAAGACAAGGCGCTCATTGCAGAGAAAGGTTAACGATCGATCGGATGCCCGCGTGCCTTCACGCGCAATGTTGCTGGGCGCCTCCTTCGACAGCGCGCACATGCGATACGTCCTGGCCGCGCGCGCCGCCTGTTGCCGAGAGCGACGATCGCGAATGCGCGAACGGCTGGACGGCAGGTGAAGCGGGGTCGCGATAGGCGCACATCGGACTTGCTTCACCGGTAGTCCGAAGACGCCAGCGACACTATCTGACCGAAAGCAAACAGAAGCTAGGCGTGCCCCACTGAAAGCACAAGCAAGCGCAAACGTTCCTGGACTGATGCTCGGCTGGCGGCAACTTGCTCGCCAGCCGAGTTTATCTTAGCCGGTGGTCGGGGGAGACCAGCCAGCCACACGCTGGTGATTCCAACCCGAGCCGATGTGCCAATCAGCAACCTTCGTCGGTCTTTTTCACCTGGCCTGGCGCGGCGGTTTTGGCTGTCGTGTCCTGCTGACCTGGCGCCGCCTGCTGAGCGCTGCCAGTCTGCTGGCCGGGCGCGCAGTCTCTGGCCGAGTTCGCATTTGTGGTGCCGCTGGTCGTGGTCGTGTCGGTGCCTTGATCGCCGGACATGTTGGTGCCGCTGCTCGTCGTGCCGGTGCCCTGATCCGTCGTGCTGGGCATGGTTGTCGTGGTCGAGGTGCCGCTCGTCGAGGTTCCGCTCGAAGTTCCGCTGGTCGTCTGGGCAAAGGAAAGCCCGGCCGACACCGCCAGTACGGCCGAAGCCAAAAGGATGCGTTTCATGTTCTTTCTCGCGGTGTGCGCTGGCAAATCCAACAGGCAGATAGAAAGAGTGTTCCCCCAAGAAGCTCAACTTTTGTCACTCTGGTCGTAGGCCAGCCTTAAAGTGGCGGACGTATATTAGAATCTCTTGAAGAAGACGCTGCCCGCACCAGAATCCGTGGCATGGCTCGGGGAATAGACATTGGTGACCAGGTGGCCATTACGGCCAGGGTTCGAAGGCGGATAACAGAGGACCGCGTAAGCGTGTCGATCCCAGGCTACGACTTCCCACATTCCATCATCGACCACACCAAGGTGAACCGAGGGCCAGCAAATCGACCTGAAAGGCGAGGTCACGCGCATCGACGAGGACACCGTGACGATCGACCTCGGGCCGCTGGTCACGGTCGACCGTGACAAGGTCCGGTAGAAATATCGGCCGCCAAACCGACGAAAGGCACTTGTCGTTGCCCCGGATTAGAACCGACAACATCGCGACGGGCTATGAGGGCAGGCCGCATGACGGGCCGGTAGAAGACGAGTCGAAGCACTTGGTCTACTGCCCAGTCTGCGGCCAAACGTTCGACGCGCGCGATCTTGGACAGGTCTTCCACCACGCTGAGTCCCAGCACGAGCCGCTTCCGGTCGAGCAATAGTCCAGCTAGTTGAGCTCCGGCGGCAGACCGACGTCGAGACCCTTCAGCGCGCCACCGCGTACGTTGGATGAGAAAAGGGTGCTGCGTGCACCGCGCCTTCCCCGCGCGCCGATGTTCCACCTGGACCGCAAAAAAGTCCCGCCGCACTGCCAGAACGGCGGGACCGATCAAACGCTTTGCACCAGGCGGGGGGATGCCGGGGGGTTGGGCTTGCCAGGTGAGCGCGGACCGTAACCAACCCTAAGCGCCACAGCGGCAACGCGTCCACCAACCGCCGGTTGGAGCGATAGGACGATTGAGCGGTCGGCAGGTCAGGTCATCCCGGGTCGCTATCGCTCGCAACCAGACGATAGCGGAAATTGTTGCGGATGTGGTCGTTGAAGTAGCGGCCCTTGGCGAACGCGGCCCGGAACGCGGCAAAGGTTTCCGGCGGTACCCCCTCAAACTCGTACCGCTTGTCGCTGGCCACAAACCAGACAGAGAGGATTCTTCTGTCAGGATCGTATTCCGTTTTGCGTATCGAAGTAGATGGCATGAGCACCACAGCCCGAGGCCCGCGCCTTGCGGGGAGCGCGGGCCGATCGGAATACCGATCTGCAGCAATACCTGGAGGGGGAGGATTCGCTGCGTGCACCGAACTTTCGCGGCGATCCCGTGTTCCATCGAGATACACAAAAAGCTGGCTGCACCTTTCGGCATCACGCGGACGTTGGATTTCTGAGAAAGCGCGAGCGTCAATACTAACTTCTGGTGATGGAATTTTCCCGTGAGATAGGCACGCTCCACGGCGAAAGGAGTGCCCCGCCATGACCGTCCTCGCCTACAACCTTGCCAATGACATCAAAGGATTATGGAGGGTCGTCTTCGTGCCGGACGAACTGCATTTGTATGTGGAATTCAGCCAGCCAGACGCCGACACAAACCCGGCTGATTGGATGAGCGTTGATGATTTCCTTGCATGGCGGCCGAAAGGCGCACTCCACGAGCGAGCGCGCGACAGCTTGGTTTCGCTCATTTGCAAGGCGCTGACAGGGCGGTGAGACACGGGAAACCCGCACCGAGATCGAGTGCGAGCGCCGCGAGTGGGCCTAGGGCCCCACAAGCCAGTGCGACCCCGCCGCCGGCAAACCGCGGCGGGCGAGTGCCTCGGGGACACGATGGTAGATTACTAATGCGTTCGCGCGTGTGGCCTTAAGTCGCAAACTATTGGCTTCAGAAGCAGGGCGTAGGGCTTCATTGATGGTGCTACCAACACCATATGGTGACCCATAGCCCTCCAAAACGAGAGAAGCTCGTCCCGACGGGTCGCACTGCGGCCGTCAGCTGGTAATTGCTACGAACTAGGAAACCATCATGCCTGAAAATACCAGACCAACTTCGAGAGACGTCCCCCTCATTCAGCTAGGCCTCTATCAGTGCCGCTTCCCGGTGAGCGAAGACGCTTCTGTACCTGGCGGTTATCGTTTTTGTGCTGGGCCAACTTCGCCGGATCGCGTCTACTGCGATCACCACCACAACATTGTGACCGCCGTGGACCCTCGTCGAGCCCGTTCGGGTCTTCACCTCGCTCAACCACGCGCCGCGTAAGCCTGACTGGCGGCGGCCTCCCGGCCAGGCGCTATGGGCTCCAAGGCCTTGGCTACGACGTTGCCATCGGCTCGGTCTGGCCCATCCTGCCTTATGCCGTCTTCGCCGATGTATCCCCCGTCGCCCAATTGAGAACGACGACTTCTCGCCGAGCCTTTCAGCTCGCTCTCGCACAAACGCGTCGGCTCCAAAGGTTTGTCTGTCAGCACATCTTCAATGTGCCCGCGCCTGAAGCCCCAACATCTTCTGCGACCAAACCGCGTACCTGGCACCGCCGATCGGTTGCTGCGGCGGATTTTCGCTGTTCGCAGCTGAACAATGCCTATCAACCTTGTCATCGCACCTAGTCGCACGTAGCGGCCGTTCGAATTCTCATCGCTCGGCGCGATGTTTGGTCCGTCTGGCCAGAAGAGCGGAGCAAGCCATTGACACCCACGAAGTTGCTGATTGGGCAGATCGCTGTCGTATTCGCAATTGTCATTCTTGGCGTGTGGACTGCAACCCAATGGTGCGCCCACATGCTCTTCTATCAGCCGCCACTCGGCGCGCCATGGTTTGTGACAGTCGGCTGGCCGATCTACCAGCCGTGGAAACTGTTCGAATGGTGGTTCCAATTTGACGCCTATGCGCCTGAAGTCTTCGACAAGGCTGGCATACTTGCCGGAGCCAGCGGGTTCCTGGGCTGTGCCGCCGCGATAGCTGGGTCCCTCTGGCGCGCACGGCAGCGGGGGTTGGTCACCACCTATGGGTCCTCACGATGGGCCATGAAGCTGGAGATCGAGAAGGCGGGGCTGTTTCAGCCGGCCGGCGTTTTCCTTGGCGGACTGAATTATCGCTATCTGCGCCATGACGGACCAGAACACGTCATGGCCTTTGCGCCGACACGTTCGGGCAAGGGCGTCGGACTCGTTGTTCCAACCCTTCTTTCCTGGACCGGCTCGGCCGTCATTCACGACATCAAAGGCGAGAACTGGCAGCTGACCTCTGGCTGGAGGTCGAAGTTCTCGCACTGTCTCTTGTTCAATCCGACCGATCCGAGATCGGCGCGGTACAACCCGCTGCTGGAAGTGCGCAAAGGTCCAGATGAGGTCCGCGACGTTCAGAACATCGCCGACATTCTCGTCGATCCGGAAGGCGCGCTGGAGCGGCGGAACCATTGGGAGAAGACCAGTCATTCACTCCTAGTTGGCGCCATCTTGCACGTGCTCTACGCCGAAGAGGAAAAGACACTCGCCCGTGTCGCCACCTTCCTGTCGGACCCGCAACGCTCATTCGCTGCGACACTGCAGCGGATGATGACCACAAACCACCTCGGCACGGTGGACAAGCCTCAGGTCCATCCGGTCGTGGCCTCGGCGGCTCGTGAGGTGCTGAACAAGTCAGAGAACGAGCGCTCAGGCGTTCTCTCGACCGCCATGTCGTTTCTCGGGCTCTATCGTGATCCAACGGTGGCCGCGGCAACATCGGCCTGCGACTGGCGCATTGCCGACCTTGTGGATGCCGAGCGACCGATGTCGCTGTATCTGGTCGTGCCGCCGTCGGATATCTCGCGCACTAAGCCCCTGGTGCGATTGGTGCTCAATCAAATCGGCCGGCGGCTGACCGAGCGCCTGGAGGGCGATCCAAAGAAGAGCCGCAAGCATCAGCTCCTGATGATGCTGGATGAATTTCCGGCGCTCGGTCGGCTCGACTTCTTCGAGACTGCGCTCGCCTTCATGGCAGGCTACGGCATCCGCGCTTATCTGATAGCGCAATCGTTGAACCAAATCTCCAAGGCCTATGGCGAGAACAACGCCATTCTCGACAATTGCCATGTGCGGATTGCCTTTTCCTCAAATGACGAGCGCACGGCCAAACGCATCTCGGACGCGCTCGGTACCGCGACGGAACTCAGATCGATGCGCAACTATGCCGGCCATCGGTTGGCGCCCTGGTTGTCCCACGTCATGGTAAGCCGCCAAGAGACCGCTCGCCCCCTGCTGACGCCGGGTGAGGTGATGCAGTTGCCGCAGGCTGACGAACTAATCCTGGTTTCGGGATTGCCGCCGATTCGCGCCAAGAAGTTGCGTTATTACCAGGATCCGAATTTCACGGAGCGAGTGCTGCCTTCGCCGGTGCTGCGCGACGGTGCCTACGCGGACCGGCCCACGTCGCGCCCGGACGATTGGAGTGGACAGGTGCGCGGCGTGGATCGGCGTCTTGCTGGCGATGACGACAGTGCCGGCGCGGCAATCGAAGACGGAGGTGTCCAGCAGCAGCGCCATCCGGGCCTGCGCGAAGAACGGACCCTCGTCGTCCAGGAGCCTGATCAGGGCGATCTGTTCACGCCCGCAGACGATGACTGCGAGACGCTCGCCGACAAGCGCGTCATGGATCGGATTTCCACCGCCGCACGTGCGTACGGCCTCAACGAGGGAATGGGCGACGACAAGGACATCGTGCCCGGCTTCTGAACGGCGCGCCATACGCGGGCGCATCTCAGCGTAGATAACGGCCGTAAGCGATTTCGAGGATCTCGACGATGCTCGTTCCCGTCGCCGGTGCATCAGCGCCGGTCAGAGGGAACGAGCAGCATGAAGCCCCACCGCATTCGTCACCAGTTTTTGCTTGAACCCGAGTTGAGCGAGAAGCTGGAGAACCTCAGCCGCAATTCATCGACCACCAAATCGGCCATTGTGGCGCACGCGGTCGAGACCTTTATCGAGCAGCGTGGGGAGAATGAACTCGACCAGCGCTACGGCAAGAGGCTCGACCGTCTTTCCCGCGACCTCGGACATGTCAGGCGCGATGTCGAGATGATCCTGGAGAGCCTGGCGCTCTTCATCCGCTTTTCGATCACGCTTCATGCTCACACGCCGGTGCCGGACAGGGCCACGCAAGCGATTGCCCAGGAGCGCTTCGACAAATTCGTTGAACAGGTCGGCCGCCAGATCGCTTCCGGGAAACGGTCACTTGGCACCGACGATCGCAGGGGAGGGGAAGGATGAGTTCTCATCCGGAAGCCGACCATCGCCGCCGCGCCATGCTGCGCACCGCCATGGGTCCGGCGATCACCGAAGCCCTTGCCGATCCGACCGTCATTGAGGTGATGGTCAATCCCGACGGTGCGCTGCGGCTCGACCGGTTGGGTGAAGGCCGGGTCGACACCGGCGTGCACATGCATCCTTCTGAGGCCGAACGCATCATCCGCCTGGTCGCCTCCCACGTGCGCGCCGAGGCGCATGCTGACAATCCGATTGTCAGCGCCGAATTGCCATCGGGCGAGCGCTTCGAGGGTCTGCTGCCGCCTGTCGTGCTGGGGCCATGCTTCGCCATCCGAAAGCCTGCGGCGAAACTCTACACGTTGGCCGACTATGTCGCCGACCGGGTCATGCTGCCGCTGCAGGCCGATGCGCTGAAGAAGGCGGTCCGCGAGCGGCGCAACATCCTGGTCGCCGGCGGCACGTCGTCGGGCAAGACAACACTTGCCAATGCGCTGCTGGCACAAGCCGCCGATTGCGACGAGCGGGTGATCCTGATCGAGGACACACGCGAACTGCAATGCGCGGCGAAGGATTGCGTTGCCTTGAGGACGAGGCGGGGGGCGGTCACGCTCGCCGATCTCGTGCGCTCGACCCTGCGGCTCAGACCCGACCGCATCATCGTGGGCGAAGTCAGGGGCGCGGAAGCCCTGGACATGCTGAAGGCATGGAACACCGGGCATCCCGGCGGCATCGCGACGGTTCACGCCAATTCGGCGCGCTCCGCTCTCTACCGTATCGAGCAGCTCGCCCAGGAAGCCGTCGTCACCGTTCCCCGCCGCCTCATCGCTGATGCGGTAGATCTGATCGTCTTCATCGCTGGGCGCGGATCCTCGCGCCGCATTGACGCGATCGCTGAGGTCACCGGTCTCGACAGCAGCGGTGATTACGCCGTCACCCCGCTCACGCTTCCGCAACTCCAGCAGTTTTGAAAGGTCACTCATGCGCAAGAAGCTTCGCTTCCTTTCGTCCACCGCGCTCGCGTTTCTTCTCACCGTCCCGGCCCACGCAGCGGGCTCCGGCATGCCTTGGGAACAGCCGCTGCAGCAGATCCTTGAGTCGGTGCAGGGACCGGTCGCCAAGATCGTCGCAGTGATCATCATCATCACCACCGGCCTGACCCTTGCTTTCGGTGACACGGCAGGCGGTTTTCGCCGGCTGATCCAGATTGTCTTCGGCCTGTCGATCGCCTTCGCGGCATCGAGCTTCTTTCTCTCCTTCTTCTCCTTCGGCGGCGGGGCACTCGTTTGATGGCCACCGGAGAGCAGCATATCGAGGGTTTCGAAGTCCCCGTTCACAGGGCATTGACTGAGCCGATCCTGCTGGGCGGCGCGCCGCGAGCGGTGGCGATCCTCAACGGCACGGTGGCCGCGGCAATAGGCCTTGGCCTGCAGCAGTGGATCGCCGGACTGGCGCTCTGGATGGCCGGCCACACGCTCGCGGTCTTTGCCGCTCGCCGCGATCCGGACTTCGCCAGCGTGCTTGTCCGTCATCTTCGCCTGAAGGGGTGGCTTGCATGCTGAACCTTTCGGAGTATCGCGGCAAAGCCGATCGGCTTGCCGATCATCTGCCCTGGGCCGCTTTGGTCGCGCCCGGCATCGTGCTAAATAAAGACGGTAGCTTCCAGCGAACCTTCCGGTTCCGTGGCCCCGACCTTGAAAGTGCGACCGAAGCCGAGTTGGTCGGCATCTGCGCACGAGCCAACAATGCGCTACGAAGGTTGGGCTCCGGATGGGGGTTGTTTTTCGAGGCCGAGCGCGTTGAAGCGCTGGGCTATCCGAGCTCGGCTTTTCCCGATGCTGCCTCATGGCTGGTCGATGAGGAACGGCGCGCGGCCTTCGAGGGCAAGGTCGCGCACTTCGAGAGTGGCTATCATCTGACCTTGGTCTTCATGCCGGCGCCAGATGGCCAGGCGCGGGCGGAAAGCGCACTGGTCGACTCGCATCACTCGGGAGGGGCTAGAGACTGGCGCCAGGAGCTGGCGTGGTTTCGCGACGGGACCGACCGCGTCCTGGATTTGCTGTCCGGCTTCATGCCGGAAGTGCGCGCCCTCGATGATGCCGAGACGCTAACCTATCTGCACGGCACAATCTCGACCTACCGCCATCCGGTCGCCATGCCGGAAACGCCAATGTATCTCGACGGTGTTCTGGTTGACGCGCCGCTTACCGGCGGCCTGGAGCCGATGCTGGGTGAGCAGCATCTGTGCACCCTCACCATCCTTGGTTTCCCGAACGTCACCCGGCCAGGGATCCTCGACGCGCTCAACCATCAGGATTTCGCCTACCGCTGGATGACGCGCTTCATCCCGCTCGACAAGACGGAAGCCACAAAGACACTGACCCGGTTGCGCCGTCAGTGGTTTGCCAAGCGCAAATCGGTCGCAGCCATCCTGCGCGAGGTCGTGACCAACGAACCCGTCCCTCTCGTCGATAGTGACGCCGACAACAAGGCGCTCGATGCGGATGCCGCCCTTCAGGCATTGGGCGGCGATCACGTCGGCTTCGGCTATCTCACCACAACGGTGACGGTATGGGACCAGGACCGGCAGGCCGCCGCGGAAAAGCTCCGAGCGGTTGAGCGCATAGTCAATGGGCTCGGCTTCACCACGATCCGTGAAAGCATCAATGCGGTCGAGGCGTGGCTCGGCTCGTTGCCCGGTCATGTCTACGCTAACGTTCGCCAGCCGCTCGTTCACACGCTGAATCTTGCCCATGTCATGCCGCTGTCGTCGGCGTGGGCCGGTCCGGTGGATAACGAGCATCTCGCCAACGTGACTGGGACCGAATCCCCGCCGCTTCTGTTCGCAGAGACCAACGGGTCGACACCGTTTCGGCTTTCCACCCACGTCGGCGATGTCGGCCACATGCTGGTCGTTGGGCCGACCGGTGCCGGCAAGTCGGTTCTGCTCGCGCTAGTCGCTCTGCAGTTTCGACGCTATGCCGGGGCGCAGGTCTATGTCTTCGACAAGGGCAATTCGGCTCGTGCGGCAACACTGGCCATGGGCGGAGAACACCACGCGCTGGGCTCGGATGGTGCGCTTGCCTTCCAGCCACTGAGCAATATCGGCGACCAGGCTACTCGCAGCTGGGCGGCGGAATGGATCGCCGGCCTCGTTGCCCATGAGAATGTCAGCGTTACGCCCGAGGTAAAGGAGGCGATCTGGTCGGCACTCATCAGCCTTGCCACTGCGCCGGTGCAGGAACGCACGCTGACTGGCCTGTCGGTTCTGCTTCAGTCCAATGGGCTCAAGGCCGCGTTGATGCCCTACACGCTCGACGGTCCCTTCGGCCGGCTGCTCGATGCCGATGAAGATCGGCTGGCTTTGTCGGATGTGCAGTGTTTCGAGACCGAAGAGCTGATGCACCAGGAAGGCGCCGTGCTGCCGGTGCTCACCTATCTCTTCCATCGCCTCGAGGAGCGGCTCGACGGCCGGCCAACACTGCTCATGCTCGACGAGGCCTGGGTCTATCTCGACAACCCGCTCTTTGCCGCCCGCATCCGCGAATGGCTGAAGGTGCTGCGAAAGAAGAACGTCTCCGTCATTTTCGCCACGCAGTCACTTGCAGACATCGCTGGCTCTTCCATCGCGCCGGCGATCATCGAGAGCTGCCCACAGCGCATTTTTCTCCCCAATGACCGTGCCGTGGAACCGCAGGCGCGGGCAGCCTATGAGCACTTCGGCCTGAACGAGCGGCAGATCGAATTGGTCGCCCGTGCCACACCGAAGCGCCAGTATTATCTGCAGTCGCGCCGCGGCAACCGCCTCTTCGAGCTCGGGCTCGGCCCGATCGCTCTTGCGCTCTGCGGCGCCTCTGATCCGGCCACGCAAGCTTTGATCGACAGCGTCCTGTCAGAGCACGGGCAGGACAGCTTTGCTTCCCGGTTCCTGAGTGCGCGCGGCCTCGATTGGGCTGCCGAGCTTCTCCAGCAATTCCCTCAACCAGACAAGGAGCAATCGTCATGATGCGGCGCCGCCTTCTCACCAGCCTGATCACCGTTTCCCTAATCGCAAAACCGATGGCCGACTACGTCCAGCCGGCCCACGCCCTAATCGTGTTCGATCCGTCGAATTATGCGCAGAACGTGCTGACAGCGGCACGTTCCCTGGAGCAGATAAACAACCAGATCCAGTCGCTTCAGAACCAGGCGACGATGCTGCAGAACATGGCGCGCAACCTTCAGCGCCTGGATTTTTCTTCCGTCGGCCAGCTCACAGGTTCGCTCCAACGGATCGACGGCCTGATGACCCAGGCCAGCGGCCTGAGCTTCGATCTCGACAAGCTTCAGAACCAGTGGCGTGTGCAATATCCGGAAAGCTACGACGCCACAATCAAGGTCAGCGATGTGGCGAGCGCCGCGCGCGAGCGCTGGCAAAACGCCATGCAGGCGTTCCGCCAAACCATGAGCGCGCAGTCGCAGATCGTGGAGAACGTGCGGGCCGACGGCGACCTGCTTACCGATCTCGTCAACCGCAGTCAGGGCGCGGCAGGTGCCCTTGAGGCAAGCCAGGCCACCAATCAGCTGATCGCGCTTTCGACCAAGCAGCAGATTCAGATCCAGACGCTGCTCGCGACCCAGTTCCGGGCTGAAGCCGAAGATGCTGCCCGCAAGGCGCAGTCCGAGGAAGCCGCCCGCGAGACGACGAAGCGTTTCCTGGGCACCGGAACGGCCTATCCCGGCAACTGATCAGCAGTTCTTCGAGACAACGAGGAAGGCGGCGACATGAACGACCTCGGCGTCATTGATCGCTTCATGGAGACTTTTACCCGCTATATTGATAGCGGGTTCGGTCTGCTTTCGGGCGACGTCGCCTTTCTCACCACCATCCTGATCGGCATCGACATCACGCTGGCAGGCCTGGTCTGGGCGTTCGGCGGCGAGCCCAATGTTCTTGGCCGGCTTGTCCGAAAAGTGCTCTATGTCGGCGCCTTCGCCTTCATCCTGAACAATTTTAAGAACCTCGCCGACATCATCTACCATTCCTTTGCCGGGCTCGGCATCAACGCATCGGCCGGCAATCTGTCCGCCGACAGTCTCCTGCGGCCAGGCCGCATTGCCGCGGCCGGCTTCGAGGGCGCCTGGCCGCTGCTCAATCAAGCGAGCCAGCTAGTCGGCTTCCCCGAGATCTTTGGCAACGCGCTGACCATCTTCGTGCTGCTTCTCGCCTGGTTTCTGGTCCTCATCGCCTTCTTCATTCTTTCAATTCAGCTCTTCATCACTATCCTGGAGTTCAAACTCACCACATTGGCCGGTTTTGTTCTGGTGCCCTTCGCGCTCTGGAACCGCTCGGCGTTTCTGGCCGAGCGCGTGCTCGGCAATGTGATCTCGTCGGGCATTAAGGTGATGGTGCTTGCTGTCATCGTCGGCATCGGCTCCACGCTCTTCGGCGAGTTCGCTTCCGCGCTGCAAGGCAAGGAGCCGGACTTGGCCGCGGCCATGTCACAGGTACTGGGCGCGTTGGCGCTGCTTGGGCTCGGCATTTTCGGGCCGGGAATTGCCTCGGGTCTTGTCTCGGGCGCGCCGCAGCTTGGCGCGGGAGCCGCACTCGGAACCACCGCGGCGGCCGCCGGATCAACGCTCGTTGCCGGAGGTGCGGCGCTTGCCGGCGCGCGCATGGCAACCGGCGGCGGTCTCGCCGCCGTTCGAGCCGGCACGGCCATGGGATCGGCTGCTTCCACAGCTTGGCAGATGCGGCGTGCAACATCGCCCGAGTCCGGCCTCTCCGGCGTAGCGGCTGGACTGCAGGGCGTTGCCGGCGCAGCTGGCGGCGCCGCGATGCGGGGAATGCGATCTGCAACAGAACCATTCCGGCGCAGCGCCGATGCCGGCCGCAATCCCGCCTGGACCGCGACGGGCGGCACGCCGACCGCATCAATGACCGGAAACCCTGCCGCGTCAGGTGCCAATGCCGCGCCGGCGTGGGCGAGGCGCTTGCGTTCCCAACAGACCGCGCGCGCCCATCGCCACGCCGCCACGCAGGCCGTCCGCGATGGCGATCGGGGTGGAAGCGGGGCCAACCCCTCTCTCAACGATAAGGAAGACTAGATGCTCTTCAAGCGACCTGTTCAGCGTTACGGGAAGACGCCCCACCCCGTCACACCATACCAGAAGGCCGCCCAACTTTGGGACGAGCGCATCGGCACTGCGCGCGTGCAGGCAAGGAACTGGCGCCTGATGGCCTTTGGCTGCCTCGCTCTGGCCATCGGGCTCTCTGGTGGACTCTTGTGGCAGTCGATGCAGGGCCGCGTCGTGCCTTATGTTGTCGAGGTCGACCGCTTCGGTGAAACACGGGCTGTCGCGCCGGCAATCCAAACCTACGAGCCCGACGATGCCCAGATTGCCTGGCACCTCGGCCATTTCATCCAGAATGTCCGCTCCGTCTCCACCGATGCGGTGCTGGTGCGGCAGAATTGGCTCTCGGCCTACGACTTCGCCACCGACCGTGCAGCCCTCTTTCTCAATGAGTACGCTAAGGCCAATGACCCGTTCGGCAAGATCGGCACGCGCAGCATCTCGGTGCAGGTGACGAGCGTGGTTCGAGCGTCCGACAACTCCTTTCAAGTCAAATGGACCGAGCAGGTCTTTGAGCGCGGCAGCCTCGCCAGCACAACGCGTTGGACCGGGATTCTCACCATTGTGATCCGGCCGCCGAACAATACCGATCAGCTGCGCAAAAACCCGCTCGGCGTCTTCATCAACGCAATCGACTGGTCGCGCGAGCTCGACAGTGCCGCGCAAACTTCCGTTCCCCCAAAGGAGCCCGCCAATGATAAATAGACTCTCGTCTCTCCGCACTGCGCTGATCCTGTCGGCGTCGGCTGCGGTCATTTCCGCCTGTGCCTCGAAGCCGGTGCCGCCGCCGCAGATTTCCTATGACCATGCTGACTTCAAGCCGGCCGCGATTGAGAAGGCGCCGGGGAAGCCCGTCAAAGTCGTGGAAGTGCCGAAACCGCTGCCGCTGCCCGGCCAGTTGCAGCCCGAGCCGGGCAAGGCTGCTGAAGACAAGCGCTCGCCTGAAGAACGTGTCGCCGATGCCAACAAGGCGGCGACGCAGCAACCCACCAAATATGGCTATGTGAATGCGGTGCAGGTTTACCCCTTTGCCGAAGGCGCGCTCTACCAGCTCTATGCCGCACCGGAGCGCGTCAGCGATATCGCTCTGCAGTCAGGCGAGAAACTCCAATCCGTGTCGGCCGGCGATACAGTGCGCTGGGTAATTGGCGACACCGTCAGTGGCTCCGGCGATGACCAGCGCACCCATGTGCTGGTGAAGCCCTTCGCGCCAGGACTTGCCACCAATCTGGTGATCACCACGGACCGGCGAAGCTATCACCTGCAGCTTCAAAGCACGGATAAGACCGCCATGGCAGCCATCTCCTGGACTTACAGCGAGGACCAGATCATCGCGCTACGCCGGCGCAATGCGCAGGCCGACGCCGCTATGCCAGTGGCGTCGAATGTGGCTCTCGAAAATATTCGCTTCCGCTATTCGATTACGGGCGACATGCCGCCCTGGAGGCCGACGCGCGCCTTCGATGATGGCAGCAAGGTCTATATCGAGTTTCCGCGCCGCATCGATCAGGGCGAGGCTCCGCCGCTCTTCATCGTCGGTGCTGACGGGGACAACCAGCTCGTCAACTACCGCATACGGGGCAACTATTACATCGTCGATCGCCTCTTCGCCGCAGCCGAACTGCGCCTCGGCGCCAAGCAGCAGCAGGTGGTGCGCATCACGAGGACCGACGGCAGGCAAGCGCCGAGGCGGATATTGCTCTTTTCGCGTTCCAGCAGGTGAGGGACGGCCCATGACGGATACTTCCCGCTCCGATGCTCCACCGAAACTCGATCCAGAACAGCTGCAGCTGCGGGCCTCGCCTCGCCGCGCTGTGCGCTTCAAGCGCAGCATTATTGTCGCCATTGCTGCTGTTGGTTCCGGGACCGTTCTAGGCGTCACCATGATGGCGCTGCAGGGACCGGCGCTGCGCATCAAAGAGCAGGCTGAAGAGCTTTACAACACTGAGCGGAAGCCAACCGCGGAGGCAATTGAAAGGCTGCCTAAGGACTATTCCGGGATCAAGCCCAAGCCTCCGGTGCTTGGACCACCGCTGCCCGGCGACCTCGGCCGCCCCATCCTTGAGCACCAACGCCAGCTGGGCATCGCGCCGGGCCAGGAGGTTTCGGCGGAGGAGCAGCGCCTTGCACAGCAGGCGATCGAGGCGCGCGAATCGCAAGTCTTCTTCCGGATCGAAAATCGACCCCGGCAAGCAGATGCCGCCGGCAACGGGCAGGGCGGGCGTCCACCCTTTGAGGCAACGGCTCCACAATCCGATGCCGCACGCGATTCAGCTTCCGTTGCACCGGCCGAGGGCGACCAAAACAATCAACAGCGCAAGCTCGATTTTGTCAGCCAGCGGAACACAAGTGGAATCTACAATCTGCATGCACTGCAGACGCCGGCTTCGCCCTATCAGCTGATGGCCGGCAGCGTCATCGCAGCGAGCCTGATCACTGGCATCAATTCCGACTTGCCCGGCCTCGTCGTCGCACAGGTCACCGAGAATGTGCACGACACAGTCACCGGCAGCACCTTGCTCATTCCGCAAGGCTCTCGCCTGATTGGCACCTATGACAGCGTTGTTGCCTTTGGACAAAGGCGCGCGCTGCTGGTCTGGCAACGGATACTGCTGCCCGACGGCTCTTCGATCGAAATCGACAATCTGCCGGCGACGGACACCGCCGGCTATGCCGGGCTTGAGGACAAGGTGGATTTCCACACCTGGCAGCTGATCAAAGGCGTTGCGCTGGCCACGTTGCTAGGGGTCGGCACGGAGCTGAGCCTCGGGGAAGAGGAAAGCGACCTGGTCAAAGCAATCCGCGAATCCGCTCAGCAGAACGTCAGTCGAGCTGGCCAGCGCATCACCGAGAAGAACCTCAATATTCAGCCCACGATCACCGTCCGCCCTGGTTGGCCACTGCGCGTCATCGTGCACAAGGATCTTGTGCTACGGCCGTACCCGAATTGACTGGAGTCATCATGACCAATCTGAAACTCGGCAAACTTCCGGATCGGACACCTTCGAAGATCACCATAAGCGTAAGTGCAGACCTGAACCAAGCACTGAAGGACTATGCGGCGCTTTATCGTCAGACCTATGGCGAGTCCGAATCGGTAGCGGAACTGATCCCGTTCATGCTGGCGGAGTTCCTGGAAAGCGATCGAGCGTTTGCCAAGGCCAGAAAGGAAGGGCTCCCTGTCGTCGACATGTCAGAGAAATCGCGGCGGCAGGCAATTTCAGGGTCCGAATAAGTGACAGCGACCAGTGAATCCGAGGGGGCACCTTTCTAGGCGGGCAAATGCATTGAAGCAATTTGCCGGCGGCAAGCCGAAACATAGGGCACAATAGACGAGCTGATCTGCCCCGAACCAATGCCGGCTCTGCGCCCAATCTCGGTCATAGCAGGGTGGCTTTGCCGCCCCCGAAAGCGGACCTCTGTGTGCCCTTGGCTCCGCCCGACCACAGGGAGAACGTTCTGTTTGCCTTTGGAATCTCGTCAGCCGCCCGCGCGCGTGACCCCGAAGATCAGGTAGTTGAGCTCGATCGGACCCGATCCGTTCAGCTTGGGGACGATTGCATTGCTCTGGCGATTGAGGACGAATTCATCCCAGTTCCAGTCAACATCATTGGTCTGGACGACCACGTAGGAACCGAGGCCAAGTTTAGCCGAAGTCGCGGTGCTGGAGAAATCTAGGCCCAGGCTGAACTGCAGGACCTGCTTGTTCTCTCCCTGCTTCTCAATTGTCGAGACCACACCTTTGGCGAGTTGGACGAACGGCACAAGAGCGGGTTGAGCCGTCGTCAGGAGGCCGAGTCCTTCTTTGAAGGCGGAATTGTCGAGGGCTTCCACCAACATGTCCATTCCACCGCTCCGGATGTTTATGGTGCGGCCTTCAAAGCTGAGACCATCCTTGCCGACGTTCACCCCGACGAAGATCGGCAGGCTCATGAGCGGCGCCGCGCTCCTGTCGGTCGCCGAGGTCTTCAACGCGAACCTCATTTCTTCAGACTTGCTACCTGCCTGGTTCTTTCCCATGAATTCGCACAATATCTCGTGCCGGCCGGTGCCCGGGTAGTTATGGACGTAGAAGCGATCGAGAGTGATTTTCAGGCTTGCGTCCTGAAGCGCGTTATCCGGCTGCATCGAAGTGGCGTTGACGATCTGTACTTCGCCGCTGGAGGCAGTTCCCTCCGGGATGAATCCCACCACCGCTCCAGAATAAGCCCAGTGGTCATTCGTAAAGTACGGAATGCGCACGCCTTGGCTTCGCTGTCCCATCTCATAGAAGCGGGCCGCAGCCTCCGTATCGCCTATCAGCTCGAGATAGGCAGCAATTTCCGTCGGATGTTTCGAGCCGATGCTGTTAGACTTGCTGAATTCCATGAGACCTCCTTAGGCGCGAACGCGCGGCCTTGGCCGGATGGCATTCCGAACCGATGCATAGATGTCCTCCTGGACGGTGGGCGCGACTTCGAGCGTGACGGCCAGCGCGTACGGCACCGAACTCTGGTGGAAGTGGGCGTTGAGCGCTCTCGCCTGCACACCGATGAACAGGCCGTTGGAATCGACGAAGGCGGTGCTGTTGTTCCCTTCAAGGATGAAATGGGCGCACGTGCCTCTGCGCATGTCGTCGGGATGAGGCTGCATGATCGTCTTCACTCCGCGCCAGAACTTGCGCTGTCCCGCCTGATCCACCACGTCCAACGTCACTCCGCGATAGGCGATGGAGGTCGGATGCATCGGAGGCATCCAGGAGAGCGTCATCGTGATTCTGCGGATTTCCCGTGACCGGACCATGCTCGTCGGAATCGGTACGCGATACTCGTGAAGCTGTTCATGCCTGATCTCGTCATCGGCAAGTAGCGTGACCCTGTTGCTCGCGCCTTCGATCACTTGATCGTAGCTCGGCCTGCCATATCCCAGGAACTTCGTGATGATACCCCTGCGCCTCCGCCACTGGCCCAATCCCGGGGGTGGATATGCGGCCTCCAGCAAGGTCCCGGCGTCGCCCCACCTCGCGCCGTGCACCAGGAGGGTTCTCGTCGCAAGGGATGCCCGACTGAAATCCCGGAGCGCTGTCCCGTCTTCGGCCAGCACTTCTTCCAGCGCATCGATGATCCGCACGCCGGCTCTGGTAACGAGCGCGGCCGCGTTGCTGGTTCCTGTTGAACGCCTCGTCTTGGAGGAGGATCCGGTGAAGGGATCGGGTGCGGCGGCTTTCAGGCCTATGTGGCCAATCTCGCTGGGCCATATATGATGCCCGGCCGGCTGGTTAGAAGCGTTCGCAACCTGTCTTCCTCCCGCTTCCACGATGTCGGGTTTTAGCGCGCGGTTGATCCCCGGACCGATAGCGGAGCCTATGTTGGTGACGCCAACGGCAGAAAAAGGGTCCATCGCTTCAGACGGGCAGTCTCCTGCTCCGTCCGCGTGGACGGCGCCAACGCTGAGGGCGGTCATGGCTTCAGCCGGACTGAGAAGGCTGCGCATCCCCTTACTGGCTTCGACCGCGCGGAGGAGAGCGATCTGCCGTTCGAGCGGGGCGGCGGAGTTGAACGAGGCGTGGTCGGAATAGCCCGAAGGGAACTGTCCCGTGATGTTCCCGGCGCTGACTACGAAAAGGATCCCATACTTCTCGGAGAGCCAGTCAAGCAGCTTTGCCCATGGGGTGGGCCGCCGGACGAATGGCCCTTCGGCGTCACAAAGCGAATGGTTGATGATCAGGACATCGGGACCGGATGGTCCAAAAAGGCCATCGTCCTCTTTGAGCGCCACTACCGCCCGGTAGATGACGCCGAGGGGAAGCAGATCCTCGCGGGTGCGTTCGTCATTCAGGTGTTGCGGTGCGGCCAAGACAGGGACCACCTTAAGCCTCCGTGTCAGAGGGTCCTCGCCGTTCGCGAGGTCGCCGTGAAGCACGAGCGATGCGATCGCGGTCCCGTGGAAGCGACGCTCGACAGGGACCGAGTCGCCCGTGATGTCCACTTCGACGACGTCGACCCTGCCGGCCAGCAGGGCGTGGTTCTGCATAGGATAACCGTCGAGGATCGCCGCGACCGCGGGGCGGAGTTCTTGCACCGGCCCCTGTGCAGAATTTTGTTCGGACTCTATCGGTTCACTCAGCGGAGCCGCGGAATACAGAGACTGCGGCCGGATCGACATAACTTGGTCGGCATTGGCCAGGGCGCCTGTCCGGGAGCGGACATCCACGGCCTGCTGGGCTGGAACCTCGATCAGCGCGACCTGGTAGCGGATTGGCTCAATGGTGACGAAGTCGACAATCCTGCCGCCAATCGCGGCAAGGATTCCTTCCAGCGACTCCTTGGCGTTCATGCGAACGCTTTCGTCCTCGTGGAACCAGAGGTCGAGTTCAAGCCGGACAGATCCCGCGGCGTCACGGGCCATGCGGCGGTCGATGAACAACTGCGTCGCCGGTTCAATGCGGTCCGTTGCGTTCCAGACGCGGATCTTCGACAGGTAACCGAATATCTTCCACCAATCCTTCTCGTCCTCCCTGGGTGCGAGCTTCGTCTCGAATCTCCGCCACATTGCCAGCAGTTGGCGCATGCCGTTCTCAGTTGGCATGGTGAGGTAAAGACGAGCCATCGCCGGATCGTCCGCCGGAAGGTCGTCCAGCACTGCGTTGTCGTCGCTAACTGTATCAGGCTCCGAGCCAGCGTAGTCTTCCGTCAGCCATTCGAATCCCAGCTGAGATGCGGCGGCGACGAACCTGTCTACGGGACCTATGGTCTCGAAAACCAGGGCGCGTTCCGGCGATGCGAAGACGGGATTCGTCGAAGCCTGGGCCGCAAGCGAATCCCTAATGAGGGCTATGCCCGGGGCAAGGCGCCTCGATTGCTCCTCAGATGAGCGTGCCCTCGGGAAGCGGGCCTTCCGGCGGCCTTTTATCCGCCTTAATACGTCGTCTCTTCGACGGATCCTTATTATCGGTCTGTCTGCTATGATCCGTCTCCCCCGGCGTTGACCGCTTCTGCCGTAGCTTCGCCAACCCTTCAGCCAGTGCTTGATCGGCCGCAAGCTTTCCTCGGGACAGAACGATCTTTCGCCTAACATCCAAGGTAAAGGCTTCGATATCCGAGAAATTCATTCCATTCAACGTGCTGACGAATTCTTTCTCAACTGATGCGATGGCGGCACCGAAGTCCTTGCGTAGTCTGTTAAACCATTGCGAAATTTCCTGCGACCCTGGCAGGGGTACGTCCACCCGGAGTTCGAACCGCCGCCACACAGCGCGGTCGAGAAGTTCGGGGTGGTTCGTGGCACATACGATCACGCAGTTCGTTGGGATCGAGTCCATCTGAAGGAGGAGCGAACTGACGACGCGCTTGATCTCGCCGGTCTCCTGAGTGTCACCCCGTTCCTTGCCGACGGTGTCGAATTCGTCGAAGAACACGACGCATCGCTGGCTGGCCACGAAATCGGTGAGCTTGCGGAGGCGAGTGGCCGTCTCACCAAGGAAGCTGCCGATCAGGCCGTCGTATCTCACGACATAGAACGGCATCCTCAGCTCATGGGCAAAGACTTCGGCCAGACTCGTCTTGCCCGTCCCGGGCGGGCCTACGAGCAGCACTTTGTGTCGCGGCTCGAGGCCATGCGACCTCAGCAACGCCATGTCGGCGTACTCGCTGATGAATTCCTGCACCTCTGTCGAGACCTCGGGAGACAGGATCAGGTCCTTGAGCCTGCGATCTGCCTTGAGCTCAACGAGCATTTCGCTCAGTTCCAGCGGGACATGATAACTTTGCGGGCGGGCCACGCTTCTTCGTTTCCTGCTGTCGGAGGCCATCGCGTCGACGATACGCTCGGCGATCCCGTTCTGCTGCTGGGCACGCGCCTCAGCCACCAGGGCCTGCAGGGAAAACTGCGAGGACGTACGGTCACCGGAATAGCCAGTGTCTTCTGTCCTACGTATCGCTCCGGTTCTTGTCATCTCCAATCTCGCTACTTCCACCAACGACTCGCGCCGCAGGCGTCCTCTCTCTCTCTCACAATGATAAGCCAAAAGGAGGCCGCCGCCAGAGGCTCCGATAAAAATGCCGCAGTCTACTGACTGTGCAATTTTAGGTTGTCTTCCTTAATGCCCAGTTTTCATAAGGGTACTTCCGGTAGCCAAATGCATAACCAGCCCCTCGTTCACACGCAACTTCCTGTGAAAACTCGGAGATCGAGGCCGAGAGCAACCGTCCGCCCCTTCGGTGGCCGCGTCTTCGGCCTACGAGGGCCTCCCAGCAGAACCCGCTTCTATCACTACCACCCCTTTGGGAAAAGGATTGGCGATGGCTGGCTCGATGAGATTGAACTTTCGTTTTCATTCCAACTAGGACAGCCGATTGAAATGGCGGCTATCCGCTGCCGTCGACCCAGAACCGGAAGGTCGGCAAACGGCCCCGCTGCCGACTGGTCCCCTTTCGCTTCCCTTCCGGCCGATAGTGCCCGAAGGAGAAGCACGATGGGACATTTCCAGCACGATCCTGCGATGCCGGAGCGCAAAGCTTGGAATGCTAGCCGGAACGTCGCTCGCGCGATCGAGCGCTCTTTTTCGTCATCCAACGCATCTCTTCGCAACGAACCTCAGGTTCAGGTCCCACAAAAGGTCTTATAGACGCGGCCATCGCGCGGTGGTGGCTCGGCATAGCTCGCGAAGCCTGGCTGGACTTCGTATGGCTTGCCGAGCACGGTCAGAAGGTCCTCGAACGGTCCGAACTCCTGTTTCTCCACGGCGGCCGCGATGACCGCCTCAACGCGGTGGTTGCGGGGGATAACGGCCGGATTGACGCGCTGCATGGAAGCCCGGCGCGCTGAACCTTCCTGCGGCTCTTGCCCGAGCCGTTTGCGCCAGCGCTCGGCCCAGTCGTCATATGGGGCAGGGTCTTCGAAGAGGCTGCGCACCGCGACGTCGCCTTCGGGTCCCATAGCGGCCTCGCTCAGGCGTCGGAAAGTCAGGGTGAAGTCCGCCTTGCCAGCGACCATCCGATCGAGAAGATCCTGCGTCAGCGCAAGATCGCCCTCCCGCTCCGACAAAAGTCCCAACTTGCTACGCAAGCCACTATTATACGCGTCGCTGAACCGTGCTGCGAAGGCAGAAAGCGCCTCTTGGGCCTGCTCCACGGATTTGTCCTGATCCTCAGCCAGGAGGGGCAGCAGACACTCCGCCAGCCGCGTCAGGTTCCACTGGGCGATCGCAGGCTGATTGGCATAAGCGTAGCGACCTAACTGGTCGATCGAGCTGAATACGGTCTTGGGATTGTAGATGTCCAGAAAAGCGCAGGGGCCATAGTCAATCGTCTCGCCGGCGATAGACATGTTGTCGGTGTTCATAACCCCGTGAATGAAGCCGACGAGCAGCCACTGCGCTACGAGGTTCGCTTGGCGCGCAATCACACTTTCCAGCAGTGCCAGGTAGGGGCGAGCAGCACCCGCGGCATCCGGGTAGTGCCGGGCGATCGCGTGATCAGCGAGAGCCCTCACCGCATCCACGTCCCCGCGCGCCGCGAAGAATTCGAAGGTTCCGATCCGCATGTGGCTGGATGCGACCCGTGTCAGCACTGCGCCTGGCAGGTAGGTTTCTCGTATCACCTCATCACCCGTCATGACCGCAGCAAGCGCCCGAGTGGTCGGAATGCCAAGAGCCGCCATGGCCTCGCTGACAATGTACTCGCGCAGAACGGGGCCAAGCGCCGCCCGCCCGTCGCCGCCGCGGGAAAACGGTGTTCGGCCGGAGCCCTTTAGCTGGATATCCCGGCGCACTCCTTCCTGATCGACGATCTCGCCTAGCAGGATTGCCCTTCCGTCGCCGAGCTGCGGCACGAACTGGCCGAACTGGTGTCCGGCATAGGCGGTAGCGATCGGCTCGGCACCTTCGGGAATCCGTTTGCCGGCAAGAATCTCAACACCCGCCTGCGTGGCGAGTTCTACCGGGTTGAGCCCGAGCTGGACGGCCAGCTCCTGGTTAAGCTTGAGGAGGTGCGGTGCGGAGACCGGGGTCGGGGAAACACGCGCATAAAACGAGCTCGGCAGCCGAGCATAGCTGTTGTCAAATGCAAAGCGTACCGTCATTCACAATCCTCAAACATCAACGGCAGTCGCGAGACGCTTCGTCGGTCGCAAAGATTGTTATCAATGACAATAGTGCCATCAGACTGCCGGTCCGTATGCTGATGTGGCGATGCTCGAACTTCATTTCCAGCTACGTCCAGAAATGGATGTGTCAGTGCCTTCGGGCAAGTAGCCTCTTCGAGCGGAACGGCTACGACGCTTCTCGCGCCAGCGAACGTCTGGTCTTCGCGAATCGGTAGCCTTAAGCCGCCTGACTGCTTTCGGCCCCATTTTTGACATTAAGTCAGACGGTCCCGCAATGCGCCGACGACAATTCTTTCTCTGAGATGCCTCAGTTGGCTCCACTTTGCATTCTGCTGGAGCTTCGTCGAAGAACATTCCTGCCGCTAACCCAAAGGTTATCGTGGAATTTTGCTAGCCACTCTCTTTGACAAGCAGCTTGGTTTCAATCGCTCCTTGAGGATAGGTTCTTCGCTTCAACTTTAGTTGGCGACGCTCTTGATGCCAGACGCGACCGCTGCGTTATCAGCGGATTGGGTTATGCTGTTGAAAAGGACACACGCACTTTCTTTTTTGCGGAAATTGAACCCTAAGCAGGATTTGTCGTTTGCACATTGCAGTATGCAGTCTGGATATCGGAGCGGAGAGGTCCAATAGGCGTTGCCAGAAATTTCCGTTTTTGTGGCGAACACCAAATTCGAGTAGCGCAAATTGCTCTCGACCACTTTTTTTGCGGCCATGATCGACTCTTCGCTTTTGACCAGTAGCGATGCGTCCCCTTTCATGAAACAAGCTCGAAATTTTGTGTTATAAGTAACCGCTAGACACCTGAAGTCGGTGTCGCAGGCGGTTTGACACTGCTCAGAACTCACGTTCCTAATTGGCATATCCGGCAGGTCGTTTCCGATCGCGTCCCACCCGGACACGACAACAAATCCACTATCTGGATCGACCTCTGTCGCAGGAGTTTCTGCGGGGACAGTTGCGGCCTGCTCTCGTGACGAGTCAGGAATGATGTCTGAAGACGCAAATGTGCGACCATCCAACCACGCGCATCTTGTTGCAAGATCGACGGCGGATGAATCATTAAGGCCGACCAACTGAAGCGTCTGAGCAGCAGCGCCAGGCCCGGCTGGTGGCGCTGTCGGGGCAGAACGAGCTGCCAATGATACATTTACGTCTACGCCGTTCACACTCCGCCGAGAGTAACACCACGCTCGGTCCCAGGTTTGGTCGTTCTCATCCTTGAAGTGGTGACCTGTGATTAACTCCCAAGTGGTGCCTTGGAACTCGACGTTCTTGGTGGCGAACTTGTTGAAGTCGACGGTCACCACGTCAGGCTTGGTAGGGACGTCAGCCTGAGGCGCCTGCTCCTGAGTTGGCTTTGGAGTTGGAACAGGAATAGGCGGCTCATCTTTTGGGGAGGTGAGATCGCTTGGCTGCTCTATGGTCGGCAAAGCCGCCGGCTCCGGCAAGGTTTTGTCCCATAGACCAAGATTGATGCCTAGCCCAATCCCGACCGCCGCCACTGCAATGGCTCCGCCAGTCGCCATTCGGCGAAAGGCGGTCGCCCGGGCTGTCTTCTCTTGGGCCGCGGCTTGAGCCTGCAAGGTTGGAATCGCTGACCTTTTGACGGCGAGATCGACGGCTTGCTCGAGCAGGGTGGTGTTATGCCGGACGAGCACTTTTGCGACCCTTCATTGATACCGTCACGAGGTCTGAGACCTCAGGCGGCAAATCCTGGTCGAGGGCCTTGCGAAGGACTTCGGGATCATCGGTGAAGAGCGGAACATAGAGGATCTCTTTGACCACCTTTTCCACAGGCACCTCAACCCGCTTCTCAACCTCTTTCTCGACCATAACTTCGACTGGTACCTTAATCGTTCGAATTCGGCGCCACCGCCAACTCAGAAGCATTCTGCGGAGCAGCCTGGAAGTCTTGCTGTCTGAATTGTCCTCTTCTCGGGCGGCAATGCGCTGGAGCGCTAGAGCGACCATTGCCGTAATTGGTCCCGCGAGCGCGGCAATGAGCGCGAGCGAGCCGAACCAAATCACAGAGATTATTCCGGCCTGTGCCTCAGTCACCAGTTCAGGTTTGCTGCCGTACCACCGTGAGGCAATACGGCGGACCTGATCTGTCCGCGCCATTGGGATCCGCTCCTTGGCCAAGGCGCTGAGGGCTTTGGCAATCTGGTCCTGTCTGACCTGGTTTTGCGCCGAGGTGTTTGCCTTGTTGGCTTCTGCCGCCTGGGCATCTGCGAGCCGTTTGCCCGCTTCATCCAATCGACGCTGCCAAGCCGCGGCATCACTATCGCGCGTTTGCTCCAGAGACGAACGCCTATCGACAAGCTTCTGCCTCTGGTCAGTAGTCATAGGAGGGCTATTTGCCCGCAAACGATCGAAATTTTCGCGCAGCGCGGCAATCTCTTGATCGAGCGGGTCAATCTGAGTGTCGAACTTGGTGATAATTTTCGTGCGGGGGTTCGCAAGTTTAGCCACTTCCGATTCTAGCCTGCGTGCCGAGTCGCTGTCCCCTGAATCGCGCGCCATCTTGATACGTTCAACAAAGCTGTCGCGTTGGCGCTCAAACTGATCGACAGCCTCTTTAACTTCGCGATCACGCTGTTGAATCAGCGCCGATCGAACCGCGTTTTTCTCCTCCACTTGATCGCGAACACGCGAGGCTTCTGGGGTAAGGGCTGTCGTTCCCTCCAATTCCGCATTGGCCTCGGCAATTTGCGACTGAAAGGTCGCACGCGATTTTTCCGCAAGAGAAGTCAGCTGCTCAATTTCGGAACGGGCTTGATCGACCTGATCGGCTCTTCGACCAAGTTCGTCAGCAGAGGCGAGCTTTGTCGCTTCCTGCTCAAGGGCATCAATCTTGTTTACGAGCTCCTCATAACGCAGCTGACGCAATGCGCCTGCCCTCTCCATCCCCATAAAGACAGTTTCGAAAGTGATGCCTGCAAGAACCAGGAGGAAGACCAAGATTATGGGCTTCCAGAGCCAAGACGCGCTGAAAAGCAGTGTAGCTATCGGTATCTTGGTGAGCTCCGCGATTGCCACCATGAGAAAGGGTGCACTGGCGAGCGTCAAATCCATTGCAGTGACAGACTCGCTTGCAGAAAACGCTTGTACGCCTAATGCTACACCTGTCGTAAGACCAATCGCTGCGGCCGCAATCTCTAGGGCCCAGGCACCACGGTAGGTCCACTGGCCATAGCTTGCCAGCTTTTGACTCATCACAGTCTGCATTTTACTCGCCCCCCCCGACAGGGCGACATCACGCCTTGATCGCCTGGCAGCATACACTTAACGGTTTTGAAAGTCTTAGTTAAGGCGTCTTCTCTCTATTGTCGCAATAACTTTTTCTGCCCTTCAGATATAGAATACCTCGTCAAAAAATGGGGTTAGCAGACCGCGCCGCCCATGCATGGTCTTCGTTAGATCGGTGTAAGCGGAAAGCCGAACAGGCCGTAGCGCGCATTTCAGCTAGCAGAGTGTTTCGCATGGGATCCCATCCTTGTCGCGATCGAGTTTTCCGCCCCATGAGCAGTTTTGCAGGTACCAGTTGGCTTCGTCGCAGGAACCGATCTGCTTGCACGTTCTCCGCGGCTCGCAAGAATAGCCGCTCTGCGCGACCAGCTTACGGCTGATGATGCCCAGTGGGCGGCTCGACGGCGCCGCGCCGTCGGCGTGCGCAGCGCGCCATTCCCAGGGTGCCTGAAACGTCCCGGCCCACAGGCCGATCTTTGAGGCTTGGGCTTGCGCCTGCTGCCCCGCATAGGCGCCCTGACTGTAGTGAGGCCAATCCAGCGCCTGGCCGTGCTGGACCATCCAGGCGGCCACGCCCGCGCCGTCGGCGCGCCGACAATCGCCGACAAAGCGGTGGTAGCGATCCCACGTCACGAATGTGCATTCGAGCGGCCTCGACGCGGCCAGGAAAGTGTCCAGCGCTTCGGCCGATCGCCGGCCGCAAGGATACTCGGCGCCATTCGCATCGCGGCACAGCTGTCGGCTCTCTGGCGCGTCGATGCCGTTGAAGCGGACGCGCTGGCCGTGGATTTCGATCGTATCGCCGTCAATGACGGATGCGACACCGGTAAGCAAGGCGGGCGCCGCCCTTCGTGGGCTGGCCTTTGATGCATCGTCGCTGCGTTGCGCGCCCGACGGCGCCAGGAAGGCAGCCACTGCCGCCGCTGCCGTAAGACTGAGCATTGCCGGCACGCTCGCAAGTTTGCGCCGCCACAGCTTGGCACCGGTGGGTCTCTGCCACCGATTGGATCGATATTTGCGGTATGGCCTGCTCATCCGCTACGCCGACCAGCCCGGCCATGCGCTGTCGACCATGGGCAGGCCGGCGCAATAGTAATCGTCAACGAACCGCCCGGTGGACCGGTCGCGGCAGCGCCAGATAACGCTGTAGTTCTGGCCATAGAATTGGTCCCACGCGACGCCATAGATTTGTGGTGGCGGTGGCCGGTAATATGTTCCGCCTCCATAGCCGTTGTTGGCAGCGACACCCACAGCTGCGCCGCCGACAGCCGCGACCGCTATTCCTGTCGCGACAGCATTGTCGGTTTTCACAAGCCTGGTGCACTTCTCTGCTGTTGCGCGCCTGCGCACTAGAAGGGCCGCTACCCGACTACGATACTGTTCGTCCGTGCTGCTGGCGAGAACGTGACATAGCGCAACGGTATTCATTGCCGTGAGATCGCTGTCCGACACGACAGTGCTCGTAGAGCAGCCGCTGACGCACAGGGCTGCACTTGCGATGAGTGCTCCAATTTTCATGTGAATTCCCCCAAACAAATATTGGGGCGAGTCCGACCTAGAAGTCCAGAGTTTTGTTTTTCACATTGCTACGATTCACAGCATGCTGCGGCTAGCTGGCATCCACTGCAACCAACTCTTCCGCCGGTCGTTGACTGATGCTGGGTTGATCTCAGCCACTCCAGAACTTGCCCGCTGGCTCAAAACCGGCGGGCTTTTTTTCCGCGACGCCGGAAGGCTCTATCTCGCCGCATGTTGTGGTACATCGGCACGCCGTCATCGGGCCGTGCCGTTGACCAAGGTGGCCCCTCCGCCATGGTCGGCCGGCGCAGCCTTGACCGTCCGCGCGGGCTATCCCAATCAAGCCCGCTGGCTTCGGTCGGCGGCTTTTTATTTGATCCCCGGCGCCGTCGGCTTGGATCTAGATCCTCGCCAGTGCCGGATTTGAAGGTAAGCTGCGGCGGTATGATCGCACTTCGCGCGGGACGGACCATTGGTGTGCAGCAAGAGCGCCGAGTTCATTCGGCCAAGATTCTGCACTAGGCCGAGGTAGGTGAAGGCAGATAGCTATCCGGTAATCGCTGAGATATTGGAGATAATGTTCCCCCATGGAGGTGTGTACCAGTATTATAAGTTTCCAAACTTCATGTAGGAACGCCGTGGACGAGCTGCTGTGTGCGCTTGCCGTAAATCGCTTCCGCGAGTTCACAGTCGGAGGTTGGCTAGGACCCTAACGCGAGAGCTTCAACGGCCCCCTTCGCGATGAACTCCTCAACGAGACGCGGTTCACGTCCCTGGCCCAGGCCCGCGCGAGGCTCAATGTATGGCGCGCCGATTACAACGGCGCGCGTCCGCACTCGCACATCGGATGGCAGACACCCAACGAATGTGCATCGACCTTCAACCCGCGACGGTCGCTCGCGCTGCGCAACGTGAAACGCTCCGCGCCAGCACCCGTCGCGTCCACTGGCCATCAGGGCAAATCCACCCGCGGAAACGAACTCAAGACTGGATAAAATTTGGGGGAAACGTCAGGGCGGCCATAACTTTGCAGTCTTCAGACGCGAGGCGGCCTACAACAGCGCTGCCCACCATGCTTGTGGCCCGCGACCCACACGGCTTTTCCCTTCAGATCGTACATTATGCTTCCTTCATGATTACCGATGTCTGCATGACCTTGAGGTCTTCCCGCACCATTTCCGCGGCGAGCTCGCGCACGGATGTCTCATGCACCCAGCCGAGCTTCTCCTTCGCCTTGGTGGCATCGCCCAGGAGAAGATCGACTTCCGTGGGGCGGAAGTAGCGTGGGTCTACCTGGACTAGGCATCTGCCGGTCTCGACATCATAGCCCTTTTCGTCGACTCCCTCACCACGCCATTCGAGCTCGACGCCGACATCTTTGAAAACCCATTCGACGAATTGGCGGACAGGGGTCGTCTTGCCCGTCGCCAGCACGTAATCATCCGGTTGATCCTGCTGCATCATCATCCACATACCACGCACGTACTCACGCGCATGGCCCCAATCGCGTTGAGCATCGAGATTGCCGAGATAAAGCTTGTCCTGCTTGCCGAGGTAGATAGCAGCGGCGGCGCGGGTGATCTTGCGCGTCACAAAAGTTTCGCCGCGCAGTGGGCTTTCATGATTGAAGAGAATGCCGTTGGAAGCATGGATACCATAGGCCTCGCGATAGTTGACCACGATCCAGTAGGCGTAGAGCTTGGCGGCGGCGTAAGGGCTGCGCGGATAAAAGGGCGTTGTTTCGTTCTGCGGTACGGATTGCACGAGGCCGTAGAGCTCTGAAGTCGAGGCCTGATAGAAGCGGGTCTTGTCCTTCAGACCGAGAAGGCGGATCGCCTCAAGAAGTCGCAATGTTCCGATACCGTCGGCGTTTGCTGTGTATTCCGGCGTTTCGAACGACACCTGGACATGGCTCTGAGCGGCCAAGTTGTAAATCTCGTCTGGCTGGGATTCCTGAACTACTCGGATGAGATTAGTCGCATCAGTGAGGTCACCGTAATGCAAAATTAGGCGCGGATCGGGATCGTGCGGGTCTTGGTAGATGTCTTCGATGCGACCCGTGTTGAAGGAAGAGGAACGTCGCTTAATCCCATGAACGACGTAGCCTTTTTCCAGCAGAAGACGCGTGAGATAGGCACCATCCTGTCCCGTTATGCCCGTAACCAGAGCAACTTTCCTGTTCTCGCCCATTTTCTTCCTGCTCTATGGTAGTTGAAGTTTCGAATCTGGCTCGCCACACCGGCGGCCCGCCTCATACCCTATGGTAGGATTTCGACAGATGCGGCGCGGAGCTCGTCATTGACAGTGTCAGCCAGCGAGCACACCTGCTCCTGCTTCGAGGCATAGCAAAACAGAGTCTCGCCGCTAACCTGCCTAAGTCGCACATGCGGCCTGAGTGCCGAACTCAGCTCACGGGGTGAGCGACATAGATTTCAATCACGTCGCACCCGATTTGCTCATCAATCAGCGAGTTAGGACGCCCTTCTGGGATTCTACATCCGTTCTCAAGCACGCACAGTCGGTTGCCCAGCCGCTCCGCTTCTTCCACGAAGTGGGTGGCCAGTGGAATCGTATTGCCCTGCGCCAACAGGGCACGTAGCAGTTCCCAGATAAAATGGCGAGCATGTGGGTCCAACCCACACTAGAACTCCACCATCCCTCTTTTGCGCTGACCAAGTAATCTTTGCCTGCTTCAGCGTCTTCTAATGGAAATTGTTTTGATCAGTGAAATCGATTGTTTGGATGAGGTGCATCCATAAAATGGATTGTTTGACAGGGCAGCGCGGCACCATCGGCGGCACAAAGTCGTGGGCGCGAGGTTTCGCTCCGCGCGAAGACAAAGTTCGTGGCAGTCGGGGGCTTGGGCGAACCGCACATCTGAGACGGCGGCGAAAAGCCGGGTAGGGCATTACGTATTGACCTCAAGGAATTTCGGGCGCGCTAGCCCGAAAACGGTGGCTGGGCTTCAACGATGGGCGGGACGAGGCGACCATCAAACTGTGATTCATACTGTAGGCGATCGCAGTGCGGCGAATTTGAACGGCCGCCTTTGCCAGCCCTCGCCATCGCATCCGGCTACAGGTGCCGAAGATCTTCTCGATCCGAGTACAAATTCTGTGGATCGGTTGGTTCCAGGCGTCGAGCTTTCGGCCTCGTCGCGCCCCCACATAGCGGTTGCGACGATGCGTGGCCTTCGACCCTTGGCGCGCACCGCGTCGCCGAGATGATTGCCTCGGTAGGCGCTGTCGGCAAACACTTCGCCGGGATTGTCGGGCAGAGCATCAGGAACGGCGTTGCCGTCCTCGGTGTGGGCGCCGTGACGGCGATCTCCTCGACAAGGGCCGTATCGGCGTAGGCACCGAAATGGGCTTTGAAGCAATGAAACGCTGGTCGGCGCTTGTACTTGACCCAATGGCCCTCTTCATCATCTTCGCTGGCCGAGGCGATGATCGCCGCATCGACAGGCGTGCCGATCTTCACCTGGATCGCTGAACTGGCGGGTGATCTCGGCGAACAACAGGGTCATGAACCTCAAGGGCCTGTCGAAAACGGACGAGAGCGGGTTCGCACAGGTGTCCGCTCTGACACCGAGAATCCGCAGAACCGTCGGAACGATCCTCCACATGGCTGCAGACGCCAAAATTCCTCTCCCGGCCATCGTCGCACAGCATCGCGTGCCAGTCGCTCAGTCCAGCCGGCTCGAAAGCTATCCGGCAGGAGTTGCGCCATGTTGGCGCACTTGAAAGCGTCAGAGGGCGCCGTGTCGCATCTTTCGATGGGACCGGACGCCATGATGGCCATAAATGACGTGGATGGCCTGCGCCTGACATTCGACGGCTGGCGGGTCCTGCACATCCGTCCTTCAGGAAACGCCCGCAAATGACATGTTACGTTGAGGCAGTTAAGAATTGGACTTGAAAAAGGGACTTTGTGGACTGCCTCGACCGGCTGTTTCGCTTAGCAAAGCGCGGCCCCACGTCAGCAGAGGCTCATGGTCAAGGAACGCCTTAGTATCCATCACATGGATGGGCCACATTCACGCAATCAATTTTACACATGTCGCCGGGCGCATTAGAGAACGCTGAATTTAAACCGGAAGCGAGTGTACCCGGCGTCAAGATTTGCGAGCGTCACAGAGATAAGGATAGGCAGTGCTGAGGAGCTCTTCTGCCCCACGCGCAGCCTCTACCAAATCGCCCGGCGTAACGGTCGACTAGTATCGATTAAGAGATCCCAAGTCAGATGCAACCTCGTCTCTGAAACGAGATTTCCGAAAATGCAGGTCAGTGGATTGGTAAAGCGCAGGTTCGTCGTCTCTCAGAGGCGTACGGGGTTCGGTGATTGTCTGTGGTCGCTGGCGGCCGCTTGGCGCTACGCTCAGCGGTCGGGACGAACGCTAGCCGTCGACTGGCGCGGGTCCTGCTATCTCGACCAACCCTTCACAAATGCCTTTCCGGTGTTCTTCCAACCGATCAATGACATCGCTGGCGTACCGGCTATTTGCGACGACCGGATCAACGACTTTTCCTTCCCGGGTCCATTCTTCCCGGAGTGGTGGAATAGGCCAGCGATCGACTGCCTTTACCGCCCAGATGAGCAGATTTTCCAAGAGCGCGACGAGTTGGGCGAGCTCTTTCAGGCCGAACACGATGTCGAAGCGAACACAGTAGTGTGTGACGCTTGCTTGATGTGGCGCTGCGATGAGGATGCCGAGCGGCAGGTCTTCCAGAGTGTCAAGCCTCGGTCTGAAATTCAAACACGCATAGATGCCATTTACCAAGAATGTTTTGTGGGGCACAGCATCATCGGGGTTCATGTTCGACATGGTAACGGTGAAGACATCATGGACCATGCGCCCTACTGGGCCGATCCGGAGTTCGCCGTTCGACAAGTGTGCACTGCGGTTGATAAGGCTAAAGCGTTGCCGCACCCCAAGCCTGTGCGGCTGTTCTTGTGCACGGACAGCGCGCAAATCCTGGATCATCTGTCGGCCAAGTTTCCCGATCTTCTCACCGTCCCCAAGCATTTCCGATCCGATCAAGACGGCCCCTTACACACTGCAGCACTTGGGATGGACGGCGCAATTTCCGCCCTCGTTGAGATGTATCTTCTCGGGCGCTGCGATACTGTAGTTCGGTTTCCTCCGACGAGCGCCTTTACACGATATGCACGCCTTTTCGTACCGCGGGTAATTGAGTTCGATCTGAAGGACCCAAGTCGTTTGATTTTGATAGAAGGCAGCCAAAGAGTCTCTCATCTTGATTAAGACCGCTACCTGGGCAATTCGGCAAATGGAACGAACAGGCATAGAGACATCGACCGCAATCCACGAGAGGCGGGCCATGGCATACGCTAAATGTCCCGCAGCTGCTCAGCTTGATCCGCAGGCTTGAGGATCCGGACACACTGCAGCAGTTCTTGGCTCCATTCGGGACTGTTGCCGACGTCGATGAAACCAACGGCCTTAGGGCACGAATACAGAATGACGAGATCATTCATCTGCGGCCGTCCGGCAACGCGCCAGAACTTCGCTGTTACTCGGAGCGCCGCAAGACCATCCTAGAGCGACGGCGGTCGTGACGCTGACGCTAAGGGCGCGGGCAATGACGTCCAGAGACGAAATCGAGGTTGTTTAATGAAAGTGGTTCCCGTCATCATCAGCGGTGGAGCCGGATCGCGGCTATGGCCCGCTTCGAGGCAATCGCACCCCAAACCTTTCCTTAAAGTAGCAGATGGACATTCTCTCATTCAGCACACTGTGCTGCGCGTCGGTTCGATAAAGGGCGTAGTGGAACTCGTCGCCGTGACATCTGGGGAACACCTCTTCCTTACCAAGGACGAGTTCGACGAACTAGATTCCGTGGTCCTGCCACGCACCTTTTTGCTCGAGCCTGAAGGCCGGGATACGGCCGCAGCCGTTGCGGCAGCCGCCATCCATGCCAAGGCAACGCAAGGCCCTGACGCGATTCTATGCGTCTTCCCAGCCGATCACATGGTTGGCAACCTGCCTGCATTTTTAGACGTCATGTGCCGGGCCATCGAACATGCGAAGCTCGGGCGGATCGCCACATTGGGCATCACCCCAACCAGACCGGACACGGCATTCGGCTATATCGAAGCGGATGGTGAGAAAGTCGTCCGTTTCGTTGAAAAACCGGATCTGGACACAGCCAAAGCCTATGTCGCGTCCAAGCGCTTCTTCTGGAACGCCGGCATTTTCTGCTTTAGCGCACAAACCATGCTCGACGAGATGGCATCGCATTGCCCCGCGGTGATCCAGGCCGCCTCCGACAGCTACGAGAACGGGCGCTTCAGTCAAGGCGAAGGCTTTGCCAAAATCGAACTCGCGCCTGAGCATTTCGGCTCCGCCCCGCGAATCTCGCTCGACCACGCTGTCATGGAGAAGACGAACAAACTTGCCGTGGTTGCCTGCGACATGGATTGGAACGACATCGGATCCTGGAACGCAATGGCCGATTTGATCGCCCCCGACGAAAGCGGGAACAGGATACGCGGCGATGTGCATATGGTCGACACGACCGGCAGCTATGTGAGCTCCGACAAGCGCGTCATCGGCACGGTCGGTGTCAGCGATCTGGTGATCGTCGATTCCCCGGACGCTTTGCTTGTCGCATCCCGCGACCGCGTTCAGGACGTCAAGAAGCTGTTCGAGGGCCTCAAGGCTTCAGGACATGAAGCTCACCTGGTCCATAGCACGGTACACCGGCCGTGGGGTACCTACACGGTTCTTGAGGAAGGCGAGCGCTTCAAGATCAAACGCATCGAGGTGAAGCCCGGTCGGCGGCTGAGCCTGCAGATGCACTATCATCGTTCGGAGCACTGGGTCGTGGTCAGCGGCTCCGCGAAAATCGTCAATGGCGAGCAGGAGTTGTTCCTGGCGACAAACCAATCAGCCTACATCCCCTGCGGCCATAAGCATCGGCTGGAGAACCCAGGCAGAATTGACCTGGTGATCATTGAAGTGCAGAGCGGCGATTATCTCGGCGAGGATGATATCGTTCGCTTCGACGACGTATATGGTCGAACGTAGATTTCACCCGCATGACGAGAACGGTCAACGTGTCGCTGACTAATTACCACTAGGAAGGCCGTCTGCCCACTCAGGACCGGATGCTTGTGGAATCGGGAATTGACCAAGGCAGCGGCGAATGACCGCAATCGGCATCAGGGTGGGACAAATCAACCGGAAAAGACCGGAGAGCATAGTAACGCAACACAGTCCCACTGTCGAATAGCCTTTGATATTCTGACTTTCCAAGCACCCTCAGGGCCCACCAAAATTATATCAATGGCTTATGGCCGACTTCGCTCTGAAGTGGGCCAAATCGACCTCGCTATCCCCGCAGCACTCAGTTCGATTGTTTTCTCATGAAAACGAGCAAGGACCGGGGGAGGGCGATCTTGTGCTGGCTTCTATGTCCAATCTTGCTCCTGTTCGTCGTCAGGTTGTGTGCAGCCACATAGCGCGGCTATCGCGAGGCTGGAAGGCCTCCGATCGATAGGTGCGGCGAACGGCGGCAACGAGGTGCGAATAGGATGGCTGAGCGTATGATCGAGAATACCGCAGTTGCGGTCTAGCGCGAAATGCAGCGTCTGTGACTCATCGGTCATTGCAGCGGGAAATCATGACCCTAAGCCGCCCTTCATCAGCCCACCAGCGCCCAGAAGAAGGCGAAGATCCGTCACAATGCCTACCTGTACCAAGGCTTCAAGCAGTTCACCGCGAATGTGAAGACCGCCAGCCATTGCTTCTTCATTTTCGGCCATTCGCTCGCTACGAATGACGACCACATCCTTAACCGCATAGCGCGTGGCAAGTTTCTGGCATCTATGGTGAACCAGCATCCGCGGATAACCAGCGGATCATGAACCACGCGAACGAGCTAGCGGTGCAGCGCAACGAAAAACCGCCGCTTGATGTCGTCTTTTATGATGCTGCTACAGTTCATGTCTGGGGTTTAGGCTTAGAAGCGGAATGACTGCCAACCAGGTCATCGAGCCGGAAACTGACCGGCCGGTCGGCCCAAAAATGACATTCAGTTGCCTCCAGCCTTTCGACACGAGCCACTTCACGATCTCGCGATTGCCAGCTAGCGGCTTGTTGCTCGAGCTGCGCGATCCTAGTCTGTGGTCGCTATGCCTCAGCAAGAAGAGTCCGGTTCCTAGCCGGGCGGAGGCGCAACGAGATAGCCAGCTCAGGACAAGGAGAGCAAGCCATGGTCGCTTTTACCCTCAATGGCGAGGCGCGAACACTCGACGTCGATCCAGAGATGCCGCTGCTCTGGGCGATCCGTGACGGCATCGGACTCACAGGAACGAAATTCGGTTGCGGCCTTGCCCAGTGCGGCGCTTGCACGGTTCACGTTAACGGCATGCCGACGCGCTCGTGCCAGACCGCAGTCGGCGACATCGAAGGAGCCTCGATCACCACCATTGAGGGCGTGTCGGGCAAGATCGGCGAAACGGTCCAGGCCGTGTGGGCCGAGTTCGACGTACCTCAATGCGGCTATTGCCAGTCTGGCCAGATCATGTCGGCCGTGGCCCTCCTGACCGAGACGCCGAAGCCGACGGACGATGATATTGATTCGGCGATGAGCGGCAATCTCTGCCGCTGCGCCACCTATCATCGCATCCGCGCGGCCATCCACGAGACCGCCAACCGGCTGGAGACTTGAGGCATGTTGCAGTTTCTCCCGAAGCATAATGCCGTGGGGCCCACGCGCCGCCAGTTCCTCCTCGGCACGGCCGTCACCACCGCGGGCCTCGCCGTGGGTTACCGGCTAATGATGGCCGCGCCCGCCAACGCACAACCGTCGCCTGCAGCGGTCCAGGCGAACCCCTTCCAGACCTATGTCGAGATCACACCGGAGAACCGAATCGTCATCCACTCGTCGCAGTTCGAGATGGGACAAGGCTCCTATTTCGGCATCGCCACCCTGGTTATGGAAGAGCTCGACGGCGCCTGGGCGCAGGTCCACGTGGTCGGCGGATATGGCAATACCGCGCTCTACGGCAATCTCGCCTGGGGCGGGGCCGCGCAGGGAACCGGTGGCTCCACGTCGATGAGTTCGTCGTGGGAGCGCTACCGCAAGGCGGGTGCTGCCGCACGGGCCATGCTGGTGGCGGCCGCGGCGCAGCGGTGGGACGTGCCAGCCGGCGAGATCACAGTCGCTTCCGGGGTCGTGTCGCACGCCTCAGGGATGCAGGCGCGCTTCGGTGACCTGGCTGAAGCCGCAGCGGGAATGCCGGTTCCCGACGATGTGCCGCTAAAGCCGCGCGACAAGTGGGCCCAGATCGGATCGGACAGCCTCAAGCGCTACGATTCCGCCGGCAAGACCAATGGCGCGCAGACCTACACGATCGACCTGAAGATGGATGGACTCAATACGGCCGTTATGATCCATCCGCCGAAGTTCGGCGCTGAGATCGAGAGCTTCGACGCCTCCAAAGCCAAGGCACTCGACGGCATTGTCGATGTCGTCCAGACGCCGCGCGGCATTGCCGTGGTCGGCAGGGACATGTGGACGGCGCTCAAGGGCCGCGATCTCGTGGAGGTGACCTGGAACGAAGAGAAGGCCGAAAGGCGCGGCACGGCCGAGATCATGGCCGAATACACTAAGGCAGCAGACGATCCGGGCGCGGCCACCGCGCGCGACGACGGTAACACTCCCGCAGCGTTGGCCAGTGCTGAGAAAGTCATCCAAGGGCACTACGAATTCCCCTATCTTGTCCATGCTTCGATCGAGCCACTCAACGCGGCCGCCCGAATCAACGAAGACGGCACCATCGACGTCTGGGGCGGACACCAGATGCCCGACCTTTATCAGGCGGCTGCCGCTCAAGTAGGCGGCACCACGCCGGACAAGGTGAGGCTGCACGTGATGAAGACCGGCGGCAGCTTCGGCCGCCGAGCGGTCTCGGACGCAGATCTCATTATCGAAGCTGTTTCCACAGCGCGTGCACTGGGACCCGGCAAGCCAGTGAAGGTGCAGTGGACCCGCGAGAACGACATGCGGGGTGGGCGGTACCGGCCGGCCTATGTGCACGCAGTCGAGGCGGGGCTCGACAAGGAAGGCAATGTCGTCGCTCTCCATGACCACATCGTGGGCCAATCGATCGCGGGCGGTTCGCCCTTTGCGGCGATGATCGAGAACGGCATCGATCCGACCTCCGTAGAGGGCGCCACCAACCTGCCCTATGCGATCCCGAACCTGAAGGTCGAGCTGACCACCACGGACGTGAAAATCCCAGTGCTGTGGTGGCGTTCGGTAGGCTCCACCCACACCGCTTACGCAATGGAAACCCTGATCGATGAGCTCGCCGCCGCTGCGAACCGTGATCCGGTCGACTTCCGCTTGTCGATGCTCGGTCACCATCCACGGCATGCCGGCGTGCTGAAATTGGCTGCTGAGAAGGCAGGCTGGGACAAGCCTCTGCCGGAAGGCCGTTTCCGCGGCGTGGCCCTGCATGAAAGCCTCTCGACTTATGTCGCCGAGGTGGTCGAGATCACCTTCAACGATGGAAATGATTTCAAAGTCGACCGCGTCGTCTGCGCGGTAGATTGCGGCACCGCGATAAATCCTGACCAGATCCGCGCTCAGATGGAGGGCGGTATCGGCTTCGGGCTAGGCGCGATCCTCCAGGAGGAGCTGACCCTGACGGGCGGTGTCGTAGACCAAGAGAACTACGACACCTATATGCCGCTCAGGATCGAGCAGATGCCGCGCGTCGAGGTGCACATTGTGCCGTCCGACGAGCCGCCCACGGGCGTTGGCGAGCCGGGTGTGCCGCCGATCGGCCCGGCCGTCGCCAACGCGCTACGGGCGGCGACGGGCAAGACGATCCGCAAGCTGCCGATCATAAAGAACTTGTCGGCATAGCCGGGAATGACACCATGAAAACGGCCGCGATGAAGATCGCGGTCGTAGGTCGTTTTTGAACGCCTCCTGACATGCGATCACCTCCATTCGATCAATTTCCGGCGGCTGCCCGGTCCAATATACGGTTTAGAGACGGTAACCCGTGTTCTGAACGACCGCAGACGGTCGTTGGTGCTGGTAGCACTAAAGATCCGCTTTCGAGACGGGCCCCATAACAGGACATTGATGTCTTCGCGCTGAGCGTCAGCAGTTGGCGCAAATGCCGCACGCAAATGACGCAAGGCGAAAGGAAGATCGCGTCGGTGTGCAGCCTTCCTGAGAAAGGTCGCGGTAGCCGCTTCTTGGCGCGAGAAGCGGCCGGTCCTCTGACGCGCAAACCTCCCTTCCGAGTGAGGCGTTCAGTGCGTCGGCTTGGTGGACTGAGGCACTTCTGAGTGGGACAACAACATTGAAAAACATTGGAAAAGATTTGAATGCTCTGAAGTCCCACTGATCTCTTACCAATTGATTTTTATGGCTTTCTGAATACCCTCCGGGCCCACCATTATCGTTATTTATCAATGCTTTATAGGGTGGTTCGCCACGGGGTTCGCCAACAGGTTCGCCAGGCATCGGCTTGCGCGTCACGAGACGCACGACTCGATCCATGCCCTGCACCGCCAGCCGAACCTGCGATGCCTCGCGCGAATAGAGTTCGGCATGATCGATGTCGTCGTGACCCAGCACATCCATGAGCTGCCTGGTTGAGGCCTCTGCCTCCGCCAGATAGACGCCAAGCGACTTCCTCAATCCATGCAGGGTCAGGCCCTTCGGAAGACCGGCAAGCTTGCACCAGTGCGCCATCATTCCAGTCAGTGACTTGGCGGAGAACGGCTGCCCATAAGCGTTGACCAAGACGGTTTCCCCGCGCTCGTCAGCGGAGTCGAGAATTTCCGAAAGCATCGGGGTTATGGGCACGAAGAGCCGTTTGCCGCCGGTCCGCCCCTTGTTCTTTGCCTGAACGATATCAAATCCGTCGAACTGACGCTCGACCCCGTCAATGATGACGCGACGCGTCACCCGTTGGTTCCACCGCAGCCCTGCAACGTCGCCGCGACGATTGCCAAGCCAAAGTGCCAACCCGTAGCAGGTGCGTGCCGCGGTGCCGAGCGGCCAACGGTTTTCGAATTGCGCCATCGCTTCGCGGGGCCACGCTTTCCAGCCGGTATAGGCGGGCCGCCACTCGACCGCCGCTGTCGGATCGATTTCGATCCAGTCTTGTCGCATTGCGACATAGACCAGCTTGCGTATGCCCACTAACAGATGCTTGGCCTTGTGGGGCGTGGCGATGAAGCGGCCAAGAAGCTCTTCAATATGGATACGTCTAAGGTTCTTAACCGCTACATCCCGCCAGATGAGCGGGTGATCAGGGACCACGCGCAGTTCTAAAAATTCTTCGATCAGCCGCGTGTTCTTGCGCTTGCTGGCTTCGTCAAGCGCCAACCACTTGACCGAGATCTTCAACCGTTGAAAGGCCGCTCCAAACGTCCCGGGCAGGGCGACTCCAGGCATACGCACGACGGGAGCTTTAGGGACTTTCCGGCCCTCGACCGCTGCTTGGTACGCATCCTTGAAGCCCGGCTGATTGGGGGCCGGCAGACTGACCACACGCTCCTTCGTCCGATACCGCCACCGCAGTTTTCCGTGGCGATCGGTGTAGGAGGAGAGGCCTGGATATTTGTCGGTCATGGCAGAATGAATCTATTTCCTGCGATGATTCCCTTGCAACAGGAAGTCGACGATATTCTCATCATCGTCTCCATGTAATTCGGTAAACGCCGCTTCGAGTTTAAGTCGATCCCAAATCACGCGGCCGTCAACTTTCTTCGGCTTCGGCATGCGGCGGTCAGCAACCATCTGGTCGAATTTGGTTATGCCCACGCCAATATATCGGGCGGCCTCTTCTCGAGAGAGGCCGCGAGGAGGATAGGAAAGGGTGTCGCTTTTCATGATCTCGCCGCCGGCATGTGTCCGCCCTGGTGCACGGACTTCCGTTCAGAGATCAGGATCTAGATTGTATCAACCTCCGCCGGAAGGGCGCCGATCAAGCCCTGCGGTAAATTGCGGTCACGGCGTATAAATAGGATGCGCGATTTCATACCCTGCCGCGGACGGATGCCGCATCACGCCGCCGACAGCCGCACGTGGAACTTGCTGTCGGTTGCCGAAGATTGTGGCAATCCGGACAGACCCGTCGAAACAGGGTGTAGGCTTCCGCCTCCTGGGTCACAACCGCTGTTTGCAGGGTGGCCATGATCTTCTTGCCGTCGTCGATCGACAGGCCCAGGTCTCCTTCACGCAGACGCTCATCGCTTTTGTCGATCCGGACCTCTCGGCGACAGATGTCGCCGAATTCGTTCGTCCCTTCGATCGAAATCGTCCACTCCATTCCCATCACTACCTCCGAAACCAAAGAGATGGTGATGGCCCAGTCGACGCTAACAAATCGTGGCCGCGCTCACCCCAGAGAAGTTACCGGTCTCCACTGCACTAATGGGCGGTGTAAGCTCCGTCCACCAGATGGTAGCTCCCAGTGATAAAGCTGGCCTGGTCGGACAACAGGAAGCACACAAGAGCCGCTACCTCTTCCGGTTTCCCTCGCCTGCCCATCGGCTGAAGACCCGCCATGCGCCGGCTGGCTAATGCCTCCATTTGCTCCGATAAAAGAGGCGTTTCGATCCAGCCGGGGCCGACGACATTGATCCGGATGCCCATCCTAGCATATTCAATCGCCGCAACCTTGGTTAATCCAACGACCCCGTGTTTCGCTGCCGTGTAAGCGGACGCAGTTGGCAAGCCGACGGAACCGAGAACAGAGGACATGTTCACGATGGCACCTCCGCCTCGATCCAGCATCGCGGCGATTTCGTACTTCATGCTGTAGAAAACGCCATTGAGATTAACGTTTATCAGTTTGTGCCAGTTGTCGAGCGGATAGTCTGCCGTTGCTTTTCGAATGCCGTCGATACCTGCATTGTTTACCGCCATATCCAGTCCGCCGCATTTCTGGACAGTGAACTCGATCAGCTTTTCCACTGCTGCCGCATCCGTGACATCTACCGCAAAGTCGTAGGCCCTGCCTCCTTGCGAGCTTATTTCGGCGGCTGTGCAGCGCGCGGCCTCGGCATCAAGGTCGGCGACAACAATCTCGGCTCCTTCTTGCGCGAGTTGCCGTGAAACAGCCGCACCTATTCCGGAGCCTGCGCCGGTCACAATCGCGACTTTACCATGGAAGTCAGGCTTCATCGGCTCTGTCCTATGCCATTTCTGACATAACCGAACAGAGGCAGACGGTCATCGCAAGAAGTTTCGCTCCAATTCGCTTGTTTAATCCTGTGAATTCATTTTTGCCACCACACAGCGAGACTTGGCCCGCAGGCCTCGGAATGGTAGAGACGAGGGCGGCGGTAGATGACCAGTTTCCTAGCAGGTACAAATGGAAGAACACCACATTGCGCGCCGGGGGCTCGTGCTGGGTAGTCTGGCTCTGATGATCTCCGGATGCACGTCGATTTCATCCGCGTTCGGACCAAGGCGTGGCCTGAATCCTCGTTACCGACGGCAGCATGTGCGGTACGACGGAAACGAGCCGGCCGGAACGATCGTCGTCGATACTTCGCACCGTTTTCTCTATGCCGTCGAGTCTGACGGGTGGGCGACGCGCTACGGCGTTGGCGTCGGCGAGCAGGGACTTTCCTTCAAGGGTACAGCGACCGTCGGCCGCAAGGCGGACTGGCCGTCGTGGACACCCACCGCCAGCATGATGCAGCGCAAGCCGCGCCTGGTGCAGTATGCAGGGGGGGTCCCTGGCGGACCAAACAACCCGCTTGGTGCGCGTGCCCTTTATCTCTATCGAGACGGGCGCGACACCCACTTCCGGATACATGGTACAAACGAGCCATGGACGATAGGCACAGCGGTATCGAACGGGTGCATCCGTATGATAAATGACGACGTCATTGACCTCTACGACCGTACTCCTTTGGGCACGACGGTGGTGGTTGTTTGATGGTGGGCAGGCCTGATCTTCGTTGGATGGTGAACCCTGCCAGCACGTCACCGCAAAGGTGCCGCCGGCAACCGGGTGCCAACTGTGTCATTTCTGCACTAGGCGTTGGTGTAGATCGCAGCTAACTTCGTGGGGCTGCATATCGTTTTAGTTGTGGCGATTCCATAGGCTATTCCGCCCTCGGGGAAAGGATTGCTTGATGAACAGGATATTGATTGCAATGGTTGCTGTGCTCGCCGTTGCCAGCCTGAGCGGCTGCGCGAACGACTGGATCGGCAAAGGAAAGGGTAAGGCTCCGGCACCCGCTCCGGTAGAGCAGCCAGTGATTAAGTAAGGACCGGCTTGTATGGGGAAGGGGTGCCAAGCCCTTCCCCATACATACGCAGCCGGGGCTTTGGCCGGCTTCATAGCGGTTGGCGAGCATAGGCCGTTATTAGGTCTGTGCTTTGTGAAGTTCGGGAATGGACGCGGCGATGACGCTTCTAAGTAGCCGTCTCTTGCTTGTGGCGTTGGTGGCCCTCCCGGCAGCGGCATGTCAGACGAAAGACCTGCCGCCCCAGCCGAATTTCGTATCTTATGCCGATGGCGGAGCTGCGCCTCAAAAAAACGACGAGCGGTACTTCATCGAGTTCCGCTCCCGCTACGCCCTAAGCTACGGCCACACCTACGCAGTTTTTGGGCGCCTGGACCGGGCCGGGAGAATGATCGATCCCCAAGTCGCGGGCCTTCACCCGGCTTCGAACAGTGCGGTTCCCTATGTTCTGGGCCATATCGTGCCGGTGCCAGCCGAAACCGGGTGGAGCGACGGTGATCTGGAAGAACCATACAGATCCGCAAGCTGGCAAATCATATTGACCCGGGCCGAATACGACAAAGTCGTTGCCTACATCCGCAAGCTGCAGGCGAGCTCGCATGTCTGGCAGGCGACGGTCTTGAACTGCAACGGCTTCGTGGCGGACATCGCTCATTCCATGGGATATAAGACTCCCGCCATTCAGCTCCGGCCGCAACAATTCATAACCGAGCTTCGGGAGATGAATACATAACCAAGATTCGAGGGATGAATGGGACCGAATGCGATCGGTACTGCCCCTCCGGCTTTCGCGTCTGCGGACTAACTCGGAGAGGATCGCTGCGCCTGAAGGTCGGCCGGTGACGAAATCGAGACGATGGGTGAAGTGGCCATACTCAGGGGCAGCTGCTACAGTCGCGATCGCAGAAAGGGCGCTGGTGACCTGAAGTGAGCATTGCGGCAGCCTCACTTGGCGAGGTCATTTGGGTGATCGGCATCGTTGCTTGGTACGTGATTCGGTATCCCTTCGAGCGCCGGGCAAGGCGCGTGCGAATTGTAACTGGCTACCGCTCACGTTCCGACATCGTCGGGCTTGCATCTGCTCTGTTTGGCCTCGCAATCCTGCCTGCCTTCTATGTTGTCACCGGCATGCCCGCAGCGGCTGACCACCCGGCCAGCGTTTGGGCCGTGGCTCTCGGCACAATCATCTTCTGCTCCGCGCTATGGGTTTTTCGCAGATCCCATAAGGAACTTGGCCGGAACTGGTCGATTACGCTGGAGATTCGCGAACGGCATGAACTCATCTGCGCCGGACCATACGCTTTGGTCCGCCACCCGATGTATACCTCGTTCCTGCTCATGGGCCTCGGCCAGGTCTTTTTGCTGGCGAACTGGATTGCGGGCATATCGGGTTTGATTGGGTTCGCAGTCCTTTTCCTGCTGAGAGTGGACGAGGAAGAGCGTATGATGCTGGAGAATTTCGGCCCGCAATACCGTGCCTATATGGAAAAGACCAAGCGAATAGTCCCTTATCTTTATTAGAGGTACGTTTTATGCGAGGCCGAGCCCTCAAGCTTTCCGCGCCCCGGCGCCTTGTTGGCGATCTGATGAGGTTTTCGATCGGCGTGCCACGGGTCGCGGTGCAGCGTCAGATGAACCTCGGCCCACTCGTAAGGGCTAGAATGGCGCAGCAGACCAGGCCCTCCTGGACCGCGATCTTCCTGAAAGGATATGCGCTTCTTGCCCTAGAGATGCCGGAGCTGCGGCGCGCCTATGTCAAGTTGCCCTGGCCGCAGCTTTATGAGTATCCGGCAAGCGTAGCCTCGATTGCCCACGAGCGCGAATATGATGGCGAGCCGGCCGTTCTGCTGAGCTGCATCAAGTGCCCGGAGCGCTACTCCATCACGGAACTTGAGGGATCCATCCATGCGGCTCGATCACGGCCGATCCTGGAGGTCCCGGAGTTTCGGCGTGCCCTGCGGGTGGCAGGTGCGCCCGCGCCAGTCAGGTGGCTGCTTATGTGGCTAGGGTTGAACATCGCCCGGCAAAGGGCAAATTACTTCGGTACCTTCCAACTGTCGGTCTATTCTGGTCTCGGTGCGGAATCACTCAACCCGCTGACACCACTGACCACGCTTCTGAACTACGGTCCGATCGGCAAAGACGGATCGGTGAATGTCCGCATCCACTACGATCACCGGGTCATGGATGGAGCGAACGTCGCACGAGCACTGGAGAGATTCGAAAAGATCCTGAACGGCACTGTCGCCAATGAAGTGATGCTGCTCGGTCAAGGAGTTTCCGCTCCTGCAAGACAGAGGAACGCGACGTGATTTCGCACTGTGAATACCGGCCAGCGATCGTCGTGATTGGCGGCTCGGGTGGAATTGGCCGGGCGATTGCGAGCGTCGCGGCAAGGGAGCGCGGTGCGGTTGTGCTGGTTGCCCGCTCGCCCGAGGGTTTGGCCGCCGCGGCGTCTGAGGTTAGGGAGGCGGGCGGCGAGGCATTCACGCTCGAGTTGGATCTCGTGGCAGGCGATGCGCCGACGCGCATGGAGGGCTTTCTGTCCACACACGGCCTGGTCTGTGATGTCCTGGTCAACAGCGCCGGCTATGGCCTGCGGGGCGCGACGACGGCGCTGCCTATTGATGATCAACTGGGCATCATCGATCTCAACATACATTCCCTCACAGAACTGACCCTCCATTTTCTGCCGGGAATGGTGGCGCGCCGACGGGGCGGGGTGCTCAATCTCAGTTCCGTGGCCGGGTTCGTTCCCGGGCCTTATATGGCTCTGTACTTCGCCAGCAAAGCTTTCGTGCGCTTCTTCTCAGAGGCGCTTCACCAGGAATTGCGCCGAACCGGTGTGACGGTCACATGCGTTGCACCAGGCCCGGTGTCGACGGAGTTTCTCGCAAGATCAGGCGCCAATCAGACGGCGCTCTTCAACATCTTGCCCAAGGTGGATCCGGAGTATGTGGCCGAACGGGCGTGGCGAGGGTTCAAATCCGGTCGTCGCCTCGTCGTACCGGGAATCTCGGGCAAGTTGGCTGCCCTTGCGGCAGCGCTCCTGCCTTCAGCAGCGCTGCTGCCCCTGGTCGGCCGGCTGCAACGCGGCGGCAATGATCAATGTCCTTGCGGTTCAGGTATGAAGTTCAAGAAATGCTGCGGTACCCGCCAGATTCAGCTACGCCGGGGCCCTCGGGGAATTATCCCCTGAAGGACCAGCACGCCCGCTCGCTATTTCAGAAGTCGCCGATGGTCTTGGCAACGACCAAACGCTTTCCACCTGAACCGTTGCTGCGCTCGTGCATGAAGTCCCTCTCCGCCAGCGAGACAAAAACCAAACCTTCCAGACCTACCGCCCTCCAAGTGACCGCCATCTCGGCGCGGCCAGCGCTCGTTCATCGTTCATCTACTCGACTCTTCGAGTCACAGACGGCTCAGCACGGTCACTGCCGACGATGCAGCCTGCCAGCGAATGGAACCGGGTACAGCAGCCTATGTCCGGTTCTGATGCCAATAAAGCCATCGTCCGCCGCTATTTCGATATGTTCAATTCCGGTGATCTGACCCAGCTCGCCGACATTGTTTCGCAGGACTATGGTGACAAGCTGAATGGATAATCCTCCGGCATCGACGTCATCCGCGGCTATCTCGAGGGCCTAAAGTCCAGCTTTCCCGATTTCACTTGGACCATCGAGCAGATCATCGGTGAGGGCGATCGGGTGGCGGTCATGAATCGCGTCAGCGGCACCCAGGTGAATGACTTCGGTGAGATCAAGGCGACCGGCAATCGCGTCGATTGCGCTGCTTTTCAATTCTACCGGATCGCCGACGGAAAGCTCGCCGAGCACTGGGAGGTAGCCGACTTCGCCAAGTTCCAGGAGCAGCTGACCGCCAAGCCGCCAGGGAGTGCCTTCAAAGCTTTTCAAAACACACTCAAGGGTTGACCGAACACGGAGCAACCGCAAGGCTTGGGCCTATCCAGGTGCCCCACTCTGCGCAAGATCGCACGCCGCGGTTGATGCCAGCGATGCAACTGGGTCGGGACCTGTTAATTTGACGCAAATGATGTGAGGTCATCCGTTCGTGGTTGGCGAAGCGAACGGAGTGAGACATGGATGAGCGGTGGCCCGATATCCCCTATCTGCCGTGGCACGATACTGGCGCCGCGCTCCAGCTCCACGCACAGATCGTTGGCAAATATCGGCTCGCGCGAACGCCGTGGGTGAACCACTGGCCCAAGCGTTCTGATCGGTGATGGCAGTGCGCAAGGCGTTAGCGTCATAGCCCTTCTCGGCGAGCAGCATCGCACCTGGCGGCAAATCTGTGATCAGATCCGCTGCGGAGGCGATGTCGCTCTTCTGGCCTCCCGTGAGCGTTAGCTTGATCGGCCCTGCCTTTGGCGTCCACAAGAGCATGGATTTTGGTTGTCAGCCCGCCTCGGGATCGGCCGAGACAATGATCTCGACCCCCCTTTTTGCCGTCGCGCCCTGCTGGTGTGCCTCCATCCCCACAGGAATATGCCCGAGGTTAAGAACTGCCTCGATGACCGACCGTCTTTCGTCCACCAAATCGGCGTAGGTCGAGCTGACGAAGATTTGGTATTTAACGTCCATGCAGCTTCACGCTTCGATCCGCCCTTGTAAGTCTGCAAGCAGGCTGGGGATAACGTTCCGGGCCCGCATCAAGAAGCCGAGTCATGATTCTTGCAAGGGGTGAAGCGATCAAAGGCCGACCCGCGCGCTGGCACGCTAGGTTGCCCGGTTTGCCGGAAGGAATAATCACTTGCGGCCGAGGAGTATGAAACGTGCGGTGCCCCCCGCCGCAGCGACAGCCTTCGCTATTCCTTCTTGTCGACCAGCGCCCGTAGTGCCGAGACGTCATGCAGCAATAACCTGCTGCCGCGCTTTTCGATCAGGCCTCTCTTGGCGAGGTCGCTCATTTCGCGCGAGACCGCTTCCCTGTGCGTGCTCATCGTTGCCGCCAGCTCGGAATGCGTCGGTGCCGGGCTTATGGACACCTCGCCGTCCACGACTGCGGCTTTCTCCGCCCGATGCAGGAGCTCGACGACCAGCCGTTTTCGCACGACCAGAGTGCTGTATTCGAATACCCGCTCGGTCATGCGCCGGAGCTGGGCAGACAGATGCTCAAGCAGCATCCAGGCAAAAGTCGGGTGGGTCATCACGATATCCCGGAATGCTGTGCCGGACAGCCGTGCAGCGCGGGTTGCCTCCAGCGCGACTACGCTGGCAGAGCGTGCAATCCCGTCAATGCCTCCGAGCTCCCCGAAAATGTCACCCGGTTCGACATCGCGATACGCTATCTCCCTGCCGTCCGCTGAAACCAGTGTCACGCGAGCCCGTCCTTCCAGCAGGAAGAAGACATCGCGACCAGTGTCGCCGTGGGAAATGATTAGCTCGTTATGTCGATAGCTGCGCTCGTGCCACCGTTTGGTCAGGGCGGCGAGGTCGGCATCGCAAAGTCTTGAGATGAAGGCCAGAGAGCCTGTCACAACGGTCTCTTGTTCAATCAAGTGTACTTCACCTTACCCCCTATCCAAGGAAATTTGATGGCCGCAGGCCCCGCTTTCCGGGATGCAAACTGGGAGCGGATTTCGCCAATGTTTTCCCCGGTGTGGGAATTCCCACAGCCGAGCCTGGTTCGACTGTCATATCCTTGTTGCACGTCAGGCCCGCCGGCTCGTGTGCAAGCCGGCGAAGGGAAAGGGAACAGTCATGAAATTCTTGGCTCCCGTCACAAA